>CAYYJM010000373.1:707-4867 GCA_964471755.1 uncultured Alcaligenaceae bacterium
TGCGGCACAACGCCAGCGGCGCAGACCCGGAGCTCCGAGCCGTTCTTCACGGCCGCGGGGACAGGCAAGGGGACGGGCCTGGGCCTCGCCATGGTCTTCGGCATCGTTCAGCAGCACCACGGCTGGATCGACTGCTCCAGCACCGTCGGCGTCGGGACGACCTTCGACCTGTATCTACCTCGCTGCCTGGCGGCCACAAGGGAAGAGGAAGCACCCGCCTTCGTGCCTCCGGACGGCGGCTCCGAGACGATCCTGTTTGCCGACGACGACGCGAACCTGCGTAGCCTGGGCCGGCTGATTCTGCAACGACACGGTTACCAGGTGATCCTCGCCGAGGACGGTGTCAGCGCCGTCGAAAGCTACCGCGCTCACCATGCCGAAATCGCGCTGGTGATCCTCGATCTGACCATGCCGCGTCTGTCGGGACGCGATGCGCTCCAGCTGATCCGACAGATCAACCCACACGTCCGCGTGATCCTCACCAGCGGCTACTCGGCGGACTACCTGGCGGAGGAATGCCGGCGCGAGATTCAGTGCTATGTCGCCAAGCCGTTCCGCCCCGACGCCCTGGCCCGGACCGTGCGCGAGGTTCTCGATCGCGTCATGCCCGGCGAGGTCCGGCTTGAATCCTGGAAAGAGGTCGTGCTAGAGTGAGGTTGTGAGAAGGAACGGTGGAAAGCCGAGTATTCGGCCTTCCGCCAGCGCATCGATGAACCTCTCTGACGTTCCCGTGACCGATCCTCGGTCCCTTCTCTGGACCCGTGCCCCTGGTCGGTGCCGTAAGCTACCCGCATGAACGACCCCTTGAATCAACCCGCAGCGCGTCATCGATCCGTGCTACCCGCCGAGGTTCTCGCCGCGCTCGACCCGCGGCCTGGACAGGTCCTCGTGGACTGCACGGTCGGAGCCGGCGGACACGCGCGTCTGCTGGCCGAACCGCTCGGCGGCACCGGCCGACTACTCGGCCTGGATCAGGACGCGACGATGCTCGCCCTGGCGGCACCACGGCTGGCCGGCTTGCCGGTCACACTGGTGCCGGCGAATTTCGAGGAACTTCCCCGCATCCTGCGCGAGGCGGGACTGGAACAGGTGGATGGCGTGCTGGCCGACCTCGGTTTCTGCTCCGATCAGATGGACGACCCGCACCGCGGGCTGACCTTCAGTCAGGACGGACCGCTCGACATGCGCCTCAACCGCGACGAGGGCGAGACGGCCAGCGATTTGCTGGCACGTCTGAGCGAGCGCGACCTGGCCGACCTGATCTTCCAGTTCGGCGAGGAACGCTTCAGTCGGCGAATCGCCCGACGGATCGTCGAGACCCGTCGGCAGCAACCGCTGGAGACGACCGGACAGCTGGCCGCTCTGGTGCGCTCGTGCGTGCCGCGCGGAGCCGGCAAGATCGATCCGGCGACGCGGACCTTCCAGGCGCTGCGGATCGCCGTCAACGACGAGATGCGCGTGTTGCGCCGGCTTCTGGAGGTGCTGCCGCGCTGCGTGCGGCCCGGCGGTCGGGCGGCGCTGATCAGCTTCCACTCGCTGGAAGATCGCCTGGTCAAGCAGGCGTTCCGGGACCAGGCCCTGTGGCAGGTCGGAACCCGCAAACCGATCGAGGCGAGTGAGGAAGAGACCCGGCAGAACCCGCGCTCGCGCAGTGCCAAGCTGCGCTGGGCGGTGCGCCTGGCGTCATGACCGTGTCGGAAAGACCGTAGTTGAGGACCGGCGTCGCGTTCCCGTCGCGACGCCCAGGAGAGGAGCAAGGATGCCGATGCGAACGACCCAGTGGAAATGGATGGCGCTGGGCGGGGTGATCTGCCTGCTGGCGATCGTCGGAGTGAGCAAGTGGTGCGCCAACCAGGCGGCCGCCTCGGGCGAGACCGCGCCGCCGATGGCGCTGCCATTATCGCCCCCCGCCCTGCCGGCGAACGTCCCCCCGACCGTGACTCCGAGTAGTGACATTGGCGGCCGGGTGGGGCCGATCAGTCTGCCGACCCTACGGCCCGGCAGTCTACTGGAGGCGCGACCGATCGCGCCGCCGCCCTTCCTGCGAGAGGCTCCGGCCACGTCGAGCGCGACGGCCCCGATCGCGCCGTTGCCGGCCGTGGCTCAGGAACCGCCGCCGTTGCCGGAACCGCTTCCGGCGATCCGCACGACTCCGGCGACCCCGGTCCTGTCCACCCGGCCCTCACCCCGGCCGAGTGGCCTGATGCCGACGGCATTCACGGAGCAGACGCCGCCCGCGCCGACCGTCACTCCACCGACCCCGAGCCTACCGGACCTGCCCCCGCCGGTGGCCCCCTTGTCGCCCGTCACCACGCCGGTGGCTCCGGTCACGCCTGCACCAGTGCAGCAGGTGCCCTACCAGGAATCGCCGCGAACGTTCCGGCCGACGCCGCACTCGGCATTGCCTTCCGAGCCCGGCGAGCCGCCCTTGACGCCGGCCGGGCCGACGCAGATGTACCGTGTTCGCCATGCCGGTGAGACTGTCCGTGAGATCGCCCGCAAGACGCTGGGCACAGTCGAGCGATCGCCAGAGATCCTGCGGCTGAACCCGAGCCTGCGCGGCGACAAGATCTTCGGTCTCGGCGAAACCGTCTATCTGCCGGCCGACGCCTGCATCCCGACGGAGGACGTCGAGGCGGTTCGGCCCTTGCCCGCGATGCGCCGCGAGGCGATCGCTCGCCTGAAGGTCGTTCTGCCAATGACCGGGACGTTCCCCTGCAATCTGGACGAACAGCGAACCGTGACTCTGCCGCGAGCCATCCGGGATCAGCTGGGCGATAGCCCGACGATCCTTGTCTCGCCGGGCCCCGATCAGTGCCTCTGGCTGACCAACCAGGCCCACCTCAATCGGTTGGCCGAACGGCTGGAGAAGTCGTCCGCTCGCGAGGTCGATGTCCGGGTGTTCAAGCGGCTCTACTTCGCTCAGACAGAGAAGCTGCCGATCAGTCCGGAAGGCCGGGTCACCATCTCGGAGAAGCTGGCTCAGTTCGCCGGCCTGCATCAGGAAGTGGTCCTGGTGGGCATCGACGATCACCTGGAACTGTGGGACGTGTCGCGCTGGCGGCAGTACACCCAGGAGAAAAGCACCTCCGCCCGCACGGTCGGTGAGCCGGAGTAAATCGACTGTAGGTGATGGCGAGCGGCGCGGCGTCAGCCCGCCGGTTCTTCGAGTCAAGAACCGGCGGGCTGATGCTCGCGCCGCTCGCCAAACGCCCTGTCTGCCCTTCAAGAAAGAAAGGTGGCCATGTCACGCGAAGTGAAACTCGGCCTGGTGGTGACGACGGCCTTTCTCTCCCTGGTGGGAGTGATCGTGGCCGATCGTTTTCGCGAGCGGCCTGCCGAGGTCGCCGAATCGTCCCCCGCCGTGGTAAAGAAGACCTCGGACGAGAAGTCAGAGAAGCACGAACCGATCATCCGTCCATCCGCCGCGTCGCCGGGCGACCCGCGACCTGTCGCGACAACGCCGGGGCAGGTCGAACCCATGGTCGGTCAGCCACCGCTGGGTTTGCGACCGACACCGGAGAGTCCGCCGGAAACGCGCATTCTGCCGGCCCGGTTCGTCGGTGATCCGGTGCCAGCGCCGATCTCTCCGTCGCCGACAACGATGGCTCCGCTGACGCCAGCCACGGGAACGGGGCCGGGAGGGGCGCAACCGTTGCCGTTGGGACCACCGCAACCGACGTCCCCCTCACCAACAACCGTGATGCCGCCCGTCGAGCCACTGCCGGGCGGTCTGGCTCCGCTGCCAGGTGGTCTGGCCCCACTTCCGGGCGGACTGACTCCGCTTCCGGCCGCCGGCCAGCCGGGTCTGCCGACGCCACCGCCTGCCGCTCCGGGCCTCGGAGCCGGGCCGGCCAATTCCTTGCCTCCGCTGGGCGCTGCCGTGGAGCAGGAACCGCCGACACCGCCAGCCCCCACGGCCCCACTGGGAACGTCACCCGCTCCGTCGCCCAGTCCACCGCCAGCGACGACGCCTCCGGCACCGTCTCCCAATCCCTCGCTGCCGGGCGCGGTCCCGACCAATCCCTTGCCGGCGTCACCAGCGATTCCAGGAGTTGGCCCCTTGCCCGCCTCGCCAGCGATTCCGGCCGTCGGGCCGACGCCGGCTCCGGTCGTACCGCCGCCGGAAACGACCATCCCACCAGCGGTTGTGCCGCCAG
>CAYYJM010000374.1:0-4791 GCA_964471755.1 uncultured Alcaligenaceae bacterium
GAAGCGACTGCTGATCGGCGGCATCGAGAAGGTCTACGAGATTGGCCGGGTCTTCCGCAATGAGGGCATCAGTCCGAAGCACAATCCGGAATTCACCATGCTCGAGCTGTACCAGGCGTACGGCAACTACGAGACGATGATGGATCTGACCGAGGGCCTGATCGCCGCCTGCGTTCGCACTCTGGGCGACTCGATGCAGCGGCCCTACGGCGAACACACGATCGACTACACGCCACCGTTCCAGCGCCTGAAGTACGCCGACCTGTTCCGCGAACACGTCGGCTGCGACATGCTCGACCGCGACGCCGTCCGCACGGCCGCCGGACGGTTCAGGCTGGCGCTCGCCGACAAGACCGGCGCGACGAAGGAACACGACGTTCTCGTTCACGAACTGTTTGAACACTGCGTCGAGGACAAGCTCATCGGCCCGGTCTTCGTCATCGACTACCCGGCGGCCCTGTGTCCGCTGACGAAGCGGAAGACGGGTCAGCCGGAGATCGCCGAGCGCTTCGAGTTGTACGTCCGCGGCATGGAACTGGCGAACGCCTACACCGAATTGAACGATCCGCTCACGCAGGAGGCGACGTTCCGGCGTCAGCTCGTCGGCCTGGGCGAAGAGGACTCGATGGCGAAGATGGACCACGAATTCATCACGGCCCAGCGGCACGGCATGCCGCCGGCCGGCGGCCTCGGTGTCGGCATCGATCGGCTCATCATGCTCCTGACCAACACGACGAAGATCGGCGACGTGATTCTGTTTCCGCTGTTGCGACCGGAGCAGGCGACCTAGCTGCCGGTTTGCCGGACGAAAACCCCGCCGCCAAGCCGGCGGCGCAATGAATACCGCACCCACGACGAGCAGCCTCGAAACCTCAGAGTCCCCAGGGAGGTGGACCGTGTACATCTGGCTGCTCTGCTGGCGTTATCTGCGCACGCGCTACCTGGCGATGGTCTGCATCGTCAGCGTCATGCTCGGCGTCGGCACGCTGATCGTCGTGAACGCCGTCATGGCCGGCTTCAGCACCAAGCTGCGCGAACGTCTCCACGCTCTGCTCTCCGACATCGTCATCGAGGCGGACGACTACGAAGGCTTTGCCGATCCGCACGGCAAGATCGATCTGATCCGGCAGAATCCGTACCTGGCCGATCGGATCGAGGCGATGACACCGACGCTCGAAATCTTCGCGATGATCCAGTTTCGGACAGGGCGGGGTCCGATGACCCGGCCGATCCGCCTGATCGGCATCGAGCCGGAGGGTCGCCATCTGGTGGGCGGTTTCGCCGAGTATCTGATGCGGCCGGAGAACCGGCAGAAGCCGAGCTTCGAGTTGACGCCGGAGGCCCGCCAGCGCTACGAGTGGAACCGACGTGTCACCTCACGCCGGCTTCACCTCGGCGCGAATCAGTTGCGTGAACTCGAGCTGGGCCAGGAAGGACAGGAGCCCGTCTGGGGTCAGGGCGTCCACGCCGAACCGGACTGGCGGCCGCCGAGCATCCAGGCCCTCGACTCGGTTCGCGATCCGAACAAGCCACCGCCCGTCGCACCGAAGATCGATTTCGAGCCGACCGGCATCGTCATCGGCTACGCGCTGGCTCACTTCCGTGAGGCGGCCGAGAAGCCCGGCGATCCGCCGATCGAGCGCCGCATCTTCAACGAGGGAGACATCGCCACCATCCTGACGATGAACAGTCAGTGGCACCCGGTCGATCAGCATTACGTCGTCGTCGATTACTTCCGCTCGGAGCTGAGCGAGTACGACGCGAACTACGCCTTCCTGCCGCTGAAGGAACTGCAACGACTGCGCAACCTGCCCGATCGGGCGACGTCGTTACAGATCCGCCTGAAGGATTACAACGACGCTCCGAAGGTGGTCGAGACGCTGCGCGGTCTGTTTCGCGGCTACCCGGTCGGCGTGCAGACGTGGGAGGACAAGCAGGGGCCGCTCCTGGGGGCGATCCGGGTCGAGAAGGGCATCCTGAACGTGCTGCTGTTCCTGATCGTCGGCGTGGCCGGCTTCGGTATCCTGGCCATCTTCTCGATGATCGTCATCGAGAAGACGCGCGACATCGGCATCATGAAGGCTCTGGGTGCGTCGAGTTGGGGCATCCTGACCATCTTCCTCGGCTACGGTCTGCTGCTGGGCCTGGTTGGCTCCCTGCTCGGCACCGTCGGCGGGCTCCTGTTCACGCACTACATCAACGAGATCGAGAAGGGCCTTGCCTACCTGACGGGCATGTCGGTCTTCAATGGCGACGTCTACTACTTCAAGACCATTCCGACCGACGTCCAGATCGCGACGGTGATCATGATCAACCTCGGCGCGGTGGCGATCGCCGTGGCCTTTAGCGTCCTGCCCGCGCTGCGTGCGGCGGTGCTACATCCGGTCCAGGCCCTGCGCGGCGAGTAACGCCAACGGCAAGGAGATGATCATGCTGCTGACCGCCCGGAACGTTCACAAGACGTACCGCAAACACGCCATTCAGGTGCCGGTGCTGACCGGCGTCGATCTGGACACGGCCGAGGGGGAGTTCCTCGCCATCGTCGGAGCGTCCGGCTCCGGCAAGAGCACGCTGATGCATCTGCTCGGCACACTCGATCGGCCCGATCAGGGCGAGGTGAGCCTGGCCGGTCGGCGGATCGACCATCTGCCCAGCGGCGAGCGTGACCAGCTTCGCAACCACGTTTTCGGTTTCATCTTTCAGTTCTACCATCTGCTGCCGGAACTGTCGGCCCTGGAAAACGTGCTGATGCCGCAGATGATCCGGCAGTCGTTCTGGCGCTGGTTCGGCTCGGCCGGGCCGCTGCGCAAGCGGGCCAAGGAACTGCTCGAGCGAGTCGGGCTGGGGCATCGCCTGCACCACAAGCCGCGCGAGATGTCCGGCGGCGAGTTGCAGCGGGCCGCGATCGCTCGCGCGCTGATGGGCCGGCCGCGCGTCCTCCTGGCCGATGAGCCGACGGGTAACCTCGACGCCGCCAACGGCAGCGAGATCATCGGCCTGCTGCGCGACTTGAACCGGCAGGAGAAGCTCACTATCATCATGGTCACGCACAACCTGGAGATCCTGTCTGCCACCGACCGGGTCGTCAAGCTGGTGAACGGGCGCGTCGAACAGCTCGACGCCACCACGACGCCTGCCGTCCTCCCGCCGTTGCCGGCACCCGCCGTTTCCGTGGCCTGATCTTTTCGGAGGCCCAGCATGGCTGGCAAAGTCTGGATCAACGGTACGATCGTCGAGCCGGCTCAGGCCATGATCAACGTCTACGACCACGGCCTGCTGTACGGTGACGGCGTTTTCGAGGGCATCCGCGTCTACGCCGGTAGGGTCTTCAAGCTCCGCGAACACCTCGACCGTCTGTTCGAGTCGGCTCGTTCCATCGCCCTGGACATCGAGCTGACGGCCGAGGCACTCCTGAAGGCGACCGAGGACACCGTCCGGGCCTCCGGCAAGAAGGAGGCGTACATCCGTCTCGTGGTGACGCGTGGCATCGGCAATCTCGGTCTCGATCCGCGCAAGTGTACCCATCCGCAGGTCATCATCATCGTCGATGACATCAGCCTCTACCCGGCCGAGCTGTACGAGCAGGGGATGGAGGTGGTGACGGCGGCCACGGTGCGAAACATCACCAATGCGCTGAGTCCGCGGATCAAGTCGCTCAACTACCTGAACAACATCCTCGCCAAGATCGAGGCGAACCGGGCGGGCGTGCCCGAGGCGATCATGCTGAACGCCCACGGCGAGGTCTGCGAGTGTACCGCCGACAACCTCTTTCTGGTCAAGCGTGGCATCCTTTCGACGCCGCCGATCCACGCTGGCATTCTGGAGGGCGTGACGCGCAACACGGTCATGGACCTGGCCCGCCAGGCCGACATCGTCGTGACCGAGCCGACGATCACCCGGCACGATGTGTACATCGCCGACGAGTGTTTTCTGACTGGCACCGGGGCGGAGATCATCCCGGTGGTGAAGGCGGACGACCGCGTCATCGGCACGGGCAAGCCCGGCCCGGTGACGCGCCTGCTGCGCGAGCGCTATCACGCGCTCGTTCGGCAGAAGTGAGCCCGTGAGCGACTTCGACCAGGCGGCCCGGTATGCGGTACGTCACCTGGACGTGCCGGGATTCTTCGCCTGGATGCTGGGGCCTGGATTCGCCGGAGCGTGGCGATTCGTGCGCTGGCTGGACACGCAGGCGGTGCCGTTTCCGGGCATGCCCGATCGACGTTGCGACACGGTCGCAGCCTTTGACCGGATCGCCGCCGATCATCCACCCCTTGCGGTGGTCGTCGAGTTCATGTCCCAGACCCGACATCCGACCCTGCGGCGTCTGGCCCAGTACGGCTTCCAGGTGGAGACGGACTGTCCCTATCAGCTCGATCCGCGTGTCGAGTACACCTGCATCGGGGCCGTTGTCAATCTGACGGGTGGTGAACAGGTCGGCACCCTGGCCCGAACACCGCCCGACACGGGCGGCCTCGGCTTGAAGGCCAGGTACCGGGTCGCTACGCTGCAATCGATGGATGCGAGGCGCTTCCTGGCGGCGATCCGGAGTGGCAAACAGTCCCGCTCGTTGCTGGTGTGGGTGCCGTTGATGAAGGGAGCGGAATCGCCTGCCTTCGTCGCCCGCTGGCGGACCGAGGCAGAGCGCGAACCGGATGCCCGGATACGGGGCGACATCGTCGGGTTGGCGCTGGTGTTTTCCGAGCTGGCCGACCGCCGGGCGATCTGGCAACAGGGGTTGGAGGGCTTCGACGTGCAACGTTCACAGACGGTGATGGAATGGGAGCAGCGCGG
>CAYYJM010000375.1:0-4772 GCA_964471755.1 uncultured Alcaligenaceae bacterium
TCGAACTTTTGCAACCGGACACGCAGACCGCGATGTTCGAGGAGCATGCCGATCGAGGCACAGGTAAGGCCCTTGCCCAGCGAGCTGACCACGCCGCCGGTGACGAAGATGTGCCGGGTCTGATGCGGAGCGGTGGTCATGGCAGGTTCTGAGCCCCGGGAGGAGTGGGAACGAATACACCTGTCGATTCTAGGGAGAGTCACGCCGCCCGGCGATGGGTCCGGACGAACTCGGCATAGTCCGCCGGCGTGTCCACGCCAAGGCCGGCCTGCTCGACGACGCCGACCTTGATCCGGCGACCAACGGCCAGGACGCGCAGCTGTTCCAGCTTCTCGAAATTCTCCAGCGGTTCCGGCGGCAGCGTTGCCAGTTCGAGGAGGAACTCGCGACGATACGCATACAGGCCGAGATGCTGTAGAAACCGGGCCGGCCGGGCGGCGAAGTCCGGCTCGCCATCGCGGACGTGCGGGATCGAACTGCGGCTGAAGTAGAGTGCCCGACCGAGCGCGTCACAGACGACCTTGACGCAGGCCGGGTTGTGCCACTGCTCGGCCGTACGAATCGGCACGGCCAGCGTCGCCATGTCGCAGGTGGCGTCCTCGCGCAGCATGTCGGCCAGCAGTTCGAGTGAGGCCGGTTCGATCAGCGGCTCGTCGCCCTGGAGATTGACGATCACGTCGGCGTCGAGACCCCGGGCGACCTCGGCGACGCGATCGGTGCCACTGGGATGATCGGCCCGGGTCATGGCCACGTCGCCGCCAAAGGAACGCACTGCGTCGGCAATGCGCTCGTCGTCGGTGGCGACGACCACGACAGCGACATCGCGTGCCAGGCAGGCTCGCTCGTAGACGTGCTGAATGAGGAACTTGCCCGTCTCGCGCAGCAGTGGTTTGCCCGGCAGGCGGGACGAGGCGTAGCGGGCTGGGATGATGATCGCCGTCTTCATGCCGGACCTCCCTGTTCCTGACGACCGTCGAGAGATCGTCTCCCGGTGCGTCATTAGAGCCGGTCCCCCGTCTGGTAAGCAAGGTGAACTGGAGGGATGGTATCCCCGGATCGCGATCTACTATTAGAATTATTCATGCCAAATGGCATTGTTATTAGCGAATCTGATGGTAGCATCTCGATATGCAATTTGAGGCGTTGAAAGTGTTCTGTGACATCGCCCGGTTGCGGAGCTTCTCGAAGGCCGCGTTGCAGAACGGGAAGACGCAGTCGGCAGTGAGTCAGATCGTCCACACGCTGGAAGCCCGTCTGGGCGGTCAGCTCGTGGATCGCTCCACGCGCCCACTGCAACTCACCCCGCTGGGTCAGGAATACTACGAAGGCTGTCGGAAACTGGTCGAGGAGTATCTGGCCCTGGAGGCTCGGCTTCGCAAGGATCGCGTGACGCTCTCGGCGACGGTTACGGTGGCCGCCATCTACTCGGTCAGCCTGGGTGACATGGGGCACTATCAGGAGCGCTTCCGGGCCATGCAACCGCAGGCGGAAGTCCATCTGGACTACCTGCATCCCGATGAGGTCTATCGCCGGGTTCTGGACGGGGCGGCCGACTTCGGGTTGGTGTCGTTTCCGAACAAGAGCCGCGAACTGGTCGTTCTACCCTGGCGCGAGGAGTCGATGCTCCTGGCCTGCACACCCCATCATCCGCTGGCCGATCGGCCGCGAATCCGGATCGGCGATCTCAATGAGGTCGAGTACATCGGGTTCACCCGCGACCTGGTGATCCGTCGTCAGGTCGATCGCTTCCTGCGCCAGAAGGGTGCCTCGCCGCGCGTCGTTCTGGAATTCGACAACATCGAGAGCATCAAGCGAGCCGTCGAGGAAGGGGCGGGCGTGGCCCTTTTGCCCGAGCCGACCTTTCGCCGGGAGATCGCCGCCGGCACGCTTATCTCTCGACCGCTGGAGGAGAGCCGACTCCTCCGGCCGATCGGCATCATCTACCGCAAGCATCTCGAGTTGAGCAGCTTCGCACTGGGCTTCATGAGCCTGCTGCGCGAGGCGAGCCCGGCCGCGTTCACCGAGTTTGGCCCTCGCCGTTCGCCCACCACGGCGAAATCCCGCCGCCCTTCCGCCACTCCTTCCCGAAAGAAGAGTTGAGCCATGTCTCGACACTCCCTCCCTGCGGCGCAGGGCCTGTACGATCCGCGCCATGAACACGACGCCTGCGGCGTTGGCTTCATCGCCGACCTGAAAGGCCGCCGGTCGCATCAGATCGTCCGTGATGCGCTCACGGTCCTGATCAACCTGGAGCATCGCGGGGCCTGCGGCGCGGAGAAGAACACCGGCGACGGAGCGGGCCTGATCATCCAGATGCCCGATCGCTTCCTGCGCCAGGTCTGCCCGCCGCTGGGCATCACTCTGCCCGAGGCGGGGGCGTACGCCGTTGGCTGCGTCTACCTGCCGACCGACCCGGCCGATCAGGCCGCGACGAAGGAGACGTTCCGGCGCTTCACCGAGCAGGAGGGGCAGCACCTTCTCGGCTGGCGCGAGGTGCCGTATGACAACGGCTCGCTCGGCAAGTCGGCTCGCGATGCTCAGCCGAGCATCCAGATGGTGTTCATCGGGCGGGGCGATCTGTCGGGCCGACCGGACCCCGACGGCCTGGCGTTCGAGCGCAAGCTCTTCCTGATCCGTCGTCAGGTCGAGAACGCGGTCAAGAACTCGACGCTGGGACAGAAGGACCGTTTCTACGTCCCGAGTCTGTCGTCGCGGACGCTCGTCTTCAAGGGCATGTTCACGCCACGGCAGTTGCCGGCGTTCTACCTCGACCTGGCCGATCCGCTCATGGAGAGCGCCATCGCCCTGGTCCACTCGCGCTTCTCGACGAACACGTTCCCGTCGTGGCCACGGGCACACCCGTACCGCTACATCTCGCACAACGGCGAGATCAACACGCTGCGCGGTAACGTCAACTGGATGACGGCTCGCGAGAGCCAGCTCCGCTCGGAACTGTTCGGCGACGACATCGCCAAGCTGCTGCCGATCATCGACCAGTCCGGCAGCGACTCGGCCATGTTCGACAACGCCCTGGAACTGCTCCATCTCGGTGGCCGATCGCTGCCGCACGCGGTCATGATGATGATCCCGGAGCCGTGGACCGGCGACCCGCTCATGGACCCGGTCAAGCGGGCCTTCTACGAATACCACGCCTCGCTGCTGGAACCGTGGGACGGCCCCGCTTCGATCGTCTTCACCGACGGCACCGTCATCGGCGCAGTTCTCGATCGGAACGGCCTGCGGCCGTCGCGCTACTACGTGACAAAGGACGACCAGGTCATCCTGGCGTCCGAGGTCGGCGTCCTCGACATCGAGCCCGAGCGCGTGCTGCACAAGGGTCGGCTCCAGCCGGGCCGGATGTTTCTCGTCGATCTGGACCAGGGCCGGATCGTCGGCGACGAGGAGATCAAGAGCGCGTACGCGACCGCCGAGCCCTACGCGGAATGGCTGCGTGACAATCTGGTGTCACTGGAGCAACTGCCGCCGGGGCCGGTCGTCCATGAGCCGGACCACAAGACGGTTCTGCTGCGTCAGCGCGCCTTCGGCTACACGACCGAGGATCTGCGGCTGCTCATGGCTCCGATGGCGACCAGCGGCGTCGAGGCGGTCGGCTCGATGGGCAATGACGCCGCCCTGGCCGTCCTCTCCGATCGGCCGCGACTGCTCTACGACTACTTCAAGCAGCTCTTCGCCCAGGTGACGAACCCTCCCGTGGACTCCGTCCGCGAGGAGATCGTCATGTCGATGGACACGACCATCGGCGGCGAGGGGAACCTGCTCCAGCCGATTCCGGAGTCGGCCCGGCAGATCAAGCTGGCGACGCCGGTCCTGACCAACGACGAACTGGACAAGCTGCGCGTCCTGGACGGCAAGGGGCCCAACGGCTTCAAGTCGGAGACGCTGCCGATCCTGTATCGCGTGGCGGACGGCGCGGCCGGCCTGGAAACTGCTCTGCGGGCGCTCTTCGCGGCCGCCGATCAGGCCATCGCCGAGGAGGTCGATTTCCTCATCCTGAGCGATCGGGGTATCACGAAGGAACTGGCCGCCATCCCGGCTCTGCTCGCCGTCGCCGGCCTGCACCATCACCTGATCCGCAACCACACCCGGACGCGCGCCGGCCTCATCCTGGAGAGCGGCGAACCGCGTGAGGTGCATCACTTCGCTCTGCTCATCGGCTACGGAGCCGGAGCGATCAATCCCTACGTCGCCTTCGAGACGCTCGACGACATGATCGCCCTGCGTGATCTGCCCGGGCTCAATCACAAGAAGGCGGTCGCGAACTACATCAAGGCCGTCGGCAAGGGCGTCGTCAAGGTCATGTCCAAGATGGGCATCTCGACCGCCCAGAGCTACTGCGGCGCGCAGATCTTCGAGGCGATCGGCCTGTCGAGCGAGGTCGTCGATCGGTACGTCCCCTGGGCGGCGTCGGGCCTCGAGGGCATCGGTCTGGACGTGATCGCCGAGGAGGTTCGGCTCCGGCATGAGAAGGCGTTCCCGGATCGACCGTTCGACCTGGCGACGCTCGACGCCGGCGGCGAATACCAGGTGCGCAGCGATGGCGAGGCCCATCTGTTCACGCCGCAGGCGATCCACAAGTTGCAGAACGCCGTCCGTCGCGAGGACTACCGGGCCTTCCGCCAGTACAGCGAACTGATCGACAATCAGGCGAAGCGACTCTGCACGCTGCGCGGTCTGTTCGATCTCAAGCCGGCCGGGCCGCCGGTGCCGCTGGCCGAGGTCGAGTCGATCGAGTCGATCGTCCGCCGGTTCAA
>CAYYJM010000376.1:0-4766 GCA_964471755.1 uncultured Alcaligenaceae bacterium
GGGACCGGCATGAAGGCCGGCGACTCGATTCCGGGCCTGGTCGGCTGGGAATTCCACGGTAACCCAGCCGACATCGCCGGCCTGGAGGTCGTCGCCGAGGGGCCGACGCTGAACTCGGGCGACAAGGGAGCCCGCTACACGGCGACGATCTATCCGGGGCCGAAGGGCAATCTCGTCTTCAACGCGGCGACGATCTTCTGGGCGCAGGGCCTGTCGCAGCCGCCGGGCCATCTGCCGCCGATCTCGCACTACGGCCGACCGCACGGCCCCGACGAGCGCGTCCAGCGAATTACGAGCAATCTGTTCGCGCGGTTCCTAAGATGACGACCACAGCGCCGCCGGCTGGGCGGCGGGATTTCGCGACGAAGACCGCCGGCAAGCCGGGGGCTAAATGGGGCAGAGCGAATGGGCATCAACGCACCGCTGAACCGCAAACTCCGCATGGGCCTGATCGGTGGCGGCACCGGCTCCTTCATCGGCCGGGTCCACAGCATCGCCGCCTGCCTCGACAACCGGGCGACGCTCGTCGCCGGAGCCCTGTCGTCCGATCCGGTGCGGGCGAAGGAGTCGGCCCCGGATTACGACATCGCCGCCGAGCGAGCCTACGCCTCGTACGCGGAGATGATCGCCAGTGAGCAGAAACTGCCGGTCGGCCAGCGGATCGATTTCGTCGCCATCGCCACGCCGAACCACACCCATTTCGGGATCGCGAAGGCCTTCGCCGAGGCCGGCTTCAACGTTGTCTGTGACAAGCCGCTGACACTCGACCTGGCCGAGGCCGAGCAGCTGGCCGAGGTGGTCAAAAAGACCGGCGTCGTCTTCGCCGTCACGCACAACTACACCGGCTACCCGCTGGTCCGCCAGATGCGCGAGATGGTCAAGAATGGCGACATCGGCGAGGTCAACGCAACGCGGGCGTTCTACATCCAGGGCTGGCTGCGGACCCGACTGGAAGCCGGCGGTCAGAAGCAGGCCTCGTGGCGAACCGATCCGAAGCGTTCCGGAGCGGCCGGCTGCTTCGGCGACATCGCCACCCATGCCTACAATCTGACCCGCTTCGCCAGTGGCCTGATTCCGCAGGACATCGCCTGCCAGCTCAAGACGTTCGAGGCGGGCCGCGAACTGGACGATTACGGCACGGCCCTGATCCGCTTTCAGAACGGCGGCCTGGGCACGGTGACCGCGTCGCAGATTTCGCACGGCCGCGAGAACGATCTCTGGATCGAGATCGACGGCACGAAGGCCGCCCTGGAGTGGCACCAGGAGGAACCGAACAAGCTGTGGGTGAAGAAGAACGGCGAACCGCACCGGCTCTACACGCGGGCCGGTGGGCCGTATCTGGGCGCGCTGGCCGGCGGCGCGTCGCGGTTGCCGAGCGGACATCCCGAGGCGTTCTTCGAGGCGTTCGCCAACATCTACCTGGCCGCCTACGACGACATGGTCGCCCGCGGCCAGGGCCGGCCGTTCGAGGCGACCCACACGCTCTACCCCAACGTGGCCGACGGCGTGGATGGGATGAATTTCATCACCCAGTGCGTGAGCAGCTCGGCCGAGAACGGCACGTGGAAGAAGCTGTTTCACCCTTTGTGCCGGTCCTGACGACCGTGCGGGCTCGCTCCTTGGGAAAAGTCCAGGGAGCAGACCATTGCTGGGACACCATCGGCAAGGTACAATAACGTGATTGAAGTAGTATTCGGGATGCTCGTTGGAACCGCTTTCGCCTGCGGATCGAGCGTCCTCCTCGGGTCTAACCAGACTCGAGTCTAAAGGAGTGGTATGGCTGTGCAAATCAAAGTGTCGACCCGCCACGGGCAGTTGGATGAAGACTTCCAGCAGCGTCTTCGGGACAAGGCCTCCAAGCTGCTGACGTTCTTCGAGCGGCTGACGTTGATCGAGGTCATCGTCGATCTGCGCAAGGACCACAAGCAGGTGGAATTGAAGGTACAGGCCGAACACAAGCACGATTTCGTGGCCACCGAGCAGGCCGAGAACGTGATGACGGCCATCGACCTGGTTCTGGAGAAGATGGAAGCCCAGTTGCGCCGCTACAAGGAAAAACTTCAGGATCACCGCCGGACGCCCTCGACGGGGCAGGTTGCCGGTGCTCCTCAGGTAGAGGACTCCGACGAGGAGTAAGAGGGGGATCGGCCATGCGCATGAGCGTGTTCGTGGTCCGCGAGGCCATCCTCGCAGACGTGATCGCCACGACCAAGGAAGGCGTGATTCGCCAGAGCCTGACGGCTGCGGGCCATCACTGGGGCGGGAACCAGGAAGATGTGATTCGCAACATCCTCCGGCGCGAACAACTCGGCTCGACGGGAATCGGCCGCAACGTTGCCATTCCCCACGCCAAGCACGCCAGTGTCGATCGTCTGATCGGTACGCTGGCCATCTCCCGCAATGGCATTCCCTTCGACAGCCTCGATGGCCTGCCGGTCAACGTCCTGGTGATGCTGATCTCGCCCCAGGACCGTCCGGGTGACCATCTTCGCGCCCTGGAGTTCGTCTCCCGCTCCCTGCGTGACGATGCCTTCGTCAACAGCCTCAAGCAGGCTAAAAGCCCCGAAGAAGTGTGCCGGTTGCTCGACCAGCTGGACACCCTCCCTGGAAACATGCATTGAACGGCTCCTTCAGGCTGACCCTGCGTCCGCTCTGGAGTTACCCGGGTAACCCATGATGCGACCTACTTCTGATACTGAGCAACGCGTCGCGCAGGTGCCCCGGACTCCTGAAGCAACCGGGACAGGCGATTCCGAACCGGCGAACAACGCCCCGGTCCAGGGCGATACGGATGATCCGTCCTCACGGAATGAGGAAGAGATGATTGGTGTGACCCTGATCCGAACCGTGCAGATCACCAACCCCCTCGGCTTTCACATGCGTCCGAAGATGGGCTTCGCCCGCCTGGCGGCCCAGTTCGTCTCGGCAGTGCGCGTCTCCTGGCATGGTCACACCGGCAACGGTAAGAGCATGTGGGATCTGATGCTCGTCGCCGCTCCTCAGGGAGACGAAATTACCGTCGAGGTGGCCGGTCCCGACGCCCGGCAGGCCCTGGACGCCCTGATCGAATTACTCCTGGCCCCATCCTCTGGCGACGATCCCGAGGGGAGCCTCGCCGAGAACATCTGAGCGGTACGCCACCGCCTCTTCCCGTGTGGAAAGCAGACGGCATGGAAATCAAGCGTGGCATCGCAGTGGCACCTGGCGTCGCCATCGGCCCCGCGCTGATCCTCGACACCGAAGGCTATCTGATCACCGAGCGGACCATCGAGCCGTCGCGCCGCCCGGCCGAGATCGCCCGTCTTCGTCAGGCCCTGACTCAGGCCATTGCCGAACTTCGCGATACTCAGAACCGCGTCGATCTGCAACTCGGCACCCAGTACGGGGCCATCTTCGGGGCCCATACCCTGCTCCTCTCCGATCCGACCCTGGCCGAGGAACTGGAGAAGCTGATCCGCCTGGAGCGCTTCACGGCCGAGTTCGCCGTCAGCCGGGTCATCCGCCGTTACGCCCGGGCACTGGAGAGCCTCGCGGACGCCACCCTCGCGAGCCGGGTCGTCGATCTCTACGACGTCGAAAAGCGTCTACTCCGTATCCTTCTGGGCCAGCAGAGCGAACAACTGGGCCAGTTGGCGACGCCAGTCATCGTCGTGGCCAGCGACCTGACGCCGAGCCAGACGGCCGGGCTCAACCCGAAACTGGTGCATGCCTTCGCCACGGAGGCCGGCGGCCGGACGAGTCACACCGCCATCGTCGCGGGCGTGCTGGAAATCCCCGCCGTCGTCGGCGTGGGCAAATTCCTGGCCAACGTCTCCGGCGGCGACCGGATCATCGTCGATGGTTACCGGGGCCTGGTCATCCTCAACCCGGATCTCGAAACCCTCAGCCGCTACGAACACGCCGCCCGAGAACTGCGAAACCAGGCGACGAGCGATCGGCAATCGCTCCTCTCGCTGCCGCCCGATACGCGCGATCGGGTCACCGTGCAGCTCATGGGCAACATCGAGTTTCCGCAGGAGACCGAACACTGTCTGGAGTGCGGAGCCGAGGGCATCGGTCTGTATCGAACCGAATTCCTGTACCTCAATCGCCAGACCGACCCGACCGAGCAGGACCACCTCGACGCCTACCTCCAGGTGCTGCGGACGCTCGGCCCGAAGCGTCCGCTGGTGATCCGGACCCTGGACCTCGGGGCGGACAAGTTCCCGAGCCTGGCGGCCCACGAACGGAATCCGTTCCTCGGCCTGCGCAGCGTCCGCCTCTGTCTGCGGAACTCGCCGCTGTTCAAGACGCAACTGCGGGCCATCCTGCGCGCCAGTGCGATGGGCGACGTGCGCATCCTCTTTCCAATGATCAGCACGGTGCTGGAGCTGCGGCAGTGCAAGTTTCTCCTGGAGGAGGTCAAGGAAGACCTCGAAGAGGAAGGGCTGGCCTTTAATCCGAACGTATCAATTGGTACGATGATTGAGGTGCCGGCGGCAGCGATCCTGGCGGAAACGTTGGCTCGTGAGGTGGATTTCTTTTCCATTGGCACCAACGATCTGGTTCAATACACCCTGGCGGCCGATCGCAACAACGAGGCCGTCGCGAGCTTGTATAATGCAAGCGACCCAGCCGTGCTGCGCCTGATCGATCAGGTCATGCGAGCGGCGGCCAAGGCGAAGATCGACGTCAACGTCTGTGGAGAGATGAGCGGCGATCCTCCCGGGACACTCCTGCTCCTGGGTTTGGGGGTACGGCAATTCAGCGCCGCACCCCACAAACTC
>CAYYJM010000377.1:0-4758 GCA_964471755.1 uncultured Alcaligenaceae bacterium
ACCCCGGCCGACTTCCTGGTAATACCGATCGACCGTCTCGGGCACGCAGGCATGCAGCACGGCGCGGACATCGGCCTTGTCCACACCCAGGCCGAAGGCGCTCGTGGCCACCACCACGTCGAGCCTTCCGGCTCGCCAGTTCCGCAGTGTCTGTTCCCGATCGGCGCTGCCGCCGTGGACGTGAGCCACCCGACGTACGCCGTCAGCGCGAAGCAGCTCGGCCCACTGCTCGGCATCGCGTCGGCGCGAGACATACAGCAGGAATGGCCGGGGCATCTGCCGGCAGGCCTCCAGAAGCCAGGCCTGCTTCTGGTCGCCGCTGGTGGCGTGTGCGATCCAGTATGCCGGCTCCGGTCGCAGGTGCGCGCCCGAGATCATCTGCAAGGGGCCGAAGAGCGTGTCGAGGGTGAGGAAGGTGTCCGCGGTCAAGGTGGCCGTGAGCAGCGCCGTGCGGAAGCGTGCCGACGAGGGGCAACTGGCGAGCAGGTTACGCCGCAGGCCGGCGACCGCCTGGAACTCGGGCCGAAACTCATTGCCCCACTGCGCCACCAGGTGGGCCTCGTCGATGACGAAGGCTCGCAGCAGACCAGTCTCGGCCGCAACGTACAGCGCCGGGGCCAGCGAGCTGAGTACGGCCTCGGGCGAGGCAAACAGAATCGTCTGCCGACCGTCGCGGACGGCTCGCCGGATCAGGGCACGGTCCTCGTCGGGCAGACCACCATGCCAGGCCAGAGGTTGCTCGGCTCCTGGCAGACCGGCCGAGGTCAGCAGTTCGCGAACCTGTGCTTCCTGATCGATGGCCAGCGCGACGGTTGGCGTGATGACCAGCGAGACGCCGCGTGCCGGCAGGCCGAGCAACGCTGGTGCCCAGCCGAGCAGACTCTTGCCGGTGCCGGTCGGCAGGTTGACGAGCAAGGCCGAGCCCGACGGGGCCAGGAATGCCGCTCGCACGGCCTCGACCTGGGCTCCGGCGCGGCCGAACTCGAACCGCGAGCCGAGGACGGCGGAAACGCAGGGATCGAAGCGGATCGGCGGGTCCGGCGGCAGACGCCGTACGGTTTCGCGGAACACCTCGCGCAGCGGTGGGTGAGCGCTGCTACCGGGCAGCCAGTCCGGAGCCCACTCCGGGCCACGACCGAGCAGCAGTGAGGAATGGTTCGTGGCGACGACCTCCACCCCGGCCCGCTGCCAGTGGGTCGCCTCCGGCCAGCCGTCACGCGGCACACGCAGATGAGTACCGGGACAGACCGCGTCCTCTCGACGGAGGCAATGACTGACCAGCCCCGCAACGTCGCCCGGGTCCAGCGCTGACGGATCGTCTCGCCAGGCCGTCAGCGCCAGCCGCAGGCGCTCGTGGCAGGCCTCGCTGAACCGACGAGCGGGCGGCTCGGTCGGCCAGCTGGCCAGGACCTGTTGGAGTTCGGCGAACCCATCCATGCTCACTCTCCATCGAATGGGTCCCAGTCCGCGAGTAGCACCGCTCCGACGGAATCGAGAATCAATCGAGGACACCGGGCACTGGCCAGCAGCGCCTGGCCGAGTTGGGCGTCGAGTTCCGCCCGCTGCTGCTCGGCCTGACGTTCGACGCCGGACAGGACGGCGACGCGACTGGCAAACTGGGCCTGACGAGCCGCCGACTCCTCCTCTGCGGCCCGCAACTGCTCCGTCGTCGTTTGGTCGTCGGCGACCAGCTGATGGGTCAATCGCCGGGCCGCCCGGGTGACCGCAGTCACCCGATCGGCCCAATCGGCCGCGGGGAAGTGCTGCCCGACGATCGGCCAGCGCTCGTGGTTGAGGTTGTAATCCCGTCCGCTCGCAGTGTCCCCGGTGGAGCGGTATTCTTCCTCGAGAAGCGCCAGCAGAGTCGCCTTGCTGACCGCTTCACCGTCGGCGTCGAGCCAGAGCGTGACGTGTCGCGGCGGAAACCACTGATCGGCCTGCCGCCGCAGCGCCTCGTGGGTGTAGCCGGCCTGCTCGGGCAGCAACGCCAGTGCGTCGGTCAGGCCCGCTTCGATGATGAAGTCGAAGCGGAAGCCGACGTACGCTGGCCGATCGATCTCGGCACCCGGACGGAATCGCCACGTCGCGAAGCAGGTGCCACGATCGTCCTGACGCAGGTAATCGGCCAGGGCGTCGAGGAACGGATCGCCGAGGCGAGCCAGGGCCGAGCGCCGGGCCTGGCAGGTACGCCGCGACTGGCCGATCGGATAGGTAGATGGCTCATGGGAGGCACCGGAGTCGTGGTCCTCATCCAGCACGTGGCGAAACTGGCCAACCAGGCGCGACACCGGCATCAGCGTGGACGGGCCATTGAAGGATGGCCGGCGAAATCGGTAGCGGCGAATGGCATCCTCGCGACCGTTTTCGCCGATGCTGGCGAACTGCAGGTGGCCGACCACCCAGGCGTGGAAGGCGTCGGCCCAGGTCTGGCCGCACAGCGTCTCGGCATTCTGCAAGCCGTCGATGAACCCTTCTTGCCATTCATTGCGTTCGATGGCATCCAGCTCGTCGATCGCCTGGATTTCCCTCAGTACCCGATTGATCTCGCCGTCCTCACCTTGCATTGACTCGGTCGCAACCCGGATCCCGTCCACGCCCTCGGCGAGGAGTTGACGTTCCAGATCGCGCATCCGCTGCTCGATGAAGTATTGCAGGGCCGCCACCGAGCGCTCGAAGACACCGTAGGCGGCGTTAAGGCAGGTACACCAGGCACGCTGGACGTCGTCCTCCTGGGCGATCAGGGCGACATTGATCGCAGCCCGGCCCTGGCCGAAACGGTCCACCCGGCCGATGCGCTGCTCGATGCGGTTGGGCGAGAAGGGCAGATCCGCATGGACAAGGATCATGCGCCGGCCTTGCAGGTTGAGCCCTTCCTCGGCCCGGCGGTCGCAGATCAGGATGCGGCATTCCGGGTCGGTGCGAAAGCGCTGCCACATCGGCTGATCGTGCCGAACCACGCCGACTCCGAAGCGGAGTTGCAGCGCGGCGAAGACCTCGTCGGCCGACGCAGGGAAGTTGCAGAAGACAACGATTCGAGCGTCGGCGTACCTCTCGAGCAGTTCGGTCAGGTGCGCTTGCAGTTCGTCCCGGTGCGGAGCCGGATCGTGAGCCAGAGCATGATCGCGGATCGCCTCCAGGGCAGCCACCTCGCCGGCGAATTGTGGGGCCTCGATCAGCGCCCGGTGTTCGTCCCGCGTCAGCCGCAACCGGGCGGCATCGACGACCTGGCCCAGGCGGATCAGGGCCAGGTCGGCCAGAACACGGCCGCCACCGGCCAGGCCCTCACGGAAGAGCCGATGACAGGTCGCGAGCAGGACGGCCTGATCGGGCGAAACCGCGCCAGCATGGAGGTCGGCCAGGGTTCGCCAGTGGTCCACCGCGACGATGGCCGCGGCAAGGGTGGGATCGGGATAGATCCGCCGATTACCCGCTCGCAGACCGTCCCGGCCCGTGAGAATCGGGGCGAGCCGTTCGTCGGCCCGCCGATTGCGTAACAGTCGCCGGTGCAGCCGATAGGCCTCGTTGATGTGGATGCGCAGAGCCTGGATGAGCCGGTCCCGCTCCTCGCTCTGATCCGGCTGACCGAACGCCAGGTGCGGACGCAGTTGACACGCCAGACTGGCCAGATGCTCATCCGCGGGGAACCGCTGACACAGTTGCGTCAGCACGCCATCCAGGTAGTCGTTGTCCTGGCCGGGCTGAAAGAGGTGGAACAGCTCGGCCGTCTGAAGATGGTCGGCGAGGCGAGCCTGGAAGCCGGCCATGTCGCCCAGGGGATAGACATCGGGATCGAGCAGGTGCAGCATCGCCTGGAAGCCGACGGCGTCGTTGTGCAGTGTGGGTGTCGCCGACAGCAGAAGCAGGCGAGCATCCCGACGACTGGCATGGCCGCACAGTAGATCGAAGGGGCGTCGAGCGGACGATCCCTGCGGAGCCGCGGCCAGGCTGGCGATCTGGTGCGCTTCATCGACGACGACCAGCCCGGCATCAGGTAGAAGGCTCCCCAACCGGGCCGCGTCGCCGTGGGCGACGATGTGGACGCCTTCGCCGAGTTGCGCTTCCAGGCGGAGTTTGTCGGCCAGTTCCAGTTCCCACTGACGTTCCAGATGATCGGGCACGACGACCACGACACAGTGGTAGGCCGGGTGGTCGAGAACGTACTGACGGACGATGATGCCCGCCTCGATGGTCTTGCCCAGGCCGACCTCGTCGGCCAGCAGATAGCGTTGCACCGGATCCTGGAGAACGCGACGGACGACCTCGATCTGATGGCCTTCGAGTTCCACGACGGCGGAGAGCAGGCCGCCCATGCCCGCGCAGGCACCCCGCTGCTGGGTGATCGCCCGGGAGAACGCCGACCTCCGGGCGTGGACGTACTGCGACTCGCTGATCCGACAGGCCAGGTATCGCGACGGATCCTCGATGGGGCAGTCGCAGCGAACCTGCAACTCGGCACCGGGAACGAGAACATCGGCCCCGTTTGGAAAGCGAATGAGGTAGTGGTCGTCGTCCCGAACACGGACACGGCCAGATCGCCAGGTGAGCGTACTCGGCGACCGGTGATAGACGCGCGTCTCCTGTTCGAGGGTGACCAGGTCCAGAGATTCGAGAGGAAGGGTGTCGGTCACGATCGGATCGGCAGGGGAGACGAAATACCCGACCGAGACGCCCGGTTCGGTGGTCTCGATCACCTTGCCGATCCCCAGAGTGCTGGCACCGCTGCGCACAAAGGATCCCGGGGCAAACGCTGGCGTGGTC
>CAYYJM010000378.1:0-4738 GCA_964471755.1 uncultured Alcaligenaceae bacterium
GGGGTTCTTCTTGAGGATCTCGTCGTTGGCATCGGGGTTGTCAACGCCGGTCTCCTTGCGGAAAATGTCGTACTCGTCCCAGGTGACCTCACATTTGGCGATCCAGAACGCCTTCAGTGTGACCGGGTGGACCGGACCCTCGTCGTCCTTGCGGCCCTTCTCGGTTGCCGGACTGCCCATCAGGAAGGTGCCGGCCGGGATGCCGACCATGTCGAAGGTCACCTTGGTGTCGGGAATCGTCTCGGTGTAGGCCTTTGGCACCGCGGCCTCGGGACGAGCTGGCAGGCTCGTCGCCAGGCCGAGCAGGCCGGGCAGCAAGATTGCCACCAGAATCAAGCGTCGGGGGGTGTGCATTGTCTGATAAGCTCCAACTATCCTCGGAACCCAGAAGGCCGCTTCGAGAGGAAACTGCCATGAGTTCGCGTCGTTGCCTGTTCGGACTGCTGGGCGTGCTGCTACTTGTGCCGAGATCCTACTCGGCGGAGCCCGCGACCGGGCGCTATCGGTTCAGCGAACCGCACATGGGGACGCTGTTCCAGATCACGCTCATCGCCGACAGTCAGGCCCAGGCGGATCGGGCAGCCCGGGCCGCGTTCGCTCGCATCGCTGAACTGGATGGTATCATGAGCGATTACCGCCCGGCCAGCGAATTGATGCAGCTTTGTGCGAAAGCCGGGGGCGAGGCGGTTTCCGTGAGCGACGACCTGTTCTTCGTCCTGAAGAGAGCCCGGGAGGTCGCCCGGCTTTCCGATGGGGCCTTCGACATCACTGTCGGCCCGCTGAGCCGACTCTGGCGGCAGAGTCGGCGGACGCAGTTACTCCCCGCACCGGACATCCTCGCCGCGGCGCGGGCACGCGTCGGGTGGGAGAATGTTATTCTGGACAGGAAGGCCCAGACGGTCAAGCTGTTAAAGCCAAAGATGCAGCTCGATCTCGGTGGCATCGCCAAGGGCTACGCCGCCGACGAGGCCCACAAGGTGCTGAAGAAGCACGGCGTGACGCGGGCCATCGTGGCGGCCGGCGGCGACGTGACGGCCAGCGACGCCCCGCCCGGCGAGGCCGGCTGGATCGTCGGCATCGTGCCGCTCAAGCCGGGCGGCCCGATGCCGTGGTTCCGCCTGAAGAACGGCAGCATCTCGACCTCGGGCGACCTGAATCAGTTCGCCGTCATCGACGGCAAGCGCTACTCGCACATCGTCGATCCGCGCACGGGTCTTGGTTTGCCGGGCCAGATGAGTGTCAGCGTGGTGGCACCGGACGGCATCACGGCGGACAGTCTGACCAAGGTGGCGTGCATCCTCGGCCCGGAAAAGGCCCTGCCGATCCTGGCGAAGATTCCCGGGGTGCAGGTGCGCGACGTGCGCCGGGTGGGCGACGAGGTCCGGATCGTGACGTCGAAGGGATTTCCGGAGCTATCGACCGAGCCGGTGCCGGAGATCAAGCGGTGACACAAGATCGTCACTTTGGCGAGCGTGGGGCGCATTTTGGCGAGCGTGGGGCGTTAGCCCCATGAGTACCCGCACGCCGTGAAGAGGAAGAGTCATGGGGCTAACGCCCCACGCTCGCCTCCAGAACGTCACGCCGGCCGGACCTCGCAGACGGCGAAGAAGTGGACGCTATCCTCGGGGCCATCGAAGAGGAAACGCAACAGCTTGTTGATCGGCAGGGTGAAGCCGCCCTGTCCCGGCGTCAGCAGCGCGCACCAGCCCAGGCCCTTCTCGTCGCCGAGGATGTCCGTCGTTCGCGGATAGACCTGCACGAAATCGTCGAAATCGACCCAGTCGTAACGGCGCGGAGCCTGCCGGCGGATCACCTCGCCGACGTAGGCTCCGCCCCAGAGAACGGCCCGACCCCAGTCCCGACCGAGCGTCTCCGGCCGGTTCTGGAACAGGTACAGCAGATAGGCATCGACGACCCGCAGACTGTCCAGCGAATAATCGAGCCGGCTGCGGTCGAGTTGGTCCGGGTGGACAATGTCGCCGTCGTCGGTCTGGGTGCCGACGAAGCAGGCCGCGAACTCGACGAAGGAGTCGTTGACCTCGGGGAACGGCAGCGGCGGTGCGGGGTCGGTCATGGGGTTACCAGTTGCGGAAGGCTCCGTTGCGGAAGCCGCCCGGGCCAGGAACGTTGCGGAAGGCTCCGTTGCCGAAGCCGCCACCGGCACCCACATTGCGGAAGCCACCATTGGCGAAACCGCCGTTGCGGAAGCCGCCATTGGCGAAGCCGGCATTGCGGAAGCCGCCGTTGACCCAGCTGTCCTCCTCGCCGGTGCCGGCCGGGGCGATCTCGTCCAGCGTGGTCGCCGCCTGATCGACGCGCTCATCGAGGTTTGGTGGTTGCTGGCCGGGAGCGTTGGGGTCGAGTTCGGGCAGCGGCGTCTCGTCGCCGTTCCCTGCTGGCGTGCCAGCGCTGGCGCTGCCAGCGGCCAGAACGACCACGGCCGCACCGCCCGTCTGGAGCAGGCCCGCCAGCAGGTTTCGCAGCAGTTCGCGACGATTCGGGGTCCCCATGAGCGATTCTCCTTCGTGACCATCAAGAAAGGATCTGGCGGCAATCTAGGGGTGTCGCCGACAGACGTCAAGCCATCGACACGGTGGATTCAGGTAGTCGTCTCGGTTCGCAGCAGGAGCCAGACGGCCGGCACCTCGTCGCCGGCAGGAGCGTCCAGGAGCAGGCTTGCCCGTGGCAGGCGGACGCCCTGGCCCGGATCCAGACGCAGACGGACGACCGGATAATCGGCCTCGACGTCCAGGTCGATCCGACGATTGACGTAGACGATGTGAGCCGGCCCGTCGCCCAGGTGGACCAGGCCCCACAGATCGGACGTCCAGCCCAGGCCAGCGGGGCCGCCTTCCGGATCGACGCGCAGCGATGGACGGCCCGGTGGAACGACCACGACCTCGGCACGAATTCCGCCAGCCGGGAGCAAGCCCTTGAAGGTGAGGAACTCACTGACCTGACGCAGGTAGCCGTCGAATCCGGCGAGATCACCGCCAGCGGAGGCTTCGAGCAACTGCCACCAGGCTGTCACGAGACGCTGCGGCAAGGACCAGACGGCCAGGGCGGCGTCGAGGTCGATCTGGAACAGGGGCAAGGTCGGATCGCGAACGAGAGCCGTGAGGTCGGCGGCATCGGGCTCCCGCCAGGGCTCGCGTGGAAAAGCGTATTCGCCGGTGATGCGCACGCCCGACGACAGGGCCAGGCGATCGGCCCAGTCGGTCACCGGCGGGAAGTGCGGAGCATTCACGAGCAGCAGGCCCGGTTGCAGAGTCACGAGACGGCCTCCGCCGAACGGCAGCGATGAAACGCGAACTCGACCAGGCCCGTGGAACGAGCCGTGACTCACCAGTTGCGGAAACTACCGAGCGGCGTGTTGCGGAAGCCGCCGACCGGGCCGTTGCGGAAGCCACCGAGCGGGGTGTTGCGGAAACCGCCGATCGGGCCGTTGCCGAAGCCGCCGATCGGCGTGTTACGGAAGCCGCCGACCGGGCCGTTGCCGAAGCCGCCGATCGGGCCGTTGCCGAAGCCACCGATCGGGCCGTTGCCGAAGCCGTTGGGCCAGCCGCCACCGACACCGTTACGCCAGCCGACGTTGACCCAGCTGTCCTCGTCTCCCTCGGCCGGGATCGCGCCGGCCTCTTCCAACTGAGCCGCCGCCTGTTCGACGCGCTGGTCGAGATTCGGCTGCTCGATCTGGTTGGGATCGACTTCCGGCTGGGGTGTCTCTTCCTGGCCTCCCGCACCGACCCCGGCCTCGACGCGAGCGCTGGTCAGCACGACCACCGCAGTTGTCCCCGTCTGGATCAGGCCGGCGAGCAACTTCCGCAGGGCCTCTCGTCGATCTGGCTTCACCATGTCCCTGTCCTTCCGTGTCGAGCGAAGAGTTGGTGGGGGTAGTGTAAGGTGACGGCGAGGCGTCGTCAATCGGAAGGCGAACCAACTCGGCGCTTTCCGACTGGCCTCGGACCGGTGACTGGGCTACATCATCAGGGGCATCCTGAGCCGGTCGCTCACCCATCACCTCGCAAGGAGTGGATTGAAATGTTTCGCAAGGTAGTGTCGTCGCTGGTCCTGTGCGCTGCTGTCGGCGTTCTGACCGCTGGTACGGTTCTCGGCCAGGAGAAGGCCGAGAAGGTGGCCAACCCGCTCTACACCGGCTGGTCGTCCTTCAAGCCGGGCACCACGTTGACCATCCAGGAAAAGACCACGTTCGGTTCGGCGGAGAAGGGCTTCGCCCCGGCCGCTGGCGACATCAAGATCGTGCGCTACAAGCTCGTCTCGGTGGACAAGAACAAGGCGGTCGTGCTGACCACCGTCGTCGAGAACGAGTTCCTCAGCACGGTCGAGTCGGCTCCGACGCGGATCACCTATCCGGCCACGGTCGCGCGCTCCGACTTCGAGGCCGCTCTGCACAAGATCGGCGCGAATCTCGCCGACGGCAAGGTTACTGTCCTGGGCAAGGAGATGGAGTGCAAGGTCGTCTCCGGGACGGAAAAGCTTGGCACCGACGAGGTCTCACGCAAGCTGTCCTACTGCAAGTCGGTCCCCGGTGGCATCGCCGAGCGTGTCACGACGACGAAGCACGACGGCAAGCTCGTCGCCGAGACGGTCGCCACCGTGACGGAGTTCAAGGTCAAGGAGTAACTCCTCGCTGGGGCTACCCTCTGCGCCTAGGATGGACAGAGCGGAGCGGACCGCTGCCAGGTCCGCTCCGTTGTAGACCCCACACGAGGAGGAT
>CAYYJM010000379.1:0-4695 GCA_964471755.1 uncultured Alcaligenaceae bacterium
GTCATCATGGGCATGGAGGCACAGCAGGTGCCGCACGGCAAGGACCAGATGGCCGAGGCCGACATCCTCAACCTTCTCTGTAACGAGGGTCTGCGGGCCGTGCCCCTCAGTCAGGTGCAGCGACTCCGCTTCCTCAACTCGCAGCTCGACAGCGAATTCCGACGAGCGCTCGAAGTCCTCGCCAACGCCCACAACAGTCAGAAACGCAGCATCAGCCTGACGCTCTCCGGCGAGGGCAAACGACCGATCAAGCTCGGCTACGTCATCGAGAACCCGATCTGGAAGACGACCTACCGGCTCATTCACGGCAAGGACGGCAAGCTCCGCCTGCAGGGCTGGGCCCTGATCGAAAACACCAGCGAGGACGACTGGCGTGACGTTCGCCTGTCACTCGTTTCGAGCCGACCGATCAGCTACCAGATGGACCTCTACCAGCCGCTCTACGTTCCCCGGCCCAAGGTCGAGCCGGAGCGGTTCGCGAGCCTGCGTCCGCCGGTCTTCGGCGGGGCGATCGTCGATGGCAACCAGGTCCAGAATCCGGGAGCCTTGCAGGGCGGGCTGATGGGTGGCATGGGTTTGGCGGGCGGCGGCCTCAACCTGGGTGGCGGCCTCAATCTCGGCGGTCTGGGCGGCATGCAACTCGGTTTCCAGGGCGGCGGCTTTCAGATGGGATTGCAGGGCGGACTCAACCTCGGCGGCAACGCCGCGCTCAACCGTTACCAGAACGGATTGAATCTCCTCAACTTCCAGAACGCCCGCCTGACGTTTGAGGAGTTGCAGAACCGTCGGCAGGAACTGGCCCAGGCCCGCGAGGAGGCCAAACGCATCGGCAGCGGCGTCGGCCATGACCCGCTCGACGGGCTCGAAGGCGAGAAGGTCGGCGACTACTTCCGCTACGACATCCGACAGACCGTCTCCCTGCCACGGCTCAAGTCAGCGATGCTGCCGATCGTCAATCAGGTGATCGAGGGCGAGCGCGTCAGCATCTTCAACGAGAAAGTCCATCCCACCGCTCCGCTGCTCGGTTTGCGTCTGAAGAACACCACTGGTCAGCACCTGATGGCCGGCCCCGTTACCGTCTTCGAGGGGGGTGCTTACGCTGGCGACGCCCGCTTGCCCGACGTGCAGCCGGACGAGAGCCGCCTGGTCGGCTTCGCCATCGACCAGGGCATTGAGGTCGTCCCGGAGGCCACCCAGAGCCTTCAGCATCTGATCCGGGCTCGCGTCGTCAAGGGCCTGCTGCTCGCCACCCGCAAGCAGCAGGATTCGACCCGCTACCAGATCAAGAACCGCACGCCGAACCTCCGCAAGATCGTCGTCGAGCATCCCTACCGGCCGGACTACAAGCTCACCTCGACCGATAAGCCGCCGGAGCGGACACGGGATCTGTACCGCTTCGAGGTCGATGTCCCGGCCGGCAAGATGGTCGAGTTGAAGGTGACCGAGGAACGCGACCTGGCCGAGACGGTCCAGTTGCTCGACAGCAACGAGGCCGCGATCCGTGCCCTGGTTCGCAACCAGGTCGTCAGTGAGCCGGTCAAGGCCGCCCTGCTCAAGGTTCTCGGCCAGCGGAAGGCGACCCGTGATTTGCAGACCGAGGTCGGCCAACTCCAGACGCGTCTCAAGGCGATCACCGACGACCAGACCCGACTGCGGGCCAACTTCGGCACCGTGCCGACCGAGTCGGACGCCTACAAGCGCTACCTGAAGAAGTTCGACACCCAGGAGACCGAAATCGAGAAACTGCAGGGCGAGATCGAGGCCCGACAGATCAAGATCGAGGAGGGCACCCGGGCCCTGACGAAGGAACTGGAGACGCTCACGGTGGAGTGAACAACGCCGGCCGGCCGGTCTTCTGCCAGCGCTGCCACCAGGTCAGGAACTTCCGGCGTTCCTGCGGTAGGCGGCGCTGGTGCATGCTCAACAACCCCTCGATGCCGGCCCGCAGACGCTTCCACTGGTCCGGCAGCTGCCGCCGCAGGCGCAGCCGCAAGGCCTGGAGCCGACCGAGTGCCACCTGGCTGTCATTGGCCCGGCCCAGGATGTCCTGCATCTCCTCGACACGCGGGTAGAGCTTCTCCCGGAACGACGCCGGATAGCATCCGGCGAACACCTCCATCGCGTAGCGCAGACGCTTGCCCTCGATGCGAACCGGATGCAGGCTGGCGAAATCGGTCAGATCGGCCGTCGCGGCCTCCTCCAGGTTCGCGGCCAACTCGGTCAGCAGAGACCGGGCCAGGTCCGCAAGCACCAGCGGAGCCGTAGTCTCCTCGTCCGGCGTCCGCACCGCATCGAGCAGCCCCTCCAGGTGTTCGTCGAAGGTCAGGCGGTGGACCCGGGCCGTCTCGATCAACCCCGGCAGGGCGGCGTCACGCTGCCCCAGCGCGTAGCCGACCAGGAATTCCAGGCCGGGCCCTTCCTCCGCCGACACCTGTTCGACGCGCCCGGCCAGTTCCTCCGCGAAGACGTCCCAGTCGCGAACGACTCCGCCGGCGCGGCGCAGTTGCCGCAGTCGCTCCCGCGCCGGTCGATAGACCTTGCCTGGCAGACAGACGCGAAAGATGCGCAGCGCCGCGTCCGCCCGACGGGTCGCCACGCGCAGCTGATGCACGTCTTCCGGATCGTCGTGCGGTTTCTCGATCAGCGGGGCCAGGCGATCGCGGACGATCTGGAACCGCACGCTGAGCGTGCGCTGGGCCGCCTCCTTCAGTCCGGTCGTCGCTTCCAGGCCCGTGATCCACTTGCCATCGGCCATGATTCCCGCCGTCCTCAGTTACCGTAGAGCCCCGTGATGCTCGCCGCCTGCTCACGCTGGCTCAGCCACGAGGCCACTTCCTGCGTCTGGCCGATCAGGCCCTCGACCGCGTGGCGTTCCTCCAGCAGGGCCGCCGCCACCTCGCCCGGCACGGCCAGGTAGGCCAACTCGAGATCCTCCTTGACGCGCTTCGCCAGTTGCTTGCTGAACTCGCCACGGATCGCCGTCCAGCGCAGCGGCATGAAAACCGAGATCAGCACGTGGAACAGGATCAGCACCATCAGCAGCACGACCAGAGGCAGGAGCATGTCGATCAGATGCACCGACGGCGACGGCTCCACGCCGCCGACGTTGAAGTAGAGCCAGAGCAGGCGGACCATCGCGCCGACCAGGGCGATCAGCGGCAGCCAGTCGGCCGCGATGATCAGGATGGTGTCGAGGATGCGCCGGGTGCCACCGGGCCGGGTCCAGTCCTGCTCGACCTCCTGGAGAACCTCGCTCAGGGCGCGGGCGTAGAGTTGCCGCCAATCCTGTCGGGCGATCCGCTCGATCGGCTCGTTCAGGACGGTGAGCGGAAAGCCCTGCGTGTCGGCCGTCACGAGCAGACGGTTGGCCAGGGCCTTGCCGCGAGCGTCCATCTGGCGGTTGGCGGCCGCGTCGCTGCACGCCCGCGTGAACAGACTCAGATCCCAGCCGCCGCCGGGGATCTCCTCGCCACGAGCGCCGACCCGCGGCAGGACGCTGAAGCGATCCTTGAGCTGACTGCCCACGTAGCGGAAGCGATTGACCAGGGCGAGGTAGCCGGCCATCAGACCGCTGAAGCGTTTCTGGCCTTGCAGGGCGAAGTGATGCTCGATCTCGCGCTGGTACGGCTCCAGGGTGTTGAGCAGCGTTTCGGTCGTCGTGCGGGCCTCTTCCAGCAGCGGTTTCTCCCATGCGGCTCGCGTCCGGGCCGCCGTCTCGGTCAGGTCGGGCGGCGCGACCTCGCGCAGGGCCTGCTCGGTGTGCGCCAGGAGCGAACTGACGCCGCGAGCCTTGATCGCCTCGATCTCCAGCCGACTCAGGCCCATTTCCAGCCAGTTCACCAGGTCCTGAAACTGCTCCCCCTCGGGCAGCGGTTCCGGCGATGCCCCCTCGGAGTTGGGTTCGCTCTGCTGCCGTGCCTGATCCACCCAGTGCTGGGCGCACGTCCGGAACAGAAGCGGATTCTGGAAGCCCTGCGCCTCCAGATCGTGGAGCAGATCCTCGTCGGGCCGCATTCCGACGGCTCCCGGCTGGTAGCAGCGATCCCACTTGTTCAGCACGAACGCGAACGCTCGCCGTTTGCGATGCTCCAGGAAGAGTTGCCAGCCCAGCTCGTCGTGGTACTTCTCCTGCGAGCCGACGTACAGGACGATGTCCGCGACGGGCAGCAGACGGATGAGCGTCTCGCGATTGGCCAGGTCGTTGCTGTCCAGATCGGGCGTATCGACCAGGACCTTCTGTTCGAGGTTGGGCCGACTGTGCGACGCCAGGCGGCACGCCCGCAGAGCCGGGTCGAGGCGATCGGTGCGGACCGACTCGTGATGGTAGACGACCGGATCACGCGTGGTCGGCCGGGCGAACGAGGCATTGGCGATTGGAGCCCCGGCCAGGGCGTTGAGCAGGGTCGATTTGCCGACGCCGGTGCCGCCCATGAGCATGACGACGAGCAGCGGCCGATCGACGTCGAGGGCCTCGGCCTGGCGGCGCAGGTCGTTGCAGACTCCCTCCAGGCCGGCTCGGCCCATGGTGGACAGCGGATAGCGGTGCGGCCCGTCCATCCAGACGTGCAGAGAGCGTGCCAGGCCGCGCAGGGCCGGTGCGAGCGTGCGCAACAGTGGGGTCGTCGAGTCGGCCATGTGCCCCCCATTTATCGGCAGTAAGGAAAGTAATGCACGCTTGGCCTGATGTTTGCAGCG
>CAYYJM010000380.1:0-4663 GCA_964471755.1 uncultured Alcaligenaceae bacterium
CCCTGGCCGTATCCGCCCTGGCCGTATCCGCCCTGGCCGTATCCGCCCTGGCCGCCGTTAGCCATTCCTTGCATCCCGGGAGGAGCGGGCAGCATCCCCTGGAACGGCTGGAACGGCGGCAGCACGCCGTACGGTCCGGGATTGAAGAAATCCGGAGCCTGCGGCAGGAAGATCGGCTGGGAGCAGAACGCCTGCGGGAACGGCGGTGGCGGCGGCTCTGAGGGAGCGCCCGAAGGCATCGCACAGAAGACCTGATTCGGGCGTGCATGAGCACACGGCTTGAACGAAAACAAACGGTGGCCCTGAACCTGGGGGTTGTACGGCTGACCGTTCGTCCGCCACGGCAAGGGCAGGTGGGTGGTTGGCTGGCCCCAGCCCGAGGCCAGAGCCGGCGTGACGGCCCCGGCCACCAGCGCGGCCGAGAGCAGGCCGTAAAGCAGTGTCCGCATGAGCGCCTCCATTCGGTTTGAAGTTCCATCCGATGCGAGCGGGTCGGCTCGAACGACGAAACTCTACCCGCTGGTCGGCGAGCAGGCTGGATGCGACACCTCGGAAAGCGAGGAAAACCGAGACTTCCCGGCCGTGAAACAGGGGTTTCCGCGATCATCGCGAGAACGCGGCCTGGAGGTGGCAGACTTCGCCAACGACGAGGAGGATTGGCCAGAAACGATAAAGCCCGTGCGGGCCTGGGGGAGGGCCCGCACGGGAGGGAGGGGGAGGTCAGCTCAGGGAAGGGGAAGGGTTACTGACCGTCCGGGAAGCCCTGCGGCACACCATAGGGGCCGCCGTACTGGCCCATCGCTCCCGGGAAACCGCCCTGGCCGCAACCGGCACAGCCGGGGCCGCCAGCGCCACCCGCGCCACCGCCACCCGGACCATACATGCTGTTGCCCGGCACGGCCCACTGGATCGTCGGAGCGACGAACACCGGAGCGTAGTTGATGCGGCCGCCGCTGCCGTAGGGGCTGCCGCTCGCGTTGATCTGGTAGCCGTGGTTCTTGTAGTAGGCCACCCAGTCGATGTTATCCAGGGCGTCGTAGTAGTCTTTCAGAGCGCGGTAGTAGTCGTGCCAGAATTTCTGCAGACGTTCTTCTTCGGGAGTCAGGCACTTGTAGCGCTTGGCGAAGATGTTCCACCACGGCTGGTAGCCGCTATAGCTCATCTGCTGCCAGCCCGCCCGGGCGACACCGCTGCTCAGGGCCAGACTCACCGCCGTGGCAAGGATGAGAACGAACCGCTTCATCGTGACTCCTTTCACCAGCGTTCTCCGAGGCCGACTCCGCTCACGCTGCGGCGTGGCTGACGGCCTCCTGTTCCCCCGAGCCGATCCCGCGATCGAGATCGGCGAACCCCTTTGGGGTCCGAGCGATCCGGCTGGTTGCGACCAGCTTCGCCCTGGGCACAATTGATATCGGCCGTCTTCCAGGGATGATCGGCCGAAATGCCACAAACGGCCCGGCGGGCGTCCTCTCCAGGGAAGGCGCAATCCGCACAGGCCGCAAACCTTCGCCAGCTTCACGCGCGGAGGCCGAATTACACCGCCAGGCGGGGCGGCGTCGTCGCTACCGGAATCGTTTCCGGCACCGGCTTCCAGCCGAGCGGTTGCCGCAACGAGCGCTCGACTACCTCCGACGGGATGAACGACGCGACCAGGACCAGCATCATCAGACTGAACGTGACCAGGCCCATGAGCAGACCGATGCCGGTGTGCAGCAGCACGGCCCCGATCACGCAGACCCAGCGCCAGCGCGGCAGCCAGACCAGAAACGGGAAGCCCAGCTCCAGCAGCAGGGTGAAGATCACGCCGCCGGTCATGGCCACCTCCCAGACCGGCCGATACGTCGCCAGCGAGCGCAGGGCCGGCTCGTAGAAGCTGAGGTAGAACGGTGCGAACTCGTAGTTGGCGACCGTGTTCCAGATGGCCGTCCCGTTCCACCACGAGGCCCCGAGCAGCTTCGAGGTGCCCGCGGCCAGGTACATGAGGCAGAACTGAATCTGCATCATGCGGATGCTGACGTTGGCCAGGACACTCGGCGCGACCGGCAGGACGTAAGTCGGATCGCCACGCCGCCGCCGTTCGCGCCACTGGGCCAGCCAGTAGTCCAGCGAAAACCGCGCCCCGGCCGGGCCGATCATCAGGTAGAACAAACCCAGCGTGGTCATCGTGTCCATGCCGAAGAGCGTCTGCGGCGAACGATGGATGTACTGCAAGTTGATGATCCACGCCAGCACCGTCGTCAGCCGGGTCCAGAGGCCGAGCGTGAACAGGACCAGGATGCCGAAGAAGACGTAATGAACCGTCCAGATCCAGGCGTCGTCGTGGAGGTGGAAGTAGACGCTCCAGAGGTATTGTCCCGAGGCGAGGCGATACTTCTGCAGGTAGGGAGTCGGATCGACCGGCAGCGGCTGGCCATTCGGCCCGAATTGCATCGGGATCTGCATCTGCGAGGGCCATTCGTTCTCCGGTGCCATCATGGGAACATCTTCCCGCAGGAACCGGAACGTCTGCTCATCGATCAGGGCGGTCTTCGGACTGACGAAGTCCAGCAGCCCGAAGCAGTAGCAGAAATGGATGTAGAGCAGGATCAGTCCGGTGAAGAACCGGATCAGGCCGAGTGTGGCCGGGTTGCGCGGATGGAACCAGAACCAGTCCCAGTCGGCGAGGAAGCTCGATCGTTCCGGCGCGGTCGCTTGAGTCGTCATTGGTCATTCTCCTCCGCGTCGCTCAGAGCCCCTTGACATGCCGAACCAGGTAGTTCCCCGGCCCGTCGTCGAGAATCGGAATCACCCAGTAAAGCAGCGAGTCGTTCGCGTTCAGGAGGATGCCGTCCGGCGTGAATTCGCCCTGGAAGTAGGGCAGATACCACTGCGGAGCGTCGGGTCGCTGCCCCTGGGCGTACTGCTCGCCCGTCAGGATCAAGTGGGTGACGCGGTAGAGCTTGATCCGGATCAGCGGTCGGCCATCCTTCTCCGGATGGGCCCGGGCCAGGAAGCGGACGTACGACTGAATCAGCCGTTTGCCGAGGTCGTTCGGCTCACGATACTGAAGGTGGATCGGGAAGCCGGTATGAATCGGGATGCCCTGCGTCAACTCGGCCTTCCAGCGGCGCTCCTCGACCGTTTTCATGTCCGGTCGAGGCGGAGCGGTCTGGTTGATGCTCTCGGTGACCGCCAGGAGACGCTGGTAGTACATCTGCACCGGGCTGTGAGGCCGTGAGGGGAGCTGGATGAACTTTCGCTCGCCACCCTCGTATTCCAGGTAGGCCCAGAGGACGGAGGCCGGTCCCGGTTCGGGCGAGTAGAAGTGGTAGGCGTTGTTCATGTACATGAACTGCAGGTAGGGGCGATAGAACACCATCCAGATCTTGGTCGCCACCCACGGAGCCGGAGCGTTCGGTGGCGCGACGGCGGTGATGGCCGTCGCGATGCCGCCAAAGTGCAGCAGCAAGAGCAGGCTGGCCACCACCTTGCGCCAGGGCATCGGCAGCACGATCAGCATGGCCCCGACCAGCGCCACCAGTGACAGGACGCAGAGCAGGCTACGCAGGGAATCCCACGCCGGGTCCAGACCGAGGTAGGCGAGCAGGCCGGCCACCGCACCGAGGCCGAGCAGCAGGATCGTGCTGGTCTGCACCTCGCCGGCGGGCTGCTCGTCCGTTTCATACTGGTTGCGGAAGGCCCACTTCAGCAGCAAACCGAATCCCAGGGCCAGAGCGAGGCCCGCGCCCAGGACGAGGACCACGAGATAGGTGTAGGACATCCATGGATAGGGCCGTGGCGTCCCCTCGGGCAGACCGCCTCCGGGCGAGAGCGGCGTCCGCAGCATGTCGTCGATCTGCCGTTGCTCCGCGGTCGGAACCAGCAACGCCGTGCCGCCGAGCAGGAGGGCCGTCAGCCCCAGGATGCCGAGCAGGCGGAAAAGAACCGCACCGGTCAACTTCGTCCCGGTGAGTGTGCCGCCATCTTGCAGACGCGTCGAGATGCCAAAGCCGACCAGCAGGACGCCGATCGTCGTCAGCAGTAACTGCACGGGAGTCTGCCAGGCACCCGGGCCGACGAGCCGGATCGCCAGCGCCAGCATGAGGCCGACGATCCCGGCCAGGACATACAGTCCGCCCGGTGGCACGAAGGCCAGCCAGCTCGCCCGATCCGCGGCGTTCGCCGGCCCTTTTCGGTTGTCGTGAATGTTCGCCATGGAGCCACCTCCTGCCGGTACCTCGATCTTGGCCGGACCTCCCTTAGGATACTCGAACGCGGCCGTCAAGCTACGCGGCGCAGGCAAGATTTGCCGCGATCCTCGCTCGACGGAAGGAGTTGCGCCGCGTGTGCCGATCGCGAGGAATGTTGGGGAGCGGGAAAGAAAGAAGCCTCGTCAGCAACCGTGCTGACGAGGCATCATAAAGAAGAGGTCGTTGCCGACCCGGAGTGCGTGTTTCTCCGAATCGGCGAGGATATCTTGCCGAACCACTGACGCTCTGTCAAGGGGTGCATCGCCGTAGTTGCGAGATTTCGGGCGGTCCGGAGCGTCGTCACCGAAGGCACCCCAAAATGTAGGGTGGGCGGGAGCGCCACTGACGCCCAATCGTTCTTGGAGGCCGTCACAGCGCAGCCCCACCAATCCTCAGTCAGGAGCGCAGCGACACCGTTCAGAAAGACGTCTGCG
>CAYYJM010000381.1:0-4643 GCA_964471755.1 uncultured Alcaligenaceae bacterium
GAAATTCATCTTGGATCATGAAAAGTTTAGTACATTTGTTGAAGATTTCGATATCGACAATTCTCCTAGATTTGTTATTTTACCCGAACCGCCTACTCTGCGAAGTCATGGTCGCCTTTTGGGCCGCAGAGGAGGGTGGTAGCATGGGTGCGACGACCCCGTGTCGGACCGGCAAGGGAGCGTTGGCATGGATTTGCTACGCCAATTTTTGCGCGCCCTTCAGGAGAATGGCCTGCTCACAGGCCGGTTCCGTGGGTTGCTGCACATCCTGATCGGTCGCCGGGTTATCCGGGCTGACGACGATGCCGTCGTCGTGGCCGGGATGAGCTGGCGAGAGGTCGCGGAGACGCTGCGCACCGTCCGCTGGGATCGCGAAGCCGTCCGCGAGATCGGTCTCGATCCCGAGAGCCTGCCGCCACGCGATCGACATCGGTACTGGTTCATCAGCATCGGTCGGGCTGACGTCAATGGTCCACTGGCGCGAGCCCAGGCCGACGAGATCGCCGAGCAGGCCGAGGCCTTGGGCTACCACATCGGCCCAGCTCCCGGCGGCTAATCTCGACCGCAAACGATCAGCCACAGCGCCCCTGGCAGGACGACTCCAAGCAGCAGCAGGCACCGAATCGCCAGGTCGGCATCGACGCCGTAGTGCATCTGGGTGAAGAGGCTCTCGGCGTATGACGGCAGGCCCGGCGTACTCGCCCGCTTGCTCGCCGCCAGCTCTCCCAGGGTCAGCAGGCCCACGGCCAGGACGCCGGACAGGACCGCTCCCTTCACCAGCGGAAAGATCGCCTCACGCAGCTGGCTCAGAGGGCCGAGCCCGTCCAGTTGCGCCGTCTCCAGCAAGCCGCGCGGCACCGCATGTACCGCCGGCCAGACCACAGCCAGGGCACAGGGAAAGAACCGCACCAGATCGACCGCCACCAGCGGGATCGGGGACGGCCCATCGTGCAGCCAGCGCCGCAACCAGATCGGCTCGCCCGTCGTTCGGAGGAGCAGGTCCACCAGATCACGATACCCCTGTCCGACGAGTGGCCCGGGCATCGTCCAGCAGAGCGTCGCCAGGACGAGCAGGGCGACAGTGAACAGGACTGAGCCGCGCGCCGCGGTTGCCAGGATCAGGGCCAGGGCGGTCGCCAGCACCCCGGTCGCGACGGCCACTCCGAGGCTCTCCGCCAGGAGCCACGCCTCGCCGGTCCAGATCACCTTCAGGCGTCCCACCAGGTAGGCGAAATCCCACGAGCCATGAAGGGGCGTCCCGGCCCGCCAGGCCAGCGCCGTCAGCGGCACGCCGAGGACCAGCAGCGCCACCAGGGCGACCAGGACCGCGACTGGCCAGCGGAACCGGCCCAGCGGGACGCGCAATGAGTCGCGTAGCCAGCGCTGGCGCGATGGCAACCGACCGAGAAAGGCCCACGCCGTCAGGGACACCACCACCGCCAGAGCGAACACCCCTGGCAGACACACGAGCGTGGCCCGGCGAACGGCCAGGTCCAGCGAGGCATTCGCCGGAGTGACCTCCGGTGCGACCATCTGCGTGTAGACCTCCTCGGCAAACGTGCGGATCTGAAACAGATCCGTGACGGTGATCTCCGTGCTGGTCTGCACGACGACCCAGACCGTGGCCGCCAGGAACGACGGTCCCAGTCGCGGCAGCGTGACGCGCCAGAGAACCCAGGGCCAGGGCCCCAGCGTCAGGGCGTCTTCTTCCAGTTCACGTTCGACGGTACGAGAGCCCAGGCCGACGAGGAGAATCACCCACGGCAGCACCGCCACGGCCTGGATCCAGGCGGCGGCGATCAGGCCCTGGCCCCACGGAGTCCAGCCGGCCACGGCTTGCAGCGGGGCCGATCCGGTCCACCAGCCGACCGGCCTCCAGCCGCCGGTGCCGAAGATCGCCTGCCAGGATGTTGCCACCAGAGGGAGCGGGATGAAGAGTGCGAGTAGGAGCAGCCCGCGCCAGAGTCGGCGACCGGGAAAGTCGCCGCGAAACAGAAGAAAGCCCAGCACCGCGCCCGCCGGCACGGCCAGCAGCCAGACGAGAGCCATCAGCCCTGCCGTGTTGCGGAGCAGACCCGTCAGACGGTCGTACTCCCGCCACCCGCTCCAGGCTCCTGGTTCGACCAGTGCCCGCAGAAGGGGCAGCCCGACGATCGGGCCGATCAGGCCCAGTGCCGCCAGTGCTGCCCCGAGTCGAAAAGCAGTCACGGCCGGGGCGCACCGCCCATCGGACCCGGAGCAGGCCCCGCCCCCGCTGGCGCGATGATGATCGTATCCCGGACGATGATCGACGTGGCCTGGATCTGAGCCAGGGCCTGATTGAGGACCTCGCCCACGGGCTTCCCGGCGATCGCTGGCAGGTTGATCAGCCGGGTCAGATTGTCCAGCTTCTCCTCACTCCGGAAGGCCCGTTCGGAGATCATCAACTTCAGGTCGTGCGCCTTGGCGAAATCCCGCAAGAAGGTACGGAACGGGACGTTCACCACGGCCGGTTGGGTGGCCGGCTTGCGGAGCTTCACGGCCATCTGCTCCAGATCGGACTTCGTCCCCTGATGGCGAAACGGGCTCGTGTACTCCTTGTCGTGCAGGCAGACAATCGAGCCGTTGTTCGCTGCCAGGAACAGGCGATCGTTCTGATCGTTGACGATCGGGTAGACGTAGTCGGTCACGTCGATCCGGCTGAGAGTGGTCCCCTGCAACCGATCCAGGACCAGGAGTCGCCCCGCTCGGTCGAGAGCGTACACGTACTTCGGATTGGAAGCGAGGTAGCGGTCGGCCTCGATATTGTGGTCGAGGACCTGGTTCCCCGATGGGATGCGCCAGCCCGACTCACCGGATTCGCGATCCAGTCGGAACATGCCGTTGAGCTGCGAGGTGACGAACAGATCCTTCTCCGTCGGCACCGGAGCCCGGACGATCGAATCACCGGTGATGAAGCGCCACTCCACCCGGCCGCTGGCCATGTTGATCGCCCAGAGGTTGGCGTCCGCCCCGCCGACGTAGACCGTGTGGCCAAAACTGGCCGGCGCTGCGATCAACGGCTTGTCGAGCGGAAAGCGGAAGACCTCCTTCGGGAAGTCTTCGTGGGGGAACTTGACGTAGCCCATCACCCGGCCGGCCCGGATGCTGGAATCATTTCCCGCCACGACGATGACGTCGGAATCGAATACCGGCCGCTGTTCCAGGGCCTGATTGGTCTGCACCTCCCAGACGAGCGTCGGTCGCGGTCCCTGGGGCGGTGGCGGTGTCCGATACAGGCCCGGAAGGGTCGCATCCGCCCGGCCGCCATCGCTATCCCCGCCAACCAGGGCTCGGGTCTCGGGAGAGCCGATGGTCCGTCCCAGGGCACCGAGTTCGACTTCCGTCGCGACGTAGCGACCGGTGGCATCGTAGCGCGGCAGCCTGGCGGCATAGAGTCGCGAGTTCGCGCCACACAGGTAGATCTGTTCGTCATCAGCGACCGGTGGAGTCGAGATACCAGCCGGCAGGCGGAACTCCCATTGCTTCTCGCCAGTGCGTCGATTCAGGGCATAGAGTTCGGTGCCGCTCAGGACGAAGACGGAGGCGGTGTTCACTGCCAATCCGGTGCCAGTCCGGTAGGGCCGACCGGGCAGGGTACGCCAGAGGATTCGTCCCGTCTCCAGGTCGATCGCTCCGACCACGCCGCTGCGTGTCTGCACCAGCAGCTGATTGCCATGGATCACCGTGGACAGGAAGCCGTCCCGTCGGCCGTCCATCGGGAAGCTGGTGAACCAGGCCTGCCTCAGGTTGAGCCGGTCGAGTGCCTCGCGTGAGGGAAGCACCGGGTTCGAGAAGAGTGCCGAGCGGTCCTCGGCCAGCGTCAGCGCGGCCAGCGCCGGCAGGAGCAGGAGTACGACGGTGAAGGAGCGTCGCATAGGTCGTCCCCGGTGTCGAGGTCCATGATGACGGGCTCGGCAAAAGAGCATCTCCGCTATTGTACCACTCGGGCCGAGAAGGGGAGAACACAACCCGCCCCGGGCGAAGCGATCTCCTTGCGTGGAAGCAGTGGCCCCGCCGGGTTGTTCACGCTTTGCCGGCTCGACGCTTGGCGGCGAAGAAGTCGGTCAGCACGGCAGAGCAGCGCTGCGCCAGCACGCCGCCCAGCACGGCCGCACGATGATTCAGGCGGGCGTCGGTGGTGATCTGGTAGAGCGTCTCGCACGCTCCGGCCTTGGGATCGGTACAACCGTAGACAACGAACGGCAGGCGGGCCAGGACAATCGCTCCGGCACACATCGGACACGGCTCCAGCGTGACATACAGGACGCACTGTTCCAGTCGCCACGATCCGAGCGCCTGTGCAGCCTGGGTGATGGCGATCATCTCGGCATGCGCCGTCGGATCCTGGAGCGTCTCGCGCTGGTTGTGCGCCCGGGCGATGATGCCCTGCTCCAGGGACACGACGACGGCCCCGACGGGCACCTCATCCGCCGCCGTCGCCAGGCCCGCTTCTTGCAGGGCCAGTTCCATGTGATGAAGGTGGAACGGGTGCGTTGGATCGGTCATCGGGAGCATGGTCAACCTCGGAGAGCGAACCGGCTGTCATTCTACGCGACTGGTCGGAAGAGGTCTATCAGAGCCGCGCACGCAGCGAGGCCGCAGGCCGAGCGGAGTAAGCGCAC
>CAYYJM010000382.1:0-3531 GCA_964471755.1 uncultured Alcaligenaceae bacterium
CGCTGGGAAAGTGAGGGACCGCCTCTTGCTCTCCGCTTCGCCGCCGGGTATTTTCGAGAGGCTCAGGTCATCGCTCCATTCCGGGGGTGCGTATGCGCTTTGATTCCCTCGCTCGGCAGCGGCGCTGGATCGGGCTGGGCCTGCTCCTGGTGGCCGCCTTCGGCTCCTACTGGGTCTACTTCTCACCCGGCCTGCCCGTGATCTGGGGGCCGTCGGCTCGCGCCGAGGAAATCGCCTCCGGGCGTGAACTCTTCGAGCATGTCTGGACGCCGAACGACCCGCTGGCGCACGGCGATGGTCTCGGCCCTGTCTTCAACGCCCGCTCCTGTGCCGCCTGCCACTTCCAGGGCGGCCTCGGTGGAGGTGGTCTTCGCCAGCACAACGCCGTCGGCTTCGAGGTTCTGCCCCGCCCCGGCGATCCGACCTTCGTCACCGGCTCGATCCACAACTTCAGCGTCGCGCGCGGCCACCGTGAGTCGCTCGCCCAGGTCCGCAAGCTCTACCCGATCGTTCCCGGTCGGACCACTCGCGGCGGCGATCCGCACTGTCCCACGGTCAGCGTCGTTCCCGATTTCGACCCGGTTCGCACCGACTCGGTGCAGACGACCGCCCTGTTCGGTGCCGGCTGGCTCGACCTCATCTCCGAGAAGGCCATCCGCCACAATCAACAGTCACGCATCACCCGCGGAGCGTTCCGCGAACTGGGCGGCGACTTCAGTGCCATCCCCGTCGGTCGGCTCCGCATCCTGCCCGATGGTCGGGTCGGCCGATTCGGCTGGAAGGCCCAGTTCGCCACGCTGCGTGAGTTCGTCGCCGCCGCCTGCGCCAACGAGATCGGCCTGGGCACGCCGCTGACCGAGCAGGCCCGGCCGCTCGGCGCGAAGCACGTCTCGGCCAGCGCCGACCTCGACGATCAGCAGTTCCGCTCCCTCGTCTCCTTCGTCAAGACGCTGCCGAAGCCGGTCGAGGTCGTGCCGGGCGATCCGAAGAAACGCGACGCCGTCACGCGCGGCAAGGAACTGTTCACGTCCGTCGGCTGCGCGGCCTGCCACACGCCGAACCTCGGCGGCGTGACCGGGATCTACAGCGACTTCCTGCTCTACACCCTGGACGATCCGACCAAACCGGGCGGCGGTGGTGGCGGTTACGGCGACCCCACACCGCCGCTACCGAACCTGCCGTCGCGTCCGGAGGAGGAGCCGAAGCCGAGCGAGTGGAAGACGCCGCCGCTGTGGGGCGTGGCCGACTCGGCCCCGTACCTGCACGACGGCTCGGCCCCGACGCTCGCCGACGCCATCCGCCGGCATCACGGCGACGCCCGCTCGGTGGCCGAGGCGTACGCGGGGCTGCCACGCGACGAGCAGGCCGCCGTGATCGCCTTCCTGGAGACACTGAAGGCCCCGCCCGACGCGAGCCCGCTGCGCGATCCGGCGATCACGAAGCTGCGGTAAGCGGTCATGACCGCCCCGCGCTACCATGCCTTTCTGTCGCACAACACCGCCGACAAGCCGGCGGTCGAGGTTCTCGCGCATCGTCTGCGTCAGGCCGGCCTCGAACCCTGGCTCGACCGGTGGAACCTCATCCCCGGCGAGCCCTGGCAGACCGCCCTGGCCGACGCCCTCGACGCCTGCGAGACGTGCGTCGTCTTCATCGGCCCCGGCGGCATCGGCCCCTGGCAGCACGAGGAGATGTCGGCAGCCATCAATCGTCGGGTCACCGACGCAGCCCGGCGATTTCGCGTCATTCCGGTCTTGCTGCCCGGAGGCCAGCGCGAAGAGCGCAGCCGGCTGCCGGAATTTCTCGTCGCCGCGACCTGGGTCGAATTCCGCGACACGCTCGACGACGAGGACGCCTTTCACCGTCTTGCCTGTGGCATTCGCGGCATCGCTCCCGGTCCCGGTCCCGGCGCGACGATCGGGGCGACGGAGTGCCCCTACCGTGGCTTGCAGGCGTTCGACGCCGAACACGCCCCGTTCTTCTTCGGCCGGGAGGCCCTGACCGACTGGCTGCTGAACGACCTTCGCCCGCAGGGCAGGGGACGCGAGGCGAATCGCTTCCTCGCCATCGTCGGCGCTTCTGGCAGTGGCAAGTCGTCGCTGGCTCGGGCCGGCCTGCTCGCTCGACTCCAGGCCGGCGCGCTCGACCCTGCCTCACGCTGGCCGCAGATCGTCTGCTGGCCCGGGCCGGAACCGCTGGAGAGTCTCGGCATGGCCCTGGCCGCCCACCCGGCCATCCGACCGCACGTCGGTTCCTTCAACGCCCTGATCGCCGACCTGGAGCAGAACCCCAGGACGCTCCATCGCCTGGCCGGCGTCGTCCTGCACAGCGCCCCGGCCAGCGCTCGCCTCGTCGTCCTCGTCGATCAGTTCGAGGAAGTGTTCACGCAGTGTCAGCAAGAGACAACTCGTCGTCAGCTGATCGACAACCTGCTCCACGCCGCGACCGTGGCGAATGGTCGGGTCATCGTCGTCCTCACTCTCCGGGCCGATTTCTACGGCAAGTGTGCAGGCCACGCGCAGCTGGCAGCCGCCCTGTCGGATCATCAGGTACTCGTCGGGCCGCTCACGCCGACGGAACTGCGCCTGGCGATCGAACGACCGGCCCTGCTCGTCGGCGGCGAACTGGAGGCGGGCCTGGTCGAAATGCTCGTCCAGGATGCCCAGCGTCAGCCGGGAGCGCTGCCACTGTTACAGCACACCCTGGCCGAGTTGTGGGAACGCCGCGTTGGCCGGCGGCTGACGTTCGCCGACTACGAGGCGATCGGCCGGATCCACGGCGCGCTGGAACGCCGGGCGAACGAGGTCTTCGAGCGTCTCGATGACACCCAGCGAGAGATCTGCCAGCGCATCTTCCTCCGATTGACGCAGCCGGGCGAGGAGACCGAGGACAGCAAACGCCGGGCGACGCTCGACGAGTTGCTCCCCGCCGGCGGCTCGCCGGAAGCGGTGCGAGCCGTCCTGGATGCGCTGGCCGACGCCCGCCTGGTGACGATCGAGCCGAACCGGGCGCGTCCGGCCGATCCCGTCGTCGAGGTCGCCCACGAGGCCCTCATCCGCGGCTGGTCACGCCTGCGCGGCTGGATCGAGGCCGACCGCGAGGGCCTGCGGACGCACCGCAAGCTGACCGCCGATGCGCGCGACTGGGAGCTGCACGGCCGGCACCGCAGTCTTCTCTACTACGACATCCGCCTGGCCCTGGTCGAGGACTGGCTCCGGACGCACCCGGACGCCCTCAGTCCGCTCGAACGTGCGTTCATCGAGGCGAGCCGGCTCTACCAGGAAGAGATGGTTCGCCTGCGCCAGGACGAGGCGCTCCACCTGCTCAGCGGCAGCAACGAGATGCTGCTCGCCCGCCAGGTTCAGCAGAACATGCTGCCGACGACCTTTCCGCAGGTGCCCGGCCTGGAGATCGGAGCGCTCGCCGTGCCGGCCGCCGCGGTCGGCGGCGACCTGTACGATGCCTTCCCCATGCTCGACGGACAGTTCGCCATTGTGGTCGGTGACGTCGTCGGCCACGGCTTCGCCCCGGCTC
>CAYYJM010000382.1:3541-4642 GCA_964471755.1 uncultured Alcaligenaceae bacterium
CCGGCTCTGCAGATGGCCCACCTGCGTGCCTGTCTGCGCACCGCCGCCGCTCTTCAGTCCGACGCCGAGACGATCGTTGCCCTGGCCGACCGCATCGCCTTCGAGGGCAGCCGGGACGAGCGGTTCGCCACGCTCTCCTTCGTCCAGATCGACCCGGGCTCACGGACGTTCCGGCACATCAGTGCCGGTCATGAAGCCTACCTGCTCGACGCCGCCGGCGAGGCGCATCGCCTGGAGGCAACGACCGGGCCGCTGGGGATCGATCTGGGCCTGCCCTTTTCGATGAGTCCGCCGGCTCCCCTGGAGCCCGGCGACACCCTCATCCTGGCGACCGACGGCATCACCGAATCGCTGAGCCCGGGTCGTGAGCTTTTCGGCTGGAAACGCACCGTGGATGTGGTTCGTTCACTCCGCCACAAGCCGGCTGCCGAGATCGCGCACCAGCTTTGCCTCGCCGCCCGTGACTTCACCGCTGGCGCTCCGCAGGCGGACGACATGACCGCGCTAATCGTCAAGGTACTCGAAAACTGACAGGAGGGTGACATGGCCGACGTACGCCAGGAAGTGCTGTCCCTGAACCAGAAGCTCCTCGACGCCATCGCGGACGGCGACTGGGCCACCTATCAGGATCTGTGTACCGCCGACCTGACCTGCCTGGAGCCGGAATCGCACGGGACACTCGTTCGCGGCCTGGCGTTCCATCGTTTCTACTTCGATCTCGGCGGCGTCCGTGGTCGGCATACCACGACGATGGTCGAGCCGGACGTTCGCGTCATGGGCGACGTGGTCGTCGTCGCCTACATTCGCCTGGTGCAGAAGGTCGGCCCGGACGGCCAGCCGATGACGGCCGCCAGCTCCGAGACGCGCGTCTGGCAGCGGATCGACGGTCGCTGGAAGCACGTCCATTTCCATCGTAGCCCGCTGGCCTGAAGCGGCGACTGGACGCAGAGCCGGCCAGAAGCGACAATCGCAACATCTTCCCCGCTTTCGGAGGTCGTGCGATGGATTGTCGGTAACTCCAGGTGCTGCTCGTCTTCTCGGTCGCCTCTCTCGTCCAGGCCGCCCCGCTGAAACCGGGCCTGAATGCGAAGGTGCCCGTCA
>CAYYJM010000383.1:0-4604 GCA_964471755.1 uncultured Alcaligenaceae bacterium
TTTCACCTTGCCGCCGCAGTCGGTGGCCACCCAATCCGAAGGCTCCGCCGACGAAGACCAGCCCGAACGATCCCGAGGCGACCGTCAAGGTCCTCTTCCCACGCTATGAGTTGACGGTGGAGTTGCCGGCGGCGGCCTCGACTAAAGACATTCCCGTCCCGGCATCCGCAGCCAAGGGGCCCAACATCGTCAACAAGGGCCAGCCCATGATTATCCCCTGAGTCGTGAGGTCGCCGCTGGCGTGCTGACGCAGCTGGCGTTCGTCGATGTTGGACAGGACGGCGCAGTGTCCGAAGGGGAACAGAAACTGCCCCTGGCGTTCGCCATCGGCGTGCAGGAGAGCGGACGCCTCGCGACTTTGCCGGCAGGCGTCCTGCAAGGCGAGTTGATACTCGCGTGCCTGGCGGAGCGGATGACGCTCCTTTTTCGGCCCGGCATCGCGGTCCTTGACGGTGACATCATGGCCGTCCCCGGCGATGAAATCACCCGGCCGCCAACCCTTGATCTCCACGACGAGGACGCCGAGGTCCGGAGCCAGGACTACGAAATCCGGGTAGCGCTGGCCGACGACCGGCTCGTAGTAGACGAGGTAGTCGTCGGGCAGACGCTGGAGGGCCTGATAGACACGCTCCTCCCCCTTGCTGGCCCGACGCGGCAGACTGTCGGGGATCATGTGGGCCATGCCGGTTCACCTTCCTGAACATCCCTTGGTGCCGAGACCCGTCCGGCGTTGTTCTTCTTTTCTGCCTTTCTCACTTTTTTGGACAGCGGCGATTCTTTGCCGCTCTGGCTTTCTGACTTGTTGGGTGGTCATCCTCCGAAGTGAGAAAGTCAAAGCGGCGAAGGATCGCCGCTGTCCAAAAAAGTGAGAAAGGCAGAACAAAGCCGGCTCGTCACTTCTTCCGCTCGAGGAATTCGCCCAGGGCCTCGGCCAGGCCGGTCAGACTCGTCGGGGCGTTCTTCAGCGCCCCGGCGAAGGCCTTGAGCGACTTCTCGGCCTGGTCCCGGTAGCCGACCTGGTTCGTCTTCGCCCACAGACGCACCAGGTTGCGAGCGGCGACACTGTTGCCGGCCGGCTGGGCGGCGTCGTACTGATCCTTGGACCGGGCGAACAGCTTCTCGTGATCGTTGCTCGTGTAGAAGAAGCCGCCCACCTTGACATCGGCGTGCCACTTGACCATCACGTCGGTCAGGGTCCGGGCCTCGGTGAGCCAGCGTTCCTCGCCGGTCACGTCGTGCAGGGTCAAGAGGCCATGCACGAGAAAGGCGTAGTCGTCGAGGTAGGCGTTGAGCCGGGCCTGCGGCTTCTCGCCGGGAGCGGCCGACCACGTTCGCAGGAGCCGGCCTTCCTTCGTACGCAGGTTCTTCAGCAGGAAGTCGGCCGCCTTCGTGGCCGCGGCGATGGCCTGCCTGTCGTCGAGAGCCTGGCCGGCGCGGGCCAGCCCGGCGATCATCTGACCGTTCCAGGCGGTCAGGATCTTCGTGTCGAGGAAGGGCCGTTCGCGCTTCGCCCGGACGTCAAAGAGTTTCTTGCGGATCGGGTCGAGCTGCTTGCGCAGATCGGCGAGCGTCGTCTTGCGTTCGGCGGCGATCGCTTCCAGCGGTTTGGGCAGGCGGAGGATGTGGTACTTCTCCTCGAAGTTGAGCTTGCCGCCGTCGAGGTAGACAGCCTGGAACAGCTCGCGCTCGGCCTTGTCGGTCAGGACGGCGTCGATCTCCTTTGGCGTCCAGACGTAGAAGCGGCCCTCCTCGCCCTCGCTGTCGGCGTCGAGCGCGGAGTAGAACCCGCCAGCGGGCGACGTGGCCTCCCTCGCGACGTAGGCGAGCGTCTCACGCAGGACCCGTTCGTAGAGCGGCTTCTTCGTTTCACGGAAGGCCCGTGCGTAGACCTCCAGGAGCTGGGCGTTGTCGTAGAGCATCTTCTCGAAGTGGGGCACGGTCCAGGTGCGTTCGGTGCTGTAGCGATGGAACCCGCCGCCGAGATGGTCGTAGATGCCGCCCAGGGCCATCTTCTCCAGCGTGACGTGAACGATCCGGTCCAGCTCCTTGTCCTTCTTACGAGAGGCCTCGGCCTGGAGAAGGCGGAGGTAGGACGGCACCGGAAACTTGGTGCCGCGGAAGTTTGGCGGCGAACCGAAGCCGCCGTGTTCGGCGTCGAATTCTTCCTTCAGGCCCAGGAGCGTCTCGTCGATCAGGGTGCGATCGAGGGTGATGAGCGGGATGCCGATGGCGGTCCCGGTCAGGACGCGCGTCGTCGCCTCGGCGAGCTTGTCGGCGTTGGCCTCGACGTCCTTGCGATCGTCGGCCCAGAAGCCCTGCATGAGCGCGATGAGCGACTTGAAACCGCGTGTCTTCTGGCCGTCGATCTCACGGTCGTCCGGCGGCCAGTAGGTGCCGCCGACGATCGGCTTGCCCTCGGGCGTGAGCCAGAGTGACATCGGCCAGCCACCACGGACGCCGAGCGCGTTGAGGGAACTGAGGTAGATCTGGTCGATGTCGGGCCGTTCCTCGCGATCGACCTTGATGCAGACGTAGTGCTTGTTGAGGTAGGCGGCGATCTCGGCGTTGGAGAACGATTCACGCTCCATGACGTGGCACCAGTGACAGGAGCTGTAGCCGATGGAGAGGAAGACCATCTTGCCTTCCTTCTTCGCCCGTGCGAAGGCTTCCTCGCCCCAGGGATACCAGTCCACGGGGTTGTGGGCGTGCTGGAGCAGGTAGGGGCTGCTCTCCCGGACCAGGCGGTTCGGCTTGCCCTTCTCCTTGTCGGCCGGCGGCGCGGCGGCGACGGTGCCGACGAGGAGCAAGGCGAGCAGCGGGAGAGAACGCATGACGGGTCCTTTCGGTTCGTGGATTGCGGCCCGGCGAGCCGGCTTCATTCGCGAATCAACTCCTTGCGCAGGTAGTCAACGATCAGCTTCCACGCCTGATCGAGGGCGGCGTCGCTGGGTTCCTTCTGATCGCCGATCGGAGCCAGGAAGCCATGTTCGGTGCCAGCGATGACGTGCAGGCCGGCCACCTTCTTGCCGGCTTTCTCCATCGCCTGAGCGAAGGCCTTGCGGGTGTCGTCGTCGATGCCGACGTCCTTCTCGGCGAAGATGCCCAGGACCGAGGCCCGCAACGGCTCGAGTCGCTCCGCGTCGGTGATGAGTCGGCCATAGCAGACGACGACGGCCTTGATGTGCGGCTCGACCAGGGCGAACTCCAGCGCGGTGCCGCCACCGCTGTCCAGACCGAGCATACCGAGCGGCCCCGGCCGAACGTCGTCGCGCGTGGCCAGGTACTTGACGCTGGCCTCCAGGTCGCCGCGTACACGCGCCTCGGGCAGGGCCCGGTCGAGGATGTGCGCCTCCAGGTCGGTGGACACCTTCTCGCCACGATAGAGATCGACGATCAGGGTCAGAAAGCCGGCGTCGGCCAGGCGCGTGGCGACATCTCGGACACGCGGTGTCGGCCCATGGTCACCATGAACGACGATGATCGGCGGAAAGGGGCCGGTCCCGGCCGGGCGAATCACCTCGGCCTTGAGCGTGACATCACCGGCCGAGTAGGCGACCGGGGCATAAACGACACCAGCACGCGAGGTCGGCCGACCCGAGCAGGCCGGCACGACGAGACAGAGTAACAGCACGAGCCAACGCATGATCGATCCTTACTTCTTCAGCTTCTTGGCGAAAAAGGCCTCGATCTGCTTCCAGGCGTCCTTCGCCGCCTCGGCCCGGTATTCCGGATTCGGGTTGGTGCCATTCTTCTCGCGCATGAAGCCGTGGCCGGCCCCCTCGTAGATGTTGATCTTCTCGATCTTCTCGCCGGCCTTGGTCAGGGCCGCCTCGAACTGCTTGACGCTGGCCGGCGGAATACCCTTGTCCTCGGCTCCGAAGACGCCCAGGACGGCCGCGTTGAGCGGCTTGACGGCGTCGGCCTCGGTCGGCACCCGGCCGTAGCAGATGACGCAGGCATCAACGCGCGGATCGGCCAGGGCCAGGTTGATCGAGAAGCCGCCGCCCATGCACCAGCCGATGACGCCGACGCGGTCCTTCTTGACGTTGGGCAGGCTCAGGGCGAAATCGACGGCTCCCTTCAGATCACGCATGGCACGATCTTTCGGCAGCCCCTTGAGGAGCTGGCCGGCCTCGCGCGGATCGCCAGTGACCTTGCCGTGGTAGAGGTCCGGAGCGACGGCAACGTAGCCCTGCTTCGCCAGGCGGATGGCGTTGTCCTTGACCCACTCGTTGAGGCCCCACCACTCCTGGATGACGATGACGACCGGGAAGGGGCCCTTGCCGTCAGGAACGGCGACGAAGGCGCTGGCCTGGCCGTCGCCGGACTTGAACTTCACCGTCTCGGTCTTCACCTCGGCCGGAGCCGGGCCGACGAACGCGAGCAGGATGGCGAACAGGGCGAGCGTGCGCAGCAGTCGCATGGTGTACCTCCGTGGTTCAGGGTCCACTGGTCAGGGTAGCCGTCTCGGATCGAGAGGCAAGGAGGTAGCTGGCGAGCGGAGCGACGTAAGTCCGCCGGTCCTGGGAAGAAAAACCGGCGGACTTACGTGGCTGACGCCCAATGCCTGTAACTTAAGGGGGGATGAAACGGCTGCAGGTGGT
>CAYYJM010000384.1:0-4063 GCA_964471755.1 uncultured Alcaligenaceae bacterium
ATGCCGCGCCGCCAGGAAACCCCAGCGCGAACCTCCTGGAGCGCAGGTGGAGGTGGGTCTTGCAGCCTCGAAGAACGATCCGCTGGTTGTTCGCCCTGGCCCTGATGCTGGGCCTGGTTCCCCTTCCCCTCTTCGCTCAGACGACGGAGGCCGTTCGCGATCCGCGTCGGCTGGCCGTGTTTGCCGAACAGCGGCACGACTGGTCCCAGGCCGTCGCCCGTTACGAGACGCTTCTCCGCAAGGATCGAGAGAATCCCGAACTGCGCGGTTCGCTGCTGCGCTGCCTGCGCCGCGCTAACATCGCCCGCCGGCATCGCGACCCCAGCTACGAGACGGCCCTCAGTCACCTGACGCCGTCGCAGGCGCTCGACATCTATCAACAGGTCCTGCTCATCGTCCCGTCGGTCTACGTCGATTCGTATCGGACGAGCCTGCCGGACCTGTTTGCCAGCGGCGTCAAGGAAGTTCAATTCGCTTTGCAAGACGAGGCTTTCCAGCAGCTCTACCTTCCCGAGATCGCGGCCGCCAACCTGATGAAGGAGGTGCTGGCTCGCCTGGACCGCCTGGGCGAACGCCGACCCGGTCCCACGACGCGCGAGCAGGCTCGCGATCTCGTCTTCAGCATCGCCCAGCAGATTCGCGAACTGAACCTGCCGGTTCGCAAGAACTTCCTCGTCGCGCTGGCCTTCGAGATGACCGCCGGGGCCTGCAACACCCTGGATGAGTACACCACCTTTCTGACGCCTGGTGCCGTGGCCAACGGAGCCCTCGGCATCAACCTGCCGGTGAGCGTGGGGCTCGACGTGGCGGAGAACATGGGAGCCGAGATCGTCGTGACTCGCGTTTTCCCGGGCGGTCCCGCCCAGCAGGCCGGCCTGCTCCCCGAGGATCGCCTTCTCCGCATTGACGGACAGATGGCCGCTGGCCTGACTGCCGAGGGTATTCTGGATCGCCTGCGCGGCCCGGTCAGTAGCCTCGTGACCATCGAATACCTCCGTCCGGGAGAGATGATGTCCCGGACGGTCCAGCTGGCGCGCCGTTCGGTGCCCGTGCCTACGGTCGAGCATCGGATTCTTCTCGATCCGATGGGTGCGGAAGATACCGATCGTGTCGGCTATCTGCGGATCACCGCCTTTCACGGCTCGACCTTGCAGGACGTCAAGGAAGCCCTGGCGCAGCTCCAGACGCACGGCGCACGCGGAGTCGTCCTCGACCTGCGCGGCAACGGCGGCGGTCTGTTCGAGTCAGCCGTCAAGGTCGCCGAACTGTTCCTGCCCGAGGGGCAACTCATCGTGCGCGGCGAGAGTCCGGTTCGGCAGTTCAATCAGCCGTTCGCCGTCTCGGGGGGCAATCCGCTCACCCTGCCGCTGGCGGTTCTCGTCGATGGCGACACGGCCAGTGCGGCCGAGGTCCTGGTCGGGGCCCTGAAGGACAGCAACCGGGCCCGTCTGCTCGGTCAGCCGACCTTCGGCAAGGGGCTCATCCAGTGCATCATTCCGGTGACCCGGCCCGGTCCTTCCGGCCAGCTGGCCACGGCCCTGAAGATTACGGTCGCCCGCTTCTTCACTCCGAGCAAGTCGCCGGTGACCCATCGCGGGATCATGCCGCATGATCTGCTCGAGATGGAGGGAGAGACGGCGATCGCTGCGGCCCGCCTCTACCTGCTCGGTGTGCTGCGGTCCATGAACGTCCGCTGAGGTTCCCTCCGCCGTGTTCCCGCTCTGGTCGCGCGGCACCTCTGGTCTGCTTGGCCTGGCCTGGGCCGCTGAGTGTTCGCACCTGCTGACCTGGGCCGAACCGGCGGAAGTGACCCTCTGGCAGGCTGGCTCCATCATCCAGCAACGCCGGGCCGCTCAGCCCCTGCACCTGGGGGCCTGCGCCGCCGATGGCTCGGCCTTTGCCGTGGTCAGCAAGACCGGCCGACTCTGGCGACTCGGTGCGGAGCTGCGAACGCACTGGGAATTGCAACTCCCCTCTCCGGCCCTGGCCCTGGCCTTTGATCCGCTGGGCACTCTGCTCGCCGTCTCGGACAGTGCAGGCCGGCTGCATCTGCTGGATGCGGCCCAGGGAAAGGCCCTGTGGCGGGTCGAGCCGGCCCGGCCGTTACACCACCTGGCCTTCGTCCCGGAGCAGCCGCTTCTGATCGGGGCGGCCGATACGGGCCTGGTGACGGCCTACGATCCGGCCGGCATCTGCGTCTGGCGTTCCGGCCTTCCGGCCCACATCGGCTCGCTGGCGGTTCAGGGCGATGGCAAGCGGATCGTCCTGGCCGGCTACGGCGAGGGGCCCTGCTGCTTCGACGCGACCGGGCAGCGACGACACGGGCTGGAACGACTGGGCCCCTGTCGCCGGCTGGCACTGTCCTTCGATGGTCAGATCGTCCTGCGCGAGGATCTTCAGGGGCGATTGATCGCCACGATCAGCGACGGAGTCGAGTTGGCCAGCTACACGCCGACGGGACGAATTCTCGGCCTGGCCCTGGCTCCTCTGGGCGATCGGCTCGTGCTGGCGCTACAGAATGGCGAGTTGCACGAGCTGGGGCTGGGGCGTTCGGAAAGTCCGGCTTGACTGCTTGCTGGTTGCCCCTCCGCATCCGGGCGGTTACACTGATGGGCATCCCGGTTCTTTCTCCCGCGGAAGGGCAAGCACATGACGAAGAAGCGAGTCAACCGGCGGAACTTCCTCAAGACGGCGGCTGTCGGCGTGTCGGCACTGAGCCTGACGGCGGCCAGCGCCAACCGCGTCCTCGGAGCCAACGAGCGCATCGGCGTCGCCTTCGTCGGCGTCGGCGGCCGTTGCCAGGCCCACCTCGACATCATCAACCAGCTCGCCAAGGACAAGAAGGGCGTCGCTCCCGTCGCTGTCTGCGACGTTTGGGACGGCCACGAAGGTGAGTACGAGATCGAGCGCGGCGGCAAGAAGCAGAAACGGACCTACAGCCAGGGTCTGCGGCCCTCGGCGAAGAAAGTCGGCCTCGATCCCAACGACAGCAAGCACGTCGTCAAGGACTACCGCAAGCTGCTCGATCTGCCCGAGGTCGATGTCCTCTGCATCGCCACGCCGGACCACTGGCACGCCAAGATCTCCATCGACGCGGCGGCGGCCAAGAAGGATGTCTACTGCGAGAAGCCGATGACCAAGACCATCGACGAGGCCCATGCCGTCGTCGATGCCATGGTCAAGCACAACCGGGTCATGACCGTCGGCGTGCAGTCGATGGCCGATCCGACCTGGCTGACGGCGTACAAGCTGATCACCGAGGGCAAGATCGGTCACGTCGCCCAGGCACAGACGAGCTACTACCGTAACTCGCTCGTCGGTCAGTGGCGCTACTACCGTCTGTGGAAGGAGATGACGCCCAAGACGGTGGACTGGAAGATGTTCCTGGGGACGAACTTCTCCGTGATGCCGGGCGTACCGCTGGCTCCGGAGACGCCGTTCGACCGGGCCGTGTTCGCGCAGTGGCGCTGCTACTGGCCCTTCGGCGGCGGCATGTTCACCGATCTGTTCGTCCATCAGACGACGCACATGATCTCGGCGATGGGCGTGCGCTATCCGGGCCGGGTCGTCGGCGCGGGCGGCCTCTACGTCGAGTACGACAAGCGCGACGTACCGGACGTGGCGACGATCGTCGCCGACTACAAGGAAGGCTGCCAGCTGTACATCACGGCGACGATGGTCGCGGCCTATCCGATCGAGGAAGTGATTCGCGGTCGGCTCGGCACGATCAAGTTCGTCAAGGGCGGCTTCGTGATCATCAAGGACGATCCGAGCCAGGGCGCGGGCATCCCGGCCCGGCTGGAGAAGTCGCTCGATGGCGAGTTCGTCGCCTGCAACGCGCCGGAAGGCCGCAACGCCGACACGACGGCATTGTGGGAGAATTTCCTGGAGTGCTGCCGGACGCGCAACCGGGCGACGATGAGTCCGCCGGAACTCGGCGCGGCGGCGTTCACGACCGTGGCGATGGGCGTGCAGAGCTACCGGACGGGCAAGGTTCTGTTCTGGGACGGCTCGGCCCGCAAGCCGATCGACGCGGACGGTTCCTGGGCCGATCGGCTGGAGA
>CAYYJM010000384.1:4073-4584 GCA_964471755.1 uncultured Alcaligenaceae bacterium
ATGATGAAGCCATATCGAGCATCCTTGACCGTTACGGCAGGATCGACCTCCTCATCAACAACGCCGGCATAGCTCCCATAGAACGCAAAGACCTCCTTGACCTTGATGAGGAGACCTTTGACCGCGTGCTCAGTGTCAACCTGCGGGGCCCCGTATTCCTTGCCAGAAGGGTAGCCAGGGAAATGATATGGCTCAAGGATCAGATCAGGGATTACCGCCCTTCCATTATGTTCGTGACATCATTCCTTGCCTACACCTCATTCACCAACGGGGTTGATGTCTGCATCTCAAAGGCAGGCCTGAGCATGGCAGCTCTTGTCTTCGCCGACAGGCTCAGCGAGGCCGGCGACAAGCCGAGCCAGATCATCGGCTGGAAGGGTGGCGATGCCGGCAGCCTGATCGTGCCGCCGGACTACCAGGTCCTGGCCGGGCCGTGGGTCAACGATGAAGATCCGGTCGGCAAGAAGAGTGGGTGAGCGATCGCGCATCATTTAGCCGTCGGCTTGCCGGC
>CAYYJM010000385.1:0-3228 GCA_964471755.1 uncultured Alcaligenaceae bacterium
GTCGCGGTGCGCTTACTCCGCTCGGCCTGCGGCCTCGCTGCGTGCGCGGCTCTGAAAGACTGCTCTATTATGCAGCCGCCTGCCAGGCCTCGTTGAGGGCGTCCTGGCAGGCCATGCCCATGACGTAGGTGCCGATGCCGAAGAACGGCATCAGCAGGCCGCCGGCGACGACCGGTGCGACGGGGCTCAGCTGGGCATCGGTCTTCAGGCCAGCCCGGACTTGCACTTCGCGAACCAGCCGCAGGAGCCGAAAGCCGACGACGTAGAAACTGTAGAAGGGAATCACCAGCATCAGGCAGAACTCGAGCCGGCCGCCCGGACTCGATCGTCCGGTGTACGCCAGGCACTCGCGCAGGGCCCGGCTCACCCAGAACGGGAAGTAGAAGCCGAGAGTGATGAAGCTGAAGATCAGGATACGCACCGGGTGGTAGTAATGCCCCAGGGGTCGGCCGGCCGCGTCGGTCGTCCGGCGATTGTAGACCCGAGCCAGGGTGTGGCTCGCCTGGAGGGCGTACAGAATGCCGAAGATGCCCAGCGTGATCAGGCTGAGGAACAGCACCAGAAACGGATGCATCTCCAGCAGCACGCTCGACGAGGTCAACTCGCCTGTGGCTGCCGGCTGGTTGTCCGCTTCCCGTCGGCGCGATGACGCCTCGCGTTCTCGGGGTTTCTCCTTCTCCTTCTCTTTTTCGCGGGGCCGGGTCGGCTCGGCTCGTTCCCGGCCGGATTCAGCGGGGCTGGTCGGGGCTGGCACCTCACCGGAGCGATTGAGGGAGAAGAGGCCCTTGATCGAACTCGCCGGCACCCAGTTGGCCATACCCTCCTGCCAGACCAGGTCGGTCGGCTGGAGTCGGCCGGCGGCGACCAGCTGTTTCAACTCGGCCGTCGAGACGGGTGTGGCGGCCGGTTGACCGTTCTGCGTGTAGTGCCATTCGTTCGCCATGATGCGCGCCCCGGGAAGGCCAGGAACCGTGGGTACCTCGCCGGAAGCATACCGCTCAGAAGACGCGACGACAAGGAGACTGCACCGGGTTGTCAGGCCGGTACGAGCGTGTGAACCGTTACTTCCGGTCGCACGTTGAACCGGGCCTGGAGCAGATGGCCGACGCCGCGATTGATGTACAGCCAGCGGCCCGGCCCCAGATCGTACGGCCCGGCGACGTAGCGGCGATTCTTCACCGGCAGCAACGGCGGTGGCAGGAACGGCGGCTTGCACTGGCCGCCGTGCGTGTGGCCGGAGAGCATCCAGCCGCGATAGCCGTCCCAGATGGCCAGGTCGGCCACGTCCGGGTTGTGGCACAGAATCACGCTCGGCCGATCGCGGTCGATCTGGGCCAGGGCGCGACGCGGTTCGAAGTTGATGCCCCACAGATCGTCGATACCGACGAGTTGCAGGCCGTCGATCTCGCGCACCTCGTTGCGGAGCATCGTGACGCCCTCATCCCGGCAGAGCGCGGTGACCCGGTCGGCGGCCTTGTAGTCGCGATACTGGTAGCCGTAATCGTGATTGCCCAGGACGGCGAGGGCTCCGAGTCGGCCGGGCTGAAGTTCCGCCAGGAGCCGGGCGACGTCGTCGAAGCGCGGCTGGGCCGGGGCGGTGGTGAAATCGCCTGTGATGATGGTCAGGTCGGGCTCCAGTTCGGCCACGCCACGGATCACCGCACGCAGATAGTCCGGATCGACTCGCGTGCCGACGTGCAGATCGCTCAGCTGGACGATCCGCCGACCATGCCACGGTGACGGCAGCCCGGCCACGGGCAGGGTATGCTCGACGACCTCGAGCCAGTGCGGTTCGATCCGCCAGGCGTAGTAGCCGACGCCGGCCAGGGCCAGGCCCGAGGCGAGGAGGAATCGACGACGCGTGAACACATTCAGGAATCCCAGCATGCGGCCCTCCCGGCAGTCAGGAACGTTCCCCGACAAGGATACGTTGCCGGGCCGGAAAAGGGCAATGGCACTCGGCCGGGCGGGTGATACCATCACCTGGATACGCCTTCGCCAGGAGAACCGGTCGTGTCGCTCGCTCCGCTGCCCATCGACGCCGTCCTGCCCGACCTGCTGGCCGCGTTGCGTGCCGGCTCGTCGGCTTTGCTCCAGGCCCCGACCGGGTCCGGCAAGACGACGCGCGTGCCGCCGGCGCTCCTGGACGATCTGGGCGAGCCGGGCCTGATCCTGATGCTCGAACCGCGTCGATTGGCCGCTCGCGCCGCCGCTCGCCGCATGGCTCAGGAACGCGGCCAGCGACTCGGCGACGAGATCGGCTATCACGTCCGCTTCGAGCGGGAGGCCAGTCGGCGGACGCGCGTCCTGGTCGTCACGCCTGGCATTCTCCTCCGCCGACTGCTCGACGATCCCTACCTCGACGGCGTCGCGGCCGTTCTCTTCGACGAGTTCCACGAGCGCGGTCTGGAGAGCGATCTTGCCCTCGGCCTGGCCCGTCTGGTGCAGCAGACGGTTCGGCCGGAACTGCGGCTCCTCCTCATGTCGGCGACGCTCGATGCCGGGCCATTGCGGACCTACCTCGACGACTGTCCGCTGATCGAGGGGGCGGGCCGGCTCCACCCGGTCGAGGTTCGCTACGAACCGGGTCTCGACGTGGCCGGCGCGGTGGAGCGGTTGCTCGATGTTACGACGGGCGACCTGCTCGTCTTCCTGCCCGGTGTCGGCGAGATTCGCTCGGCCCAGGCCGATCTCGAAGGGATCGCCCGGTCGCGGAATCTGCTCCTGCTGCCGCTGCATGGCGAACTGCCGCTGGAACGCCAGGACGAGGCCCTTCGTCGTCAATCGCCCCGCAAGGTCGTGCTGGCGACGAACGTCGCCGAGACGTCGGTCACCGTGGAGGGGATCACGGGCGTTGTCGATACCGGCCTGGCTCGCCAGCTCCGCTTTGATCCGGACGTCGGCCTCGATCGTCTGCACCTGGTGCCGATCGCGAAGGCGTCGGCCGAGCAGCGAACCGGCCGGGCGGGCCGACTCGCTCCGGGCGTCTGCATCCGCCTCTGGAGCGAGCAGAACCATCACGGCCGGGCCGAGCAGATCGAGCCGGAAATTCGCCGCGTCGATCTCGCCGGGGCGGTCCTCCATCTGCTGGCGCTGGGCGAGAGCGACCTGACCGCCTTTCCGTGGCCGGAGCCGCCACCGACCGCCGCCGTCGAGCAGGCCCTGGAACTGCTCCGCCGACTGGGAGGCCAGCAAGACGGCCGACTGACATCACAGGGTCAGTCGATG
>CAYYJM010000385.1:3238-4572 GCA_964471755.1 uncultured Alcaligenaceae bacterium
TCGATGGCTCGTCTCCCCGTGCATCCGCGCCTGGCCCGGTTGCTGCTCGAAGGAAGTCGGCGTGGTGTCGCTGAGCGTGCAGCCCTGGCGGCGGCGCTGCTCTCGGAGCGTGATCCGTTCCGCAGCGAAGCCGGCCAGCGATCGCCGACTCGATCGCACTCCGTCTCGGACGTGCTGGAACGCGTCGAGGCCCTGGAGGCGTTCGAGCGTGGCGAACCGATGTCGGCCGGGCGTCAGCTGACGAACCGGACGGCGGGCCAGTTCGTCCTGCGGGCTCGCGATCAACTGATGCGGCTGGTGGGCGAGGATGGCCCCTCTGTCTCGACAGAAGAGAGGGACGAACCTGGCGACGAGGCTTTCCTTCGGGCCCTGCTTGCCGCGTATCCCGATCGCGTGGTGAAGCGGCGCGACGGCGACCCACGTCGTGGTCGGATGGTCGGCGGTCGTGGCGTGCGGCTGCACCCCTCCTGTGGCGTCACCGAGGGCGGACTGTTCCTCGCCGTCGAGGTCGATAACCAGCCGGGCGAGGCTCTCGTTCGCCAGGCGTCGAGCCTTCAGCGCAGCTGGCTCGATCCGGATTTGCTGCGTTCGGAGATCGTCACCCTCTTCGACGAGGAGAGCGAGCAGGTCATCGCCCGGAAGCGCTTGACGTACGAGGATCTGCCGCTGGAAGAGACGCACGCCGCGCTGCCGGACGCGGCGACCGTCGCGGCCGAGCTGGAGCGAGCGGCTCGCCTCAACCTGCCGAGGGTGCTGCCGCTGCCCGAGTCCGCCGGAGGTGCGTACCTGATCCGTCTGCGCTGCCTGGCCGAATGGCTGCCGGAACTCGACCTGCCGCCGGTCGGTGACGAGGCGTTGTCAGATCTGCTCGCCGAGGTGTGTCGTGGTCGGCGTTCGTTCGCTCAGATGCGCGAAGCCTGGCTCGGCGTCCTGCAAGGGCGACTGACTTACCAGCAGCAGCAACTCGTCGAACGCGAGGCACCCGAGCGCCTGGAAGTGCCTTCGGGCCGTCACATCGCCCTGACGTACGCGGTGGGCCGTCCGCCGATCCTCGCCGTGCGCATCCAGGAACTCTTCGGCCTCGCCCAGACGCCGCGGATCGCACGCGGTCGGGTGAGCGTCCTGCTCCACCTGCTCGCCCCGAACCATCGGCCGCAGCAGGTGACCAGCGACCTGGCCAGCTTCTGGGTCAACACCTACCCCCAGGTTCGCAAGGATCTCCGGGCTCGATACCCCAAACACGCCTGGCCGGAAGACCCACTCCGAAACGATGAACGATGAACGATGAACGATGAATGAAGAGAGGGTCGGATCAGCCAAAATGTAGGGTGGGC
>CAYYJM010000386.1:0-4568 GCA_964471755.1 uncultured Alcaligenaceae bacterium
CTCACCCCAACCCTCTCCCCCGGAGTACCGGGGGCGAGGGAGTCGCTTTCCGTGTCGTCTCTCACTGCCCCTCGCGCAGGAGCGTGGCCCAGACGGCCTTCGAGCCGGGCAGCGTCATGCCCGGGATGTGGAGCTTCGCCTGCCGGGCCAACTCGTGCAGCTTGAGCGGATGTTCCGGCCACTTCCCTTCCAGGGCCAGGAGTGCCTTCTGATCAACCCCTGGCAGACGTTTGAACACTGGTTGAATTTCGGGTGGGTAGTCGCTCGGTCGAGCGGCACCCAGCGGTGTGAGGCCCTTGACCGACTCCCGGGTGGCGATCTGGACCACCGCCAGGGCGAAGTCCGGCCATTTTCCCTCCTGCTGGAGCAGATCCTTGCGGTAGAGGCCGCGCTTGTCCAGCTTCTGCAAGGGCAGGCTCTTCTTCCAGTCCGGAGGCAGATCCTTCCAGTACGTCATCGCCCCCCATTTCTCGCTGGCCGGCAGGACGGGATACTTCTCGGCCGCGTCGAGGATGACACGGGCGAGGGCGGCCACGTTCCCTTCCGCCTCGTACAGTCGCGCCCGTTCCTGCGGCGTCAGGCGATCGCGGATGTGGTACTCGAAAAAGCTGACGACCTCATGGGGATACTGGCTCAGATGGGTCGGCTTGACCGAGAAGAGGTCCGCCTTGCCTTCCAGTCGGCCGACCGGGAAGGGCCGTTTGCGGGAATCGGCCGTCAGGAGCCGACGCCGACGGCGATCTTCCTCGACCAACTTCGCCACCGCTCGCGTTCGCTTCTCCTGAGGCAGGTTCGCCAGTTCCGCGCGGAGCTTGACGGGCAGGCGATCGTACCACTGCTGACGGCGCAACTGCTCGATCAGGTCGAGCCGTTCCTTGCCCCGAACCGCTTCCAGCCGGCCCCGGTCCACCTCGGACAGGCTCTCGACAAAGGCTCCGTAGCGTTCCAGCACGAGCAGCAGACGCGCTTCCTCGTCCGGATTCAGGCCGCGCAGGTCTTGATCGAGCTGACGCAACTGGGCTCGACGCTCAGGTGGCAACTCCTCGAACGCGCGGTAGTCCCGCTTCAGACGGGCATAGTGTTCGGGGTTCTGTTTCGTGCGCAGCAGCCGTCGGGCGTTCCGTTCCAGGTCCGCCTCGGAGACGTCCGGGGCGGCGAGCAGGGGCACCACGAGCAGGAGCAGCACCAGGACGGCCCGTCGGCTCCAGCGAACGGAAGAGGGATTCATGGGACACCCGGCTCCTCTCCGAACAGGTCGGGGCGATCCAGGCGGCGGAGAAAATCGAGGTCATCGACCAGTTCGTACAGTCGCTTGTTTTCGATCAGACGCAGCTCACGGGCCAGTTCGTAGTCGGACGGCTCGGTCGAGCGAAACTTCAAGTAGCCCAGGTAGCCGACCAGGAAGGCGATCAGAAGGCCGGCCGCCCAGCCGACAGTGACGAGTCGAGGCCACCAGCGAGCCCAGAACTTTCGCCTCCGATGGATGCGGGCGGTATCGGCCGCCACCTGGACATGTTCCATCGTCCGGTGCGTGAAGTCCGGCGACGGCTCCGCACGCGGTAGATGATCCAGCAACGCCCAGGCCGCCTGCAGCGCGTCGGTTTCCTTCCGCGAGGCCGCATCGACGTTGAGCCGGGCCTCCACCTGCTGGGCCTCGGCCTCGTCCAACTCGCCGTCAAGATAGGCGACGAGGTCCTCGACTTCCGCGTCGCTCGGTTTTCGTCGGTTCGGATCACTCATGGCTATCTCATTCGTCGTCGTCTTCGTCGCTCGGTTCGGGGGCCGTGGCCGGGTCGAGTCCCAGATATCCCGCCAGGGCCTGACGCAGATTCACGCGAGCCCGACTGAGCAGCGACTTGATCGCCTTGGTCGTCAGGCCCATGACCTCGCCAATCTCGGCGTAGCCCATGTCCTCGAACTTGTTCAGGACCACCGCCATCCGCTGGCGTTCATTGAGTGTGTCCAGGGCCTGGCGGACGACCTCGGCCAACTCGTTCCGGTCCAGCCGTCGCATCGGCCCGGAGTGGGGATCCTGGACCATCTGCTCCTGCGGTCGGGGGCCCAGTGGCCCGGACTCCATCGCCGGCAACGGCACCTCGGGCTTGCGCTGCCGAGAGCGCAGTGAGTTGAGGGCCAGGTTGTTGGCGATCGTGAACAGCCAGGTCGAGAACTTGGACCGCGGCCGATAACGGCTCCGGGCCCGGTAGACGCGCAGGAACACCTCCTGGGCCAGGTCCTCGGCCGCCTGGACGTTCCCGACCAGGTGCCGCAGAACCGTGAGCAGCCGCTGCTGGTAACGCTGCACCAGCTGCTCGAAGGCACCCGGCTGATCCTCGCGAACCTGGAGCATCAAGCGGATGTCCGGGTCGCGCAGGGCCATTTGTGCGCTGGTTTCGCCGATCGTCGCCACGGTTCCCTCGTCGGTCAATCCATCGAACCCGCTCCGACGCCGGAAGTTCCGCCCGGGCGAGCATTTTCCTGGGTTTCCTCGTGGGCTGCGGCGCGGCGCAACTGTCCGCAGGCCGCGTCGATGTCGGCCCCCTTGCGCTTGCGAGCGGTGGCCCCGACGCCGGCGTTGCGGAGCGTCCGCAGGAACTCGCTCAGGGCCTCGGGGCGAGGCCGCCGGTAGGGCAGGCCCGGCACGTTGTTGAACGGGATCACGTTCACATGAGCCTGACGACCGGTCAGAAGTCGGCCCAGTTCGCGAGCATGCTCGGGCCGGTCGTTCAACTCGCCCAGAAGGACATACTCGAAGGTAACCTGTCGGCCGGTCGTCGTGAAGAAATAATCGGCCGCTTCCAGAATCGGAGCGATGCCGACCTTGGCGTTCGTCGGCACGATCCGGTTGCGGAGGGCGTCGTTGGGAGCGTGCAGCGACACGGCCAGGTGGTAGCTCTTGCCGGCATCGGCGAGCTTCCGGATCTTGGCCGGCACGCCGACGCTGGAGATGTGAACGTGCCGCTGGCTCATTCCCAGGCCCTGCGGCGAACAGGCGATGTCGAGGGTCGCGAGCAGGTTCTCCAGGTTGGCCATCGGCTCGCCCATGCCCATGACGACGATGTGCGTCAGTCGCTCGCCTTCCGGCAGCAGATTGCGCAGACGCAGGATCTGCTCGAGGATCTCGCCGGGGCGAAGGTTGCGCTCGACGCCGTTGAGGCCGCTGGCGCAGAAGACGCAGCCCATGCCGCAGCCGACCTGCGTCGAGATGCAGACCGTGCGGCGGTCGGCCTCGGGCAAGAGAACGCACTCCACCTCGTTGCCGTCGATCAGGCGCAGGAGCAGTTTTTGGGTGCCGTCGATGGAGTGCAAATGCCGGCTGATCGTGCTGCCGAAGGGGCGAAAGGCCGTATCGAGTTCGAGGCGCAAGTCTTTGGGCAGGTCAGACATGGCGTCGAACGACTCGGCCCGGCGCTGGACGAGCCAGCCGCGGAGCTGCCGTGCGCGCAGGGCGGGCTGGCCGCGTTCCTGGAGCCAGGAGCGCAGTTCGTCGTCGGACAGATCCAGCAGCGGCCGGCGCAGGTCCGGTTCCGGGGGAAGCAGAGGAAGGCTCGTCATACGGGTTATTGTAACCCGGCCAGCCAGACAAGGAAGGGCGCTCTTTGGTCTGGACCATGAGGGCCAGCCGAGTAGCGGCGTATGGGGTGAGGAAGACAACGGGATGCTTCGTTTATCGCGTTGCTGCTGGCAGTCGCCGTGTCGGCTCGCGCTCTCACGACCGGAGTTGCCTCCGAGGTTACCGATGTCACCCGAGCTGCCGACGAGTCCGTTACCGGAGACGCCGGTCGGGATAGCAGACTGCTGACGGAACAGCAGGTAACGTCCTCCGCGTTCCTTCGCTCTAGTCGTTACAGATCTACTCGACGCTTTGAATCGCACCAGCGCCGGGGTCGGCTGGACTGACCTGAGCCGCTATGGCAACTCCAGTACGCCCGCGGCAGGATCGGCCAGGAACGCCTGGATGACCGCCGCCCGCGCCTGCAGCAGGGTGACCACATCACGGGTCGGGCCGTTTCCGATCCGCAACCAGATGACCTTCGGGGGCGGGCCCAGCGACGCCGAGAGAGCGGCGAAGTCGGCGTCCTTCGACACGACCGCCAGCCCTTGGGCCGCCGCGTACGCCCACACCGCCCGGTCGTCCGCGGTGGCCAAGCCCGCGCTGAAGACCTGCTCGGAGCCGGGGAACTCGACCGCCAACAGCGCCGGCAACCGGCGGGACAGATTCTGGTCGAACAGCAGGCTCACGCGACTGGCCTCGGGATCTGGTTGGCGGCGTATGCAAGGCACGCCCGGACATCCTCGAGGGTCAGCTCAGGAAAGTCGGCGAGCAGTTCCTCAACGGTCATCCCGCCAGCGAGGTATTCAAGCACGTCGCGGACGGTGATCCGCATACCCCGGATACAGGGTTGACCGCTCCGCTTGCCCGGTTCGACAGTGATGAGGCGTGAAAGGTCCATACGGAAAGCCTACCCGACCACGTGTGCGGGGTCAACCAGCGGTCGTTCCTCGCCGGGGTCGGGTAAGGAGGCCGAGTTACCCCGACCCCCCATACGCGCCAACTTAAGCGAATG
>CAYYJM010000387.1:0-3820 GCA_964471755.1 uncultured Alcaligenaceae bacterium
ATGCTCCGACTCCTCGGCCTTCTTGGCCTGATGTTGCGCATCCAGGAGGGCGTCGTCGATCTCCCGAGTCGACTCGTCGACTTGGAACGCCATCGCCTCGTATTGGGACAAGACCTTGTCGCGCTGCTCGGTGACGTCGCGCAGGAGCGCGAGCAATTCATCGCGCCCTAGGTTTTCGTGCTCGATGTCGGCGGCGGCCTTGCGCATGAGATCGTCGGACGGTTTCATATCGATGCAACTCTTTAGCCAATCAGACCGCCGCAACGGACGGGGGCCGCCCCTGGGAGCGACCCTCGCCCCCGATGGGGTCAACTTCGCTCTGCTGACCCGTCACGGCACCGCCGTTACTTTGCTCCTGTTCGATCTCGATGGCAAGCGTCAACTGGGCGAAATTGCTCTGGATGCCCATCTGCATCGAACGGGCGATCACTGGCACGTCCTGGTTCGCGGCCTGCCCGAATCGTTCAGCTACGGCTGGACGGTCGATGGTCCGACAGGCCGACGCCATCGCTACGATCGCAATGTCGTCCTGCTCGATCCCATGACGACCGCCTTGACCGGTGGCGGCGACTGGGGCCAAACCACTGAGCCGTTCTCGGATCGAACCAACCGTCGCAGTGTCTTTGTCCGCCGGTCGTACAACTGGCAGGAGGACGTGCCACCGCTGACGCCGATGGAGGATTCGATCATCTACGAACTCCACGTCCGCGGCTTTACCTGCCATCCCACCTCGTTCGTCGCCCATCCGGGCACCTTTCTCGGGTTGATCGAGAAGATTCCCTACCTGAAGGAACTGGGCGTCACGGCCGTCGAACTGCTCCCCATTCACGAGTTCGACGAATGCGACTGCCCCTTCACCAATCCCTTGACCGGTGAGCAGTTACGGAACTTCTGGGGCTACAACAGCATCGCCTTCGCCGCGCCCAAGGCCGGTTTCGCCGCCAGTGGGCCGGATCATGGCCAGGTGAACGAATTCCGCGAGATGGTACGGGCCTTCCATCAGGCCGGACTCGAGGTGTTGCTCGATGTCGTCTTCAACCACACCGGCGAGGGCGACCAGCGCGGCCGAACGTATTGCTTCCGAGGGTTGGACAACGACCTGTATTACATGCTCGACGCGGACGGAAACTACTTGAACTTTACCGGTTGCGGCAACACCGTCAACTGTAACCATCCGCTCGTCCGGACGATGATCGTCGATTGTCTTCGTTTCTGGGTCGCCGATATGCACATCGACGGCCTGCGTTTCGATCTCGCCAGCGTCCTGGGACGCGATGAACATGGCAACGTTCTGATGCAGCCGCCGGTGATCGAGATGATCGCCGAGGATGGCGTCCTGGCGGATACCAAGCTGATCGCTGAACCGTGGGACGCGGGCGGCCTCTATCAGGTCGGCCGGTTCCCCTTCGGTCGGCGCTGGTCGGAATGGAACGGCAAGTATCGCGACGACGTACGTCGCTTCTGGAAGGGCGACACCGGGAGCGTCGGCGTCTTCGCCACGCGCATCTGCGGCTCGTCGGATCTGTATCAGGCCACCGGTCGTGGGCCGCGACATTCGATCAATTTCATCACCTGTCACGATGGCTTCACGCTCTGGGATCTCATCAGCTACAACCACAAACACAACGAGGCCAACGGCGAAAACAACAACGACGGCAGCAATGACAACTGGAGCTGGAATTGTGGGATCGAGGGGCCGACCAGCGATCCGGAGGTTTTGGCCCTGCGTCACCGTCAGGCCCGCAATCTAATGGCCACCCTGCTCCTGTCGCAGGGAGTGCCGATGATCCTGGCCGGAGACGAATTCCTGCGTACCCAGGCCGGAAACAACAACGCCTGGTGCCAGGACAACGAGATCAGTTGGGTGGACTGGAGCCTGGCCCAATCCAACGCCGACTTCCTGCGATTTACGCGGGAGATGATCGCCCTGCGGCGGCGTCATGCCGTCCTGCGTCGGCAGCGGTTTCTCGACGATGGGGCCATCACCTGGCACGGCACTCAGCCGTTCAAACCCGACTTCGGACACTACTCGAAAACGATTGCCCTGGTCCTGGACGGCCGCAAATCCTCACGCGAACCGGATCGCGATTTCTACATCGCCTGCAACGCCTGGAAGGATCCGCTCTGGTTCACGATTCCGCCGGCTCCCCAGGGGAAAGCCTGGCATCGGGTGATCGATACCTCGCTGGCTGCGCCGAACGACATCGTCGCGGAGGACGCCGGCCCGGTCGTGCCGGCCGGCATCCGCTACAATGTGGGGAGCTACTCCCTGCTGGTGCTGATTGGCGAGCGTGGGGCGTCAGCCCCATGAGCCTTTCTCTTCACGAAGCAGCAGCCGGTCATGGGGCTTACGCCCCACGCTCGCCGGAATCCTGCGGCGGCAGCGGCAGGGTCGGCCGACCGGAAGGCACCAGACGCAGCATGGCACGGGCACTGTCGGCACGCTGCATCCGCACGTCGGACGCCGAGGTCGTGTCCGCCAGGGCCTGATCCAAAAGGGCCTGAGCCTTGTTGCGTTCGAGTTGGTGACGCGGGATGGCCTGCGTGGTTAGCAGTGTCACCACGTTGTCACGAACCTGAACGAAGCCGCCATCGATGTAGTAACTCGGGGCCCGATCCCCCAGACCGAGGCGGAGTTCGCCGGCTCCCAGGCGCGCGGCCAGGGCCAGGCGGCCGGGCAGCACACCCAGCTCGCCATCGTACAGCGGCAGCGCGATGTAATCGACGACCGCGTCCACGACGGATTTCTCCGGCGTGACCACGACGCAGCGCAGCTTGTTGGCAGGCAGGTCGGCCATGGCGATCACTTCCCTTCGGCCAGTTTCTTGGCCTGTTCCTTCGCCTCATCGAGGCCGCCAACGTAGAGGAAGGCGTTCTCCGGCAGGTGATCGCCCTCGCCGTCACACAGAGCCTTGAAGCTCCGCACCGTGTCGGCCACCGGCGTGTAACGGCCTTCCTTGTTCGTGAACGACTCGGCGACGATGAACGGCTGCGACAGAAACTTCTCGATACGCCGGGCCCGAGCGACGACGCGCTTGTCCTCTTCGCTCAGTTCCTCGATGCCGAGGATGGCGATGATGTCCTGAAGTTCACGGTAGCGTTGCAGGATCTGCTGCACCCGCTTGGCCACCGCGTAATGCTCCTCGCCGACAACGGCCGGCTGGAGAATGTTCGAGTACGACGACAGCGGATCGACGGCCGGGTAGATGCCCTTCTCAGCGATCTTGCGTTCGAGGTAGATGAACGCATCGAGGTGCTGGAAGGCGTTGGCCGGGGCCGGGTCGGTCGGATCGTCGGCCGGCACGTAGACCGCCTGCACGGACGTGATCGCCCCGGCCGTGGTGCTGGTGATACGTTCCTGGAGTTGCCCCATCTCCGTGGCGAGCGTCGGTTGATAACCGACCGCGCTCGGCATACGGCCGAGGAGGGCTGACACTTCCGAGCCGGCCTGCGAGAAGCGGAAGATGTTATCGACGAACAGGAGAGTATCCTTGCCGGTCTGATCGCGGAACCACTCGCACATGGTCAGAGCCGACAGGGCCACCCGCAGACGCGCGCCCGGCGGCTCGTTCATCTGGCCGAAGACCATCGCCGTCTGCGTGAGGACCGATCGGCCGGTCTTGCCGATCTCGGTCTCCTGCATTTCCAGCCAGAGATCGTTCCCTTCGCGGGTCCGCTCGCCGACACCGGCGAAGACGGAGTAACCGCCGTGCTTGCTGGCGATACGGGCGATCAGCTCCTGAAGGATGACCGTTTTGCCGAGGCCGGCTCCGCCGAACAGACCGGCCTTGCCACCGCGGACGAGCGGCGTGAGCAGGTC
>CAYYJM010000387.1:3830-4562 GCA_964471755.1 uncultured Alcaligenaceae bacterium
TTGATGCCCGTCTCGAAGATCTCCGTCTTCGGAGAGAGTTCCGAGAACGCCGGCGGATCGCGGTGGATCGGCCGTGTCTCGGTCGTCGGCACCGGGCCGCGGCCATCGATCGGTTCGCCGAGCAGGTTGAACACCCGCCCGAGCGTCCCCTCGCCGACGGGAACCTGCACGGGCGCGCCGGTGTCGTTGACCGGCATGCCGCGAACGAGGCCGTCGGTCGAACCGAGCGCGACGCAGCGCACCCGATTACCGCCCAGGTGCTGCTGCACCTCACCGGTCAACTTGATGTGAACGCCCTTGTAATCGGTGTCGATCTTCAGGGCGTTGTAAATTTCGGGCAGGTGCCCCTCGGCGAACTCCACGTCGAAGGTCGAGCCGATGACCTGGATGACCTTTCCCGTTTTTGTTTGCGTGGCCTGCGAAGTCTGCATGGAAGCTGCTCCGATATCTCGTCGTGGCGAGCGTCGTTTCGTGTTGGTTTCCGCGTTGGTTGCGATTATCCCAGCGCCTCGGCTCCGGCGATGACCTCGGCGATCTCCTTGGTGATCTGAGCCTGACGGGCCCGGTTGTACTTGCTGGAGATGTCGCGGATCATCTCGTCGGCGTTTTCCGTGGCCGCCTTCATGGTCACGCGCCGGGCGATCTGCTCGCTCACCGCCGCGTCGAGGAAGCACTTGAACAGCTGCGCCTTGAACGACGTGGGCAGCACCTCACGCAGGATCTCCACCGGGT
>CAYYJM010000388.1:0-4558 GCA_964471755.1 uncultured Alcaligenaceae bacterium
CTCGACAATGGCAAACCCGTCGCGAGGCGGGGACGCAAAGCCATGGGCTCTTAACCGGGTCGAGGGGGACTCGGATAAGGCTGCCAGGCTACCGAAGGGATGGACGGAACCCAAACGTAGATCTGGTCTTCCGGGCCGCTCCGCAAGGAGTGGCCCGGATTGTACCTTTTTGGGGCACGGTCATTTCTCGCGGGTCCTACTTCTACTGTCGATCTACAACACTCCAGTCACTGACGCTCCTGGCTCGCCTCGCGCAGTCGTCGGCCCAGGGCGCAGCAGCGCTGCGTCATCTCCTGACGCTGCACGGCCATCTCCAGCGCCCGCCGCTGACCGACGACCACGACGATCTTCTTGCCGCGCGTCACGCCTGTGTAGAGCAGATTCCGCTGCAACATCACGAAGTGCTGCGTCGCCAGCGGCAGGATGACCGCCGGATACTCGCTCCCCTGCGAGCGGTGGATGCTCAGACCATACGCCAGCATCAGTTCGTCCAACTCGGCAAAGTCGTAGACCACCTCGCGGCCGTCGAACGACACCACCAGCTCACGCTCGCCCTCGTCCAGGGCCACGACCCGGCCGATGTCGCCGTTGAAGACCTCCTTCTTGTAGTCGTTCTGCGTCTGAATCACCTTGTCGCCGAGACGGAACGTCGTGCCAAAACGCTCCACCTGACCGGCCCCGGCGCGCGGCGGATTCAGCACCGCCTGAAGGTGCTGATTCAACGCCTCGACGCCGAGCGTGCCCCGGTTCATCGGAGCCAGAACCTGAACGTCGTTCATCGCATCGAGCCCGAACCGCTTCGGAATGCGCTCCCGTACCAGGGCCGTCACCCGGTCGAGAATCGCCTCAGGCGTACTCGCCTCGACGAAGTAGAAGTCGCCGTCTCCGCCGGCCGGCGCGGACTCCGGCACATCGCCAGCGAGAATGGCATGGGCTCCGCGCACGATCCAGCTCGACTGCGCCTGACGGAAGATCTCTGTCAATCGGACGACCGAGACGACGCCACTGCCGATCACGTCGGCCAGGACGGTTCCCGGCCCGACGCTCGGCAACTGGTTCACGTCGCCGACCAGGATCAGACACGCCCCGGCCGGCACCGCCTTCAGCAGGTGATACATCAGCGTCATGTCGATCATCGACGCCTCGTCGATGACCAGCAGATCGCACTCCAGCGGCTGGGCATTGTCACGCCGAAAGCCACCGAAGCCGGGATCGAACTCGAGCAGACGATGGATCGTCTTCGCCTCGCGGCCGGTCGTCTCGGAGAGCCGACGCGCGGCCCGGCCGGTCGGCGCGGCCAGGGCGATCCGCTGGCGGCGAGCAGCGAACACGTCGAGGATGCCGCGGACGATCGTCGTCTTGCCGACACCGGGGCCGCCGGTGATGATGAGCGTCTTCTCGCGCGTCGCCGCCGTGATGGCCTCGCGCTGGGCCGGAGCCAGCTCGATGCCGGCACGCTGCTCGAAGGCAGTCAGGATCGGCTCGAGGTTCACGCCGCCCAGCGGGTGCGTCCCCTGTGTCAGTCGGTGCAGCAGACGCGCGGCGTGATGCTCGGCCAGGAACACCGGCTTGAGGTAGAGCCAGGGCTGCTCACCGCCCGGTTCGCGAACGATCTCGCCGGACTGCCGTTCCGCCTCGACAGCCTGACGCAGCGTCTCGTGGTCGATGCCGGTCAGTTCGTGAGTCGCGTCGAGCAGTCCCTCCTCAGGGTAGCCGACGTGCCCCTCGGTCTGCTGCTGCTGAAGCAGATAACGCAGAGCCGCCCGCGCCCGGTAGGGAGAGTCGGCCGGGATGCCGAGTCGGCCGGCCAGGTCGTCGGCCGTCTTGAAGCCGACGCCCCAGATGTCGGTCGCCAGACGGTAGGGGTTCTCGCGGACCAGGTCGATCGCCCGGTCGCCATAGGTGCGGTAGATGCGCACCGCCCGGCTCGTGCCGATCCCATGGCTCTGGAGAAAGACCATGATGCCGCGCACGGCCTTCTGCTCCAGCCAGCTCTCGCGGATGCGGCTGATGCGCTTCGGTCCCAGGCCCTTGATCTCGGCCAGGTAGGTCGGGCTCTCGTCGATGACTTCGAGCGTCTTCTCACCGAAGCGGGCGACGATCTTCTTGGCGTAGTGGGCTCCAATCCCCTTGACGAGGCCGCTGGCGAGGTAGCGTTCGATGCCTTCCTTCGTCGTCGGCGGCAGGCAGCGCAGAGTGGTGGCCTTGAACTGCTCGCCGTGCTGGCGATCGACGATCCACTGACCGGTCGCCTCGATGCGTTCGCCGGCGTTGATGCTCGGCACGGTGCCGACGACCGTGACGGGTCCACGTCGGCCCGCGATCTGTACCCGCAGGACGGCGAAACCGGAATCCGGGCCATGGAAGGTGACGCGCTCGACGACACCGGTCAGTTGCTGTTCCATACCCGAATTCTACCCGGAGTCGGGTGGGAAATGCGATGCCGGTAGGCACCTATCGGGCGGTGGGCCCGTCTGGTAACCTGAGGCCATCGCTTCAGGAGGTTTCCATGACCATCACGTTGCCTGACAGTCTTGCGCGGCTTGTCGCTCAGCGCGCCGCACAACTCGGCTACGACACCCCGGACGCCTACGTTGCCGACCTCCTCCGCCAGGAGGTGGAGACCGGCGGACCGGAACGCCTCACCCCGGCATCGCCGGGCGAACTCGACCGCATGCTCGCGGAGGGAATGCAGGGTGAACCGATGGTGGTGGATGAGGATTTCTGGGAGAACCAGCGCCGCCAGCTGGCTGAGCGGTGGGCGGAACGGAATGCTAAGGAGAAGCCGTGAGCGTTCTCATCCGTCCCGCGGCGGAATCGGATCTCATCGAGATCGCTGATTACCTGGACGCTCGAAGTGCCCAGGTGGCCGAGCGTTTTCAGGCTGCGGCGCAACGAACGTTTGAACTCCTGGAACTGCAACCTGGCATGGGCCGGCCGCACGCTCCGCCCCATCCGAATCTGCCGGGATTGCGCGTCTGGCGCATCATTGACTTCCCGCGCTACGCGGTGTACTACCTTCCTGCAGACGACGGGATAACGATCGTCCGCGTGCTCCACACTTCCCGGGATCGGACGACCATCATCGAAGAAGAGGTGTGAATCGCCATCACCGGAAAGGCTTCGCCAGCTTTCACGCCCTGTTCTGGGATTCGGAGTCTCACGGCGTAGCCTTCACTCCAGCAGGCATCCGTTCGAGCCAGGTCAGCGAGACATCAAGTGTCGCCTGCTTGTGCAGCCGGCAGGAGAGCGTCTCGGTCGAATCGAAGGTGCCGTTCTCGAAGTACTTGTTCCCGGGCGGACCGCCGCCGCAGTAGCGGTAGTAGCGGCACGTCTGCCGACAGCGATCGACCCCGGCGGCGATGTCGGCCTCCTGATGCCGGAAGCGTTCCGAGGCGAGGACCGTCGCCAGCGTGTCCGTGTGGACATTGCCCAGAGCGAAGTCGCCGTAGCGTTCGCTCGACAGGCCGAGCAGCTCGGGCGAGTAGGTGCAGAAATTGCCCGCCCAGTCCACGTTGACGATCGCGAACGGCTGATTCTCCTGGATGCGCGAACCGGGGCCGTAACGGACGTGGTGCATCGCCGCCAGAGCAGTGTTGAACTCACGGACGGCCAGGGGCGTTTCCGTCGCGGTGACCAGATCGATGAAACGAGCCAGAAACCGGCGGAACCGACCGGCGATGTCGGCCCCCAGCAGCGACGACGTCGTGTTTGGCCCCTCGATCTCCTCGACGTTGAAGCCGACCTCACGGACCCCCTGTTCGAGGTAGAAATCGAGCAGTTCGTCAGGGTAAGCGAGCGACTCGGCCGTCAGGACGGTAATCACGTCGAACGGGATCTCATGCTCTCGAAGCAGTTCCATGCCGCGCAGCACGCGAGCGTGAGTACCCTGCCCCTGGCGGGTGCGACGACAGCGATCGTGCAGGAAGGCCGGGCCATCGACACTGACGCCGACGTGGACGCCGTGTCGGCGAATGAACTCGCACCAGGCCGGCGTGATCAGCGTGGCGTTGGTCTGGAACGAGTGGGCGATCGGCAGGTTGTCCGTGTTGTGTTTCGTCAGGCGGTCGATCGCTTCCTTGTAGAAGGCGATCGGCACCACGAGCGGCTCGCCGGCGTGCCACAGGACGTGGAACGGCTGCCGGACCAGGCCGGACGCGAAGACCCAGCGGTAGGCCGCCTCCAGGGTCTCGGGCGTCATCCGGTCGGTGGCCTGGCGATCCGGCAGATAGCAGTACGAGCAGTTGATGTTGCAGAACGGCGTCGGCTGTAGCACGAGCAGTTCGAGCGGTCCCTGCTCCCCCTCGATCAGGCCAGTTGAGTGGTTCATGATCGTCTCCCGACGCTGAAGAATGAATCGCAGGGCCTGTGGTGGTTGAATGTAAGAACGCGCCGTGGCCGCGTCAATCGTCCGTGTGCCCCGCGTCGCTCTTCAGAATCCGCGTCGGATCTTTTCGGGAAAGTCGTTGCTATAATTGGACGCCAAGGTATGATTATCCTCCAGCGGCACCGGGGGGCGGTGCCGGCTTCTAGCTGGGAGGAAGTCCATGTCCGGGTC
>CAYYJM010000389.1:0-4505 GCA_964471755.1 uncultured Alcaligenaceae bacterium
CTCGATCATCTCCAGGGCCTTGTTCATCAGCGTGGCCGAGTCGATGGTGATCTTCGGCCCCATGCGCCAGGTCGGATGCTTGAGTGCCGCCTCGATCGTCACCTCTTCCAGTTCCGCGCGGGTCCGACCACGAAAGGGACCGCCGCTGCCGGTCAACACGATCCGCTCCAGGGCCTCCGGCGAGCTTCCCTGCAACGCCTGGAAGATGGCACTGTGTTCGCTATCGACCGGCAGGAGTTTCCCGCCGCGTCGGGTCGCCAGCTCGGTGACGAGCGAGCCGGCCAGGACGAGCGTCTCCTTGTTGGCGACGGCGACGGTCTTGCCGGCCTCCAGGGCGGTCCAGGTGCCGAGCAGACCGGCGGCTCCGACGATGGCCGTCAGCACGATGTCGGTGTCCGGGTCGGCGACCATCTCGGCGGCGCTCTCGGGGCCGCAGAGCAGTCGGCAGCCGGGCGGCAGCTTCGAGCGATCGATCCGATCACGCAGGGCCGGGTCGGTCACGGCGACGTAACGCGGCCGAAACTCCTCGGCCTGGGCCAGGAGCGTCTCCCAGTTGGCATGCGCGCTGAGGCCGACGACCTCGAACCGGCCGGCCAGGGAACGAACGACGTCCAGCGCGCTGGTGCCGATGGACCCGGTGGCCCCGAGGATGACCAGCCGTCGTGGCCGGGGCGTGTTGTTGGCGACAGCCTTGTCCACGGCGACCCATCCGGGGTGAGACGTTTGTTCAAACCACGCTACCGGGAGCAACCCGCGCGTTTCGTATCTGTAACATTCTAGCGATGGCGAGGCGAAAGTCGCAAGGCACACCGCCGGTAACGCCCCGGCATGAATGCCGGGGCTACCCAATCGAAGCCTGGTTTACCAGGCTGGCAGACTTTGACCCGTTCCCCAGCCCGGTTCACCGGGCTTCGATTGGGTAGCCCCACGATTTATCGTGGGGCGTCCTCGACAGATGCGATTCGGTGTCGCTACACTACCCCGAACCATCGCCCCCCCGGAGGTTCTCCATGTGGCACGTCGTTCTCTATCCGCTCCTGGTCGCCGCAGCTCCGGCTGCGGACTGGAAGCCGGCCCCGGCCCCGCTCATGACGCGCTGGGGCAAGGCCATCACCGCCGACCGGACACCCTGGCCGGAGTATCCCCGACCGCAGCTGGTCCGCAAGGACTGGCAGAACCTCAACGGTCTGTGGGATTACGCCATCACGAAGCGTGGCGATCCGAAACCGACGAAGTGGGCCGGCCAGATCCTGGTGCCGTTCTGCCTGGAGAGCAGCCTCAGCGGTGTCGGCAAACACCTGACGCCGGAGCAGGAACTGTGGTATCGGCGCGACATCGACGCCAGCGCCTGGAAGCGCCAGCGCGTTCGTCTCAACTTCGAGGCGGTGGACTGGGAAACGACGGTATTCGTCAACGGCAGGGAAGTCGGCTCGCACAAGGGCGGCTTCGATCCGTTTTCGTTCGACATCACCGACGCGCTCAAGGACGGCAAGGGCGAGCTGGTCGTTCGCGTCTGGGACCCGACCGAGAAGGGGAGCCAGCCGGTCGGCAAGCAGTTGAGCAATCCGCATGGCATCTGGTACACGCCGGTCAGCGGCATCTGGCAGACGGTCTGGATGGAGCCGGCCGGGAACATTCGCTCGGTGCGCTTCACGCCGGATATCGACCGGGGTGAGGTCGAGTGCCTCGTCGAGGCCGACGCCCCGGCGACCGGCGTTCTCGTCTTCCTGCCGAAGGTCAGCGGGATGCAGGTCGCCGGCAAGGGCAAACCGGGCCAACCGTTCCGGATCAAGATCGCGGACCCGAAGCTCTGGACGCCGGACACGCCGCATCTGTACGAGGCCGTCGTCGCCACCGTTGGACCGGACCCGGACAGCGCGGTCAGCGATCGAATCGAGTCCTATTTCGCGATGCGGAAGGTGTCGGTCAGCAAGGACGAGGCCGGCCATCTGCGTCTCTGTCTCAACAACAAGCCGCTGTTCCAGGTCGGTCCGCTCGACCAGGGCTGGTGGCCGGACGGCCTGCTGACGCCGCCATCGGACGAGGCCATGAAGTACGACCTGGAGGTTCTCAAGAAGGTCGGCTTCAACATGCTCCGCAAGCACATCAAGGTGGAGCCGGCCCGCTACTACCACCACTGCGATCAGCTGGGTCTGCTCGTCTGGCATGACATGCCCAGCGCGATCAACCGGACGAGGAAGCAGTTCGTCCAGCCCGGAGCGAAGGCCGACGCCGACGATCAGTTCACGGCCTCGGAGAAGAAGCAGTTCCGCGCTGAACTCCAGGCGATGATCGACCACCTGCGTTTCTTCCCGAGCATCTACTGCTGGGTGCCGTTCAACGAGGGCTGGGGCCAGCACGACACGAACGCGATCCTCAAGTGGGTCAAGGAGTACGACCCGAGCCGGCTGGTCAATGGTCCCAGCGGCTGGGAGGATCGCGGCTTCGGCGACATGAAGGACATGCACCGCTATCCCGGTCCTGGCATGTTCGAGCCGATGCCGGATCGCGTCTCGGTCCTGGGCGAGTTCGGCGGCCTCGGTCTGCCGGTCAAGGGGCATCTCTGGAAGGACACCGGCAACTGGGGCTACCGCACCTACACCAGCGAGGCGGAGTTGCGTGACAACTACCGTGCCCTGATCCATCGGCTGCACCGGCTCATCCCGAAGGGCCTCGCCGCGGCGGTCTACACGCAGACGACCGACGTCGAGATCGAGGTGAACGGTCTGCTGACCTACGATCGTCAGGTATTGAAGCTCGATCCGGTCGAGACGGCGCGGTGGCACAAGGCCCTGTTCGGCCCGGTGCCTGAGGTGCGTGAGGTGGTGCCGACCTCGGAGGAGAAGGGGCAGCCGTGGAAGTACACACTTGCGAAGCCGGCCGACGGCTGGCAGAAGCCCGGCTTCAATGCGGTCGGCTGGACGGACGGCGTCGGCGGCTTCGGCACGAAGGAGACGCCTGGCACGCAGGTCCGCACCGAGTGGACGGGCAAGGACATCTGGCTACGTCGGACGATCGACCTCGCCGCCGAACCGGCCGGCGAACTGCTGCTGCGTCTGCATCATGATGAGGATGCCGAGGTGTACATCAACGGCGTCCTGGCCGTGCGGGTGAAGGGATTCACGACCGACTACGGCGAGTTTCCGCTTTCGTCCGAGGCTCGGCGGGCGTTGAAGAAGGGACCGAACGTGATCGCCGTTCACTGCAAGCAGACCGGCGGCGGCCAGTACATCGACGTCGGCGTGGTCGAGATTGTTCGACCGCGATGACCATCACAGGGCAGCGGGCGGTCTTCGGCGAGCCGGGAGCGTCAGCGACCGGAGTAAACGCTTCGAGCGCCGAAACGGACACTCCGGTCGCTGACGCTCCCGGCTCGCCTTCGGATCGCTGCGTGCGCGGCTCTGACGATCTTTCAGAGCCACGCACCCAGCGAACCTGTCCGCTTCCCGCAGTGCCACGTTGCACAGATCAGCCGGCAGCCTGGCGGATGCGTTCGAGAAAGGGCTGGATCTGCCGCGCGAGAGCCGCCAGGCCGTGTTGCTTGGCCAGGCGGTAGGCCTCCTCGGCGAGGGGCAAGCCGTCCACCGGGCGATGGAGCTTGAACGTAAGAAGCGATGCCTGGTTGAGCAGAGAAAGAGTCAGACCATTCGGGTCGTTCAACCGGCGGCAGATCGCCTCTACTTCCTTCAGCAGTCGCATGGCCCCGTCCAGATCGCCGGTTTCCATCAGGATCAGTGCCTGGTTGCCCAGGCTGCGGGACAACCCAGCAGGGTCCTTCAGCCGGCGGCAGATCGCCTCCACTTCCTTCAGCAGGCGCATGGCCTCGACCCGGTCGCCAGTATCCCTCAGGATCACCGCCTGATTGCCCAGGCAGGCATACAACCCGCCCGGGTTGTTCAGTCGACGGCAGATCATCTCCTCCTCCTGGTGCAGACGCATGGCCCCGACCAGGTCGCCGGTATCTTTCAGGATTAGCGCCTGGTTACCCAGGCTGCGAGACAACCCGTCAGGGTCGTTCAGCCGGCGGCAGATTGCCTCCTCCTCCTGGTGCAGGCGCATGGCCCCGGCCCGGTCGCCGGTATCCCTCAGGGTGAGTGCCTGGTTGCCCAGACAACTAGACAACCCGGCAGGGTCGTTCAGCCGACGGCAGATCGCCTCCTGTTCCTGAAGCAGGCGCATGGCCCCGGCGAGGTCGCCGGTATCTTTCAGGATCACCGCCTGGTTACCCAGGCTGCGTGACAACCCGGCCGAGTCGTTCAGTCGGCGGCAGATCGCTTCCTTTTCCTGCAACAGGCGCATGGCCCCGGCCAGGTCGCCGGTCGCATGAAGGATTACCGCCTGGTTGCCCAGGCAGGTGGACAACCCGTCCGGGTCATTCAGCCGGCGGCAAGTCGCCTCCACTTCCTGGTGCAACCGCATGGCTCCGTCCAGGTCGCCGGTCGCACGCAGGATCAGCGCCTGGTTGCCCAGGCAGTCCGAGGTTCGCCCTTCCTCCCCAATCTGGC
>CAYYJM010000390.1:0-1768 GCA_964471755.1 uncultured Alcaligenaceae bacterium
AGCATAGGTAACCCCCTGTCACGCTGAGAAACCGTGTCCTGGTCGATAGGCGCTTTGCGCCGACCCGGGCCCCGACTGTCGAACGTTACATCGGTGCGACAAGCCAGGGCGAAATGAACCGACACCGCCACGGTGGCGATGAACTAGTACTCCAGGTAAATACTAAAACTTATCTAGCCTGCGCCGCTAGAGGAAAAAAACATTCCCGGTTTGCCAGGTTGCCCCTCTCCCTCGTTACGGGCCGAGTTGCTGAGATCGCTGCAATCGCCGAAACCTTCCCGTCCGGCAGATCCCTTGCAACTCCTTTGGCCTGTTCTCCTTTAAATGGATGAACGACACGCCGAAGCGTGCCATTCGTCATTCTACTCCATCCGGAACCGCATCGCGCTCAGTTGCCCGGAATGCCCGGATTCGAGACCACAGCCCGACCACGGCCTGCGGTGGCGAAGACCGGCGTGTAGGAGATCCGCACACTTCGCCGATCGGATGCCAGGACGGCCTGAGCGGTCACCTCCAGGCTGTTCTTGACGAACGGCCGGACACGCTGCTGGACGATCGTCCGATCCGAGCCAACCGGCTCGTTGGCGACCTTCTTGACCGCAGGCGGAGCGCTGGCCACGCCGCCGGTGGTGCCGCCACGGATGCCGAAGGTGCCCAGGCCGGTCACCTCGGGAGACGCCAGCGTCCGGAGTTTGTTGGCCACCTTGTCCGGGCTCTCCAGCAGCGCTGTCGGGTCGTCGCTCTCCGGCCGTAGGTACACAGGTGGCACATAGGCCAGTTCCTTCCGCCGACCACGTTCCAGTGTGAAGGTGATCGGCTCATTCCTGGCCAGGTCCACCGTGACGACCATCTCGCGTTCCCGGGCCGTGCCCTGATGCGTGATGATCTTCAGCTGGGCGCGGTTACCGAGCGGTCGGCCCCAGACGCGATTGACCTCGACCCTGTATTCGCCGCTGAAGGCCTCGGCCGCCTGATAGGTCTCGCTGTTCAACTCGGCCACCAGGTCCCCCACCAGGATGCCACCGCCGACGGTCTGCCGGTTGAGAGCCGAGCAGGTGCTGCCGGACGGTTCGCTGACACGGAGATCGAGATCGGCCTCGCCCTGGAAGGCCATCTTGATGACCAGGTCGCGACGACCATTCGTCCGGGCCGTGTAGAGCAACCGATTGGCCTCTGCCTTTCGGTTGGTCTGGTTGAGTTTCTCGACCAGGGCCTGGAGCTTGGCCAGGGCGCGGGCGTGCAGTCGTTTGCTGTCGGTGGGCCAGTCCTGCTTGAGGAGGTTGGTGGCGGCCCACTCCATGGCCGGCACGTCCTGCGCGAGTTCGGCATAGACGAGGGACTCGGCGTAGGGCGTGGCGAGGTTGGGCTCCAGTTGGCTGGCCTGTTGGGCGAAGGCCAGGGCGCGGTCGTAGCGTTTGTGGTCGGCCATGGCCTGAGATGCCTTGAGGAAGCTCTCGGCGTCGGCCGGCGAGAGGTCGGCGAGGGAGACCTCGGCGCGTTCGATTTCGTCGGGGTTGGCCCCGGCCTCCTTGAGCGCGATGGCGAGGGATTCGTAGACCCAGGGTTTGACGACGATGCCCTGCCGTAGGTTGGCCTTGAGGAACTCGGCGGCGTGTAGCCATTCGTTGTTCAGGGCGAGGAAGTCGGCGACGGCGATGATCAGGCCGGGTTCCTTGACGCCGCGAGCGAGGGCATCCTGCCAGATGGTCTTGGGATCGAGTTTGGGTTTGGGAACGCGTTTGACCAGTGGATCCTTGGGGTCCATCGG
>CAYYJM010000390.1:1868-4491 GCA_964471755.1 uncultured Alcaligenaceae bacterium
CTGGGATTGGCGATGGGTGTGACGATGTCAGCCGCCGGGTAGACGCGGAGGGCCTTCTCCGAGGAAGCGAAGGTGGCGGTCGTGATCTCGACGGCATCCCGACGGATCAGGTAGACGGCCCCGGACGGGACCGGGATGCGGGCCAGGATCTTCTTCAGGACCGAACTGAGGGCCGAACCGGGCATCGGCGGAATCGGCGTCGGCTGCGCGATTTCCGTCTTCATGACGTCCATGACTTGCTCTTCGCGGAAAGCTCGCTCATTGACGTCGAAGGTGATGCCGTACCGCTTGGACAGTTGGTCGAGCGCCTCCTGGAGGGTAGTCTTGACGTCGTCGAAGCCCTGGAAATCGACCGGCTTGGACAGTTGATCTCGAATCTCCAGGGATCGGCGGGTGATGGTCTGACCGAAGCCGCTGACCTCGTAGCGGAACTTGCGATCCTTGGACCAGTCGGCCCAGTTGTCGAAGGTGCCACGGGTGATCTTGCGGATCATGGCCGGCGACGGGTATTCGACCGGCGGTTCGTCGGGGAAGGGGACGGCGGAGCGTTCGACTTCGAGCATGGTGGCGAGCCAGCGTTCCTCGCGGACGCGGCGAAGTTCCTTCAGTTCGCGGAGGTGATAGCCAGCGAGAGCGACGTTGTATCCGGCGGCGACGGCTGGTGGCACAGGTTGTCCCTCGCGGATGAGGTCTTCGCGAATGCCCTGAGCCTGGATGTAGGCCTGCTCCTCGCGAGCCTGATCCATCAACTGGTGGTAGACCCGCATGCGTTCCTTGACGCGATCCTGAGTGGCCTTCTGGATGTTGTCGCGGAGGGTGCGAGCGTCGGCGGCAGCCTTGAGGGCGAGGTTCTGGGCCTGCTCCTGCTTGACCTGTACGCCCTGCCGATCGACGGCCTTCAGGGACTGCTCCAGTCGATCGCTGAGTCGAGCGCGGAAGCGTTCGCTGACATCGGGGTTGGTGCGGATGCCGTCAAGGGTCCGCTTGAGGAAGTCATGGGCGTCGTCGGGCTGAGTGAGGACCAAACGGTTGGCGCGTCGGATGGCGTCATCGACGAGTTTGGTGGCCTGCTGATCGGCGAGGTCCTGTCGTGCGCGGGCGTTCTGGAGGATGTCGCCGCCATCGGGTTGGCCGACGGCAGCGACGTTACCGGGTTGGCCCGGCAGATTCTCGTCGGGAGCGACCCGGCTGACGGCGAAGGTCTTGCCGTCCTCGACGCGAGCGAGTCGATCGCCGACCTGGGGGAGGAATTTTTCGCGGAGTTGGTCCTTGGTCTTGCCGTGCCGTAGTTCGTTGACGATCTGCTGGCCGATCTTGGCCTCGTTGCAGTTGGGATCGAGTTGAGCGGCCTGACCATAGAGTCGGAAGGCGGGGTCGAGTTCGTCGGATTCGAGGGCCCAGTCGGCCTTGGCGAGGAGGTCGGCGCGTGCCAGGACGTTACGGTTGTGAGCGAGAGCGAGGGCTCGGTCGGCCTGGAGAAGGGCGGGTTGATCCTTCTTGGCCTGCCACTGACGGAGCATGTGGAGCAGGAAGAAGTGTTCGTTGTCGGGTTTTGGCACGTCGTGGGCGACGGAGGTGGTGGCGGGCTTCCCGCTGACGAGGCCACGGAGGTTCAGGCTGACGCGGGCCGTTTTTGGTGCGAGTTCGCCGAGCATGAGAACGGCGGTGTCACGTCGCAGAGGCGGAAGGACGCCTGGCACGGCACGGACGATCTCGGCGGGCAGATCGGCCTGGTTGGGGTAGAAGATGGGCTCGGCGAAGGCCAGATTGAGGCGCGTGACGAGTGCCTCGACGGACTCGCGTCCCTCGAAGCGAAGGCTGCGACCGCCGGTGCTGTTGGCGAAGCCGTGGAGGTTGGCGGGATCGAAGGTCTGTCCGAGCGGGACGCAGAACCAGGCGATCTGTCGGGAGACGAGATCCTGGCTCAGTTCGGCACGTTCGTCGTTGGAGATGGGCCCGGCGAAGCTGTTGCCATCGCCGAGGAAGAGGCAGAGCCGCTGGCGGCCGTCCTCGACGGGAAACTGCCTGGCGACGTCCTTGATGACCCCCTTGAGGTTGACGGTGCCGGAGGGATATTCCTTCTTGAGTTCAGCGACGGCGGCCTTGAGGTTGGCAGGCAGTTTGAATCCAGCGCTGAGGTGGTTGGCACGGATGTTGGCGGCCCAGAGGGAGATACGATCGTTGGGTCCGGCCTTGGCGATGACCTGTTCGACGAGTCGGGTGGCGATGGCGAGAGGGCCATCGGCCTGACTGGCGGAGGTATCGACAAGGATGGCGATGTCCCGCGGGAGCGGTTCCGTATTGGGCAGGCTGGCCTTGAGCTGGAGGCCGAAGATGGTTTTGCCGTCGGAGGTCTGGTAGGCGACGACGGGTCGATCGCCGAAGCGATTGACGGCCATCTCGTCGTGAAGTTGGCGTTCGATGGAAGCCTCGGAATTGGCGGCCTGCTTCCAGTCCCTGTCGTCGGGCTTGCGGTTGGAGGTGCCTGATTCGCCCCACAACTGCGCCCAGCCGATGACGATGGCGAGCGTCAGGATCGATCCGACCGCAAGGAGTCGGCGCATATCCAGCATAGGTAACCCCCTGTCACGCTGAGAAACCGTGTCCTGGTCGATAGGCGCTT
>CAYYJM010000391.1:0-4406 GCA_964471755.1 uncultured Alcaligenaceae bacterium
TACCGCTGCAAACATCAGGCCAAGCGTGCATTACTTTCCTTACTGCCGATAAATAATGCCGGGGCCGTCGGTGTCCCAGACCAGGACGACGTTGTCCCGGCCGGACGCCGCCGCGGTCATGCCATCGGGCGACAGGGCCAGGGCGTCGATCCGGCCCAGATCCCAGTCGCGCACGGCGAGCGGTCGGCCATCGTCGGCGCTCCAGGTGCGGACGGTGCCATCCCAGCCGGCCGAGATGAGCTGATCGCCCTCCGGGCTGAACTGAACCGCCGCGATCCGGTCGCCGTGACCCTCCAGCGGTCCCAGGAGCAACTCGCCCGACGCAGCCCAGACGTGCAGGCTGGCATCCTCGCCGCCGGCGACGATCCGGCGGCTGTCGTCGCTCCAGACGAGGCAGCGCAGCCAGCCGCCGCGCTCGCCGGCGGTCAGCGTCCCACGATCCTGCTGCCAGTCGCCGTCCCAGAGCTTGACCGTGCCATCGTGACTGGCCGTGGCCAGCGTCCGGCCATCGGGGCTCCAGGCCAGGGCGTGGATCGGCCAGGCATGGGCCTTGAACCGGCGTGGACCGGCCCAGGTGAGAGCGGTGTAGAAAGAGAACGAGCCGTCACCGGCCCCGACTGCGAGGGTGGAACCGTCCGGTCGAAACGCGACCGACCAGACGCCGCCAGCGTGCCGCCCCGGCAGTGAACGTGCTTTTACTCCCTTCGTGCGCGGGTGAACGATCACGCAGTCGTCCCAGCCGCCGCTGGCGAGTATTGTGCCATCCGGACTCCAGGCGACGGTCCGGACCCAGTCGGCGTGTCTCCTGATCAGGGTGCGCCAGCTCCCGGTCGCCACGTCCCACAGGTGGACGGTGCGATCGTCGCTTCCCGAGGCGAGCGTCCGGCCATCGGGAGAATAGGCGAGGGCGCGGACGCGCGCCGTATGTCCGTGCAGTTCGAGCATGGGGCCTCCACGACAAGATTGTACGATGGAAGCCCTGGAGGCACCACGGGTGCCCTCTTGCCGAGGCTGGCAATCCGTGGAGCCTTCAGATAAGATCGAAAGAATCGAGCCGACGATGGTTTTCTTCCCGAAGCCGGCAAGACGAAGGAGAAGTAGCAGGACGAACTCAGCAACTACTGCGGGCTGTTTTTGCGGCGTGGAATCCAGTCAAGAGGATGAGGTCATGTCTCTGGCGGAAGTGCTACCCAACGTCCGAGAGTTGTCTCGAACGGACAAATTACGGCTCCTGCAAGTTCTCGCGCAGGATCTCCTCGAATCCGATCCGCTGGCTCTTCTACAGTCGGGACAGTCGTATCCGATCGAATCGCCGGACCTGGCATTCGAGGCCGGGCAAACCCTCATGTCCATGCTCGAAGCGGAACGCAAACAACCATGACACCAGAGCCGAACGTCGCCCGCTTTCCCTACGTTCCTCGGTTTCCTGCTCTGGGAGAAGCGAGCCTGGCCCCGCTCATTCCGATCACTCTCGCCAACGTCGTGCGGTTGGAAACAACCGGTCTGGTCGATTCGCCTCAGCCGCCGACTGGGACGCTCGGCTCCGTGCCATCCTCGACCCAGACCCAGCCGTACTGCGTGTTGCTCGGACTCGGGTCCTGCTGATACTGCTGACGCAGGGCTGACAGCCTGTCCGTCTTGATGGCCTTGCGCTTCGCCGTGGGATCGATGCCGAACAGCTTCGCCGCGTTCAGGCCGAGGATCTGGTTCTTCACCTCGTCGGTCAGCTCGGCGTAGCCGTGCTTCTTCATCAACTCCTCGGTCATCTTCAGCCGGCGCAGGCGGACGATCTGACTCTGCGGACTGCCGTTCCAGATCGAGTCGGTGCCCCACAGGACGTGGTCCGCCCCGGCGACCTGGATCATCTGGCCGAGCATGTGCAGGCAGCGCGTCGGATTGCCGGCCGAGAGCTGCTGGAACGTGCTGCCCAACTCGAAGTAGATGTTCTTGATCCCCGGATTGCGCTTCAGGATGCGCAGAATGTCGCTGATCCAGGGGATCTCCTGGGGATCGTTGGTCTTCCGGTCGATGACCTTCTCGCCGGTGCCGCTGCCGACCAGGCCGCTGGCCCGGTAGCCGGAATGGTAGACGATGAAGTTCAGGTCCGGCCAGTCCTTCGCCGCCTTCTCCAGGTCGAGCGGCTGGCACGCCTTCTCGTTGAAGACGCTCAGCGGCAGACCCTTGTGGACGCACAGGTTCTTGACGCCGAGCTTCTTCGTCCGCTCCCAGAACGGATAGGCGACCTTCTCGTCGTCCAGGAACCAGGCCTTCTCGCCCAGTTCCGCTCCGGTGTACATCTTCCAGGCGTCGATCTTCAGTTCCTTGACCTGGCGTTCCATCTCCTCGAATTCCTTCGCGCCGAGGTTCGGTCGCAGCAGGCCGTGGGAAAGGAGCCGCTGCGAGCCGGCCAGGTCGTTGACGAACTTGCGGGTCGCCACCATCTGATCGGGCGGCAGCGGGTTTTTGTCCCAGTTCCGGCTCGGCACGCCGCTGATGACTGCCATCGTCGTGTCACTGTCGCCGAACAGTTCCTTGACGTAGTGAACGCGATTGAGCTGGTCGAGGCTCTTCTCGACGCTGCCAGCGAAGGGGCGAAGCAGGAGGAAGAATCGCTGCATGGCCCGGCCATCCGGCGTGTCGTCGTACCATTTCTGGCTGACATCGACGTGATGCGTCTGGATGTCGAAGATGAACTGCTCCTTGGGCCAGCGTTCCTCGAAGGCTTTCGGCTCCGCGACCTCGTCGGCGGCGACCTCGTAGCAGGGCCCGAAGACCTCGTTCAGCACGGTCAGGGCAGCGGCCATGCCGGCTCCGGTGCGCAGGAACTGACGGCGGGTGACGTTGTGCTGCTGGGCCTGGCGGGCGCTCAACTCGGCCAGGCGGGCCTCGAAGGCCAGCTGTTCGGCCGACTGGGGCGGCGGGATGAACTCCTCGTTCGACGCGATCCGCGTCGGAATCGGCGAAGCGGCTTCGTTGACGGCGTCCAGGTCAGCCTGACGAACCCACATGGCATTCTCCTCCGAGATGGAATAATCGATGCAATCAGCATACCCGATACCGCCCCATCCGTGTTTCGCTTCCTCATCGGCGTGGAGGACTTTAATGATTGGGCAACTTCCGGCGAAAATAACCTCTGTACTGGCCGACCGGAAAACTCGGACGGTGCTAGAATTGCGTGCCAGGGGAAAGAGGGCCGACCACAACGTGAGCGATTCTCACGCGTGACGTGCGGCCAACCCCTGACGAAGCGAGTACCCCAACGGCGGACCTCGGGTCCGAACTCCCCCCGTACCCTCGCGCGCAGAACGCCACCTGGTCCCCCCGGGCGGCGCGTGGTGGTTCCGTCAACCGGGTAGATCCCGAGCGGGGTGATGATGTCCGCCGATTCTTCGACGCCGCGCACCGTCCCCAGTGAGAGGGAACCGGGCCGGTCCACTGTCAGCACTCCGTCAGCAGGTCGGCGGAGTCCTTCCGACACCGGCTCTGGCGGCTCCGGCACGGTTCGTCTGAATCGCTGGGTGCCCGTGACGCCGGTCTCGGCGAGCTGGTATGCCAGCGTCAAGGACGCCGTGGAATGGTGCCTGGCGCTGGTCCTGTCCCTACTGGCCCTGCCCGTCATCGGCCTCTGTGCGCTGCTGGTGAAGCTGACCAGTTCGGGGCCGGCGTTCTACTCGCAGATTCGTCTCGGCCTGAACGGCAAGCCGTTTCCGATCTTCAAGCTACGGACCATGCGTTGCGACGCGGAGAAGGGCGGGGCTCAGTGGTCTCGACCAGGTGACAGTCGCGTGACATTCATCGGCCGCATCCTGCGAGCGACGCATCTGGACGAGTTACCGCAGTTGTGGAACGTGCTGCGCGGCGACATGGGCCTGGTCGGCCCTCGACCGGAACGGCCGGAGTTCGTGCCCAATCTGGAGCGGGCCATTCCGCACTATCGCGATCGCCTGCTGATCCGGCCCGGCGTCACCGGCCTGGCTCAGGTCCAGCTTCCCGCCGACACCGATCTCGACAGCGTGCGTGCGAAGCTGGCCTACGACCTCTACTACATTCGCACTTTCAACCTGTGGCTGGATCTTCGCCTGATCGTCAGCACCGGGCTACACATGTTTGGCGTGCCCTATCGCTGGCTGCGTTTCCTGTTCGGCATGCCGTCGCAAAAGACGGTCGAGGCATCGTTTCCGGGCCGGCCGGTGAAGTGATGCCACGAGTCAGAGCCGCGCACGCAGCGAGGCCGCAGGCCGAGTGGAGTAAGCGCACCGCAACCTGCACATCAGGGCGGCGGATGCGCCCCAAAGCCTGCGCGTCCGGGCCTCGGTGCGCTTACTCCGCTCGGCCTGCGGCCTCGCTGCGTGCGCGGCTCTGAAAGACAGCGGATTGACTCCCGGCATGAATCGCCAGTAAGCTAT
>CAYYJM010000392.1:0-4352 GCA_964471755.1 uncultured Alcaligenaceae bacterium
ATGCGAATGTAAGGCGGGTCGGAGCGTCACCGACGTCCAGGCCACTCTCGGGCGGGACAGAGGGGAAGGAATGCCAGCGCAAGGAAGCAGCCCGGTCCAGAGACCGAGCTGTGAGGAGAAGGAGAGCGAGCCGGACGATCAAGGATTCATCGGCATCGGTGCCGGCGGCATGGGCATCGGCCCTGGCGGCATGGGCATCGGCCCCGGCGGCATCGGTCCTGGCCCTGGCCCTGGCCCCGGAGGCGGCCCCGGCTGGGCAGCCGTCAGCGACGGGCTCGCCTGAATCCGGGGCGGAGCCTTATCCGGGTAGGTGGAGTATTCCAGGTACAGCAGCACCGCTCCGGCGATCTGGGCCAGCAGCGAGATGACCAGCAGGCCGACGTAGGCATCCGACTTCGGCTTCGGGCCGGACGGCGTTTTCTTGCTCTTCGCCATGACGTTGGCTCCTCGCGGTCACTTGATCTGACTGGCGAACTGGTCCCCGATCTGGGGCTCGGAGTGCAGCCGGCCCACCGGCGTCGCCACCGCCACCTTCGGACCGACGTCCGTGATGCGAACCCGGCCCAGGTAAAGCGCCTTCGGAGATAGACGGTACAGTTCCAGAGTATGGCCTTCCCTGAGACCGACGTCACTGCCTGCCGACAGTTGTAGCAGCGTGCCGTTCAGCTTCACCACCTGCCCCTCGATCTTTTCCGGAGGCGGGTTCACCTGGCCGCCGGGGCCCATGAACGACCGGGGCGGAATCGCTCCGCCGGTGCCCTGGCCCTTGGCGTACATCGTGGCGAGGTGCTTGTATTGCTCCTCCAGATTCTGCGCCCGTTCGAGAGCGGCCTTCGACTCAATCTGGGCCGTCAGGGCGTCCTGCGTCAGCCGGACGTTATCCTTGACCAGTTCCGTATTCTTCGTCACCTGATCGTCGAGACGCTTCTTCATCTCGGTCACGTCGGCCTGCCGACGAACGATCTCGTTCTGAGAGCTGTTCTTGCCCGTCTCGTAGGTCTGCGCCTGGACGACCTCTGTCTGAACCTTGTCGTTGAGGCTCTTGTTGACATCGACCTGTGTCTGCAGATCCTTCTGCAGCTTGGCGATGGTGCCCTTCAGGTCGCCTTCTCGAACCGCGAACTCGGCCTTGATTTGCTTGACCTCGTTGAGCTTGGCCTGGGCCAGGCTGTATTCGAGTTGCCGCATTTTTTCGGACTGATCCAGGGCGGCGGCATAATTGGTCCGGGCCGTGAACACGACCACGACCAGCCCACCGACCAGGACGCTGAAGACCAGGTTCACGAAGACCAGGATCTTCCCCAGAACTGTCATGGTCCTTCCCCCACGGATTGCCGCGATCCGGTAACAGATCGCCTGGACTGGCCGACGGCCTACCCCGACCGACAGGACCAACCGCTCAACTTCCCCTCAGGTTGAGTGGCGGGTGTGTATGCCAACCGGGGGCGATGGTGTCAAGATCGATTCTATCGCAGAAGCCGACAGCACTGCAACAGCGACCGGTCATTTTCTCCCGCTTGCCTCAGCGATCCGCACGACCAACCGTGGAGCCTTTCTCCAGTCGCTTCAACTCGTCCAGCCGCGCTTCCAGGGCTCCGCGCCGTTGCACGATCAGCGCCCCCTCGACCAGGGCGTTGATCAGCAACGGCTGGAGCCGACCGATCTCCTCCACGGTCTGGGCCAGCTTGAATTCTTCCGCCGTCAACCGCTGATGCAGACCCGACTCGCCCAGACGCTTGCTCGTCTCGTCGATGTCCTTCTGGATCGCCGCCAGGTGGCGAGCCTCGACCTTCGGCAGTTCCATCGCCAGACGGGCGGCGTCGGCCTCGTACTCCTGCATCGACTTCAGCACCAGCGGCTGGCCGGCTTCCATCGGCGCGATCAGCAGCACCTGGTCCGGGTTGGCTGGATCGATCTCGGGCAGTGCCCCGTTGTACTTCACCACCTGGATCGGCTTCTGCTGGGTGTTGCCGCTCTGGAGATGGGCCAACTCCCGGGCGAACCACTTGTGGGCCTCGTCGTAGCGCTTGAGGTCGTCGAGGCTCTTCTGGGCCGCCTTCATCGACGCCAGCGCGCCGGGGATCTTCTCCCAGGCATCGCGGATCTGCTCGGCCCGCTGCTTGAACAGGCCCGGCGGATTGCCGTCCTTGGCCGAGTTATCCGAAAAATCGACCGGATTGGTAAAGCTCGCCAGGGCCACCGCCAGGATGGTCAGGCTCAGCACCACGTTCATAATCGTCAGCAGCTTGCCGAGGGACGTCATGGGACTCACCTGGGGTTCGTGCCGGGGGACCTCAGCGATAAAGCCGCTCCAGCCGACGGATTTCCTGCTCGATTCTCTGATTGAACTCGGCCGCGTCGCGCGTCTTCAGCCGAACCTCGAGCAGCGACTGCGCCAGATCCCGGATCACCTTGACGCGCTCGGCCGTGTCAACACGAGCGTCTCCCAGAATCCGGTTCAAATCGTCGTTGATCTTCTTGCTCGCCTCAGCCAGTTCTTCCTGCTTCTTGGCGATCACCTCGGCACGGGCCAGCCGCAGTTCGCGTTCATCGATGATGCCCTTCTGCTCCTTGAGGTACGCGATCATCCGGGCGTGCTGGGCCACGAACTCCATTCGCTCGCGCTCGATCTGTTTGACGAGTTCGGTCGTCACGGTGTAGGGCAGATTGCCCTCGGCCTGGACCTGCCGGGTCAGGTAGCCGATACGGGCGGCCTGCTCGATGATCGGATCGGGGAAGTTCTCCAGGCCGACGACGCCGACGACGCGCTGGACGGCCGGCATCGCCGCCCAGTCGGCGGCCTTGAACTTCTCGTCACGCGGGGTCAGGTTGTACAGGTAGACCACGATGGCGGCTCGCTGAACCTGAGCGCCGGCCTTCTTCGTGGTCGTGACGGAGGCAGCGGGATTGCCCGGATCGGCACCCGGCTCCTTGCAGGTGATTTCTCCCGTGGCGGCGGCCTTGTAGACCGCGTCGTATTCGGCCTGCACCTCGGCGATCAGGCGGTCGATCGAGCCGGTGAAGGTCGTCTCGAAGTCAACCGGCTTGCCTTCCTTCTGGGCCGCCGCCCGCGTGGCGAGGTACGCCGCCACGAACGGGGCCTTGGCCGGGCCCGTCTGCAAGTGGGCGTACTCGGTCAGGGCCTCGTCGAAGGTCCGGCCTTGCTGGCGTGGATCCTGCATCTTCGCCGCCGGATCGTTCAGCCGGGCCAGGAGCGCATCGGTGTCCTTGACCGCGCGGGACATTTGGTCCCTGAGGTTTCCGACTTCCTGATCGCCCTTCAGCCAGCGTTTGATCAGGACCAGATCGGCGTAGCGACGGTAGTCGGTGGCGAAGGGCAGCACCACGTCGGCCAGGCGGGCGAGCTTCTTCGGCTTGTCGTTGATCGCGGTCAGTTCGCCCTGGAGGATACCGTGAACCCGCTCGACCTCGGCGCTCTGAGTCCGCACGACCGGGCCGGGGACGACCACCTTGACATTCGCGTCGAGCAGATTATCGACCCGCGGTCGGCCTTGCTTGTCCAACTCCTGATCGTTCAGGGGCAGGCCCTTGAGCATGAGTTCCTGCTGGGCGTTGGCATTGGCCCAGGCGATCTTCTTGCCGTAGGTCATCATCCCCATGGCGAGGACTCCCACGACGCCCAGGATGTTCAAGAAGGCGAAGACCTTGCCCAGCAGTGACATGTTGGCCACCCGCTCCGAGGTTCAAGGGTCGCTGGACGCGCCCGGGAGATTACCCACTCCACCATGCTATTGTGACCGACGCGACAAGAACCTGCCAGGGATTTTCTGCCGGATCGGGTCAGGTTCGCCGCGAATCCCGCGAAGAGTCGCCGAAACCGTCGTTTTCCGCGTTTTTGGCATGCTCGGTATCTCAACGCGAGTTAGAATTGCAGGGCACACCGACATCCGGTGTCCCGGGGCCAAGAGCCACTACCGCCATGACCTCCTTGCAAAGCATCGGCAACTACGACCTGCTCGAGAAGATTGCCGAGGGGGGCATGGGGGCCATCTACCGCGGTCAGCACCGCGCCACGGGCCAGATCGTCGCCATCAAGATCATGCCGGCTCACATGGCCGCCAATCCGGTCCTGCTCAAGCGCTTCGAGCAGGAGTTCCGCGTCGCCAGCCGGCTCTCGCATCCGAACATCGTGCGGGCACTGGATTTCGGCGAGGAGAGCGGCACGCCCTTCCTCGTCATGGAATTCGTCGATGGCGAATCGCTCGGCCGGCGGATCGATCGCGAGGGCCCTCTTCCCGAGAAGGAGGCGATCATTCTCATCGCCCAGGTCGCCCAGGGGTTGCACCGCGCCCACAAGCTCGGCCTGATCCATCGGGACGTGAAGCCGGACA
>CAYYJM010000393.1:0-869 GCA_964471755.1 uncultured Alcaligenaceae bacterium
GCCTGATGGCCGGTGGCGGCCAACTCCCGGTCGTCTTCGCCGAGGCCCTGCGGCAGCGGGGCGTGCCGCTGGTCGTCATCGGTATCCGCTACGAAGCGGAGCCGGTTCTCCGGGATCTGGCCCAGTGCTTCCACTGGTCCGGAGCCGGCGGCATGGGTCGGATCATCCGCCTGTGCAAGAAGGAGGGCGTCGTCCGCCTGGTGACGCTCGGCAAGATCTTCAAGGGCAACTACCTGCACCGGCCCTGGCGGTTGATTTCGCTCCTGCCCGACTGGCGGACCCTGTGCTGGTTCTTTGGCCGAAATCGCAAGGACAACAGCGATGACAGTCTCATGCTGTCGATCATCGCCGAGTTCGCGAAGGACGGCATCGTCTTCGAGTCGGCCGTGGCTCACTGTCCGGAGTTACTCGTGAACGAAGGCATTCTCACCCGTCGTCGGCCGACCGCCGCCGAGGAACGCGACATCGCCTTTGGCTGGAACCTGGCCAAGGAGATGGGCCGGCTCGATGTCGGTCAGAGCGTCGTCGTCAAGGGAACGACGGTCCTGGCCGTCGAGGCGATCGAGGGGACCGATCGCGCCATCCTCCGTGCCGGCGAGCTGTGCCGGGCCGGCGGCTTCGTCGTGGTCAAGGTCGCCAAGCCGCAGCAGGATTCGCGCTTCGATCTGCCGACGGTCGGCGTGCAGACGATCGAGACGATCCACAAGGCCGGCGGCAAGGTACTCGCCATCGAGGCCGACCAGACCATCCTCGTCGATCGCGAGGCGACCATCGCACTGGCCAATCGTCATGGCCTGACGATCATTGCCCTGAAGCGCGAGGTGGCCGTCGTCGCGGCGTGAGCCGAGAAGGCTCGGGGGCATCGCCGT
>CAYYJM010000393.1:879-4285 GCA_964471755.1 uncultured Alcaligenaceae bacterium
AGAGCGCCGCCGTGGCCTGGTACCCTGTGAAGGAGACGACAGCGCCGGCCCACCGAGGCACCAGGAGCGCAGCGACACCGCAGAGGATCGGTGTCGCTGCGCTCCTGGTGCCTCGGTGGGCTCTCGCTAGCGCTCGGCCCACCCTACAGTTTGGGCCGCAACGACGGCGATGAACTCAGAACGCGCTCGCCCATAGCTTCCCGTGCCCGGACCCGATATGCTAGGACAAATGGGACCGGGGCTCGCGAAGAGTCCGGCCCGCCTCCGCGTAGCAGGACGAGCCGCCATGGGCACGATGGCCTTCCAGCTTCCCGCTGATCTACCGCCCGAGGCCCGGGCCGATCTCGAACGGGCCTGCCTGGCGAGCAGCGGCGATTTCACACCCTGGCCGACCGAGCAGATCCGTCGGGCCGACCTGCTCACCCTGCGCCGCTCCATCGACGAGAGCGGTCATCTGCTCATGCCCTGGTCGCTCGGCGATCAGGGGCACTTCATGGGTCTGTCGGCCACGCTGATGGAACGCGATCAGCCCTACGATCTGCTCACCGAGCTGGTTCGCGGCAAGCTCTTGCAGGTACGCACCACCCTGGCCGACTGGCAGGCCGCCGGTCTGCAACCGCCCGCGAGCCTGGGCGAGCAGATGCACCGGGCCATCCACGCCTTCGCCGCTCTGCTGTTCCGCGACAAGGACGAACCCGGCGACGCGCTGGCGAAGGAGGCTCTGCGCCAGGCGTACCAGACCGGCCAGGATCTGGTCCAGAGCTACGTCAATCAGGTCTTCACCGTTCGCCAGAGTCGCGACCTCAAGGCCGAGACGCACCTCAGCTGCCGGCTCGGATCGACCGTCCCGAACGAGGCCCGCACCGCCGCCATCGACGGCCTGTTCACGGCGATGACCGTGCCGATGCCCTGGCAGCGCATCGAGCCGGAGCAGGATCAGTGGAACTGGGAGCCGATCGATCAGCTTCTCGCCTGGGCTGAGGCCCGTGATGTTGCCCTGACGGCCGGGCCGCTCCTCGACTTCTCCGCGGCCCAGTTGCCCGCCTGGCTCTGGCTCTGGGAACGCGATTTGCCCCGACTGGTGACCTTCATCTGTCGCTTCGTCGAGAAGGTGATCCGTCGCTATCGGAACCGGATTCGACGCTGGCAGTTGACCGCCGCCAGCAACAGTGCCAGCGTCCTGGCCCTGGGCGAGGACGAACTGCTCGGCCTGACCTTCCGCCTGGTCGAGACGGCCCGGCAGATCGATCCGGGTCTGGAGATCCTCGCCAGCATCGCCCAGCCCTGGGGCGACTATGTGGCCCCGGCCGACCGCAGCTACTCGCCGCACAACTTCGCCGATACGCTCATTCGCGGCGAACTGAACCTCGCCGCGCTCGATCTGGAGATCGTCGGCGGCGTGACGCCACGCGGGAGCTTCCTGCGTGATCTGCTCGACAGTTCGCGTCTGTTCGATCTCTACGCTCCGCTCGGCGTGCCGATCCAGCTGACGCTCGGTTACCCCGCCGCGATGACACCCGATCGGCTGGCCGACCCGGATCTGCATGTTGGTGGCGGCTCCTGGCCGGGCGGCTTCACGCCGGAGGGGCAGGCCGACTGGCTGACGCAGATCCTGTCGCTGGCCCTGTGCAAGCCCTACATCCGTCTCGTTCAGTGGGCCAGCCTGGCCGACGACGAGCCGCATCAGTTCCCCCACTGTGGCCTGTTCGACGCGAAGGGCGAACCTCGGCCCGTGCTGACGGCCCTGCGTCAGCTGCGCGAGCAGTACATCGAGTGACGCAGCCTTCCAGCGGTCAGCATGCCGACGGTTTTACCCCGAAGACCGCCGGCAAGTCGGCGGCGCAATGAGGCTCACGCGATGCATCGCTCTTACGCCAGCGGGACCAGTGACCGCCCACTGCTCGGCCAGACCATCGGCGAGAACCTCCGCCGCACGGTCGAACGCTTTCCGGATCAGGACGCTCTCGTCATCCGCTCGCAGAATTACCGGGCGACGTATCGGCAGCTATGGCAGGCCGTGGAGCAGGCCGCTCTGGGGTTGCTAGCTCTCGGCGTCGAGCCCGGCGAGCGCGTCGGCATCTGGTCGGTCAACCGCTTCGAGTGGGTTGTCGCTCAGTACGCCACAGCTCGCGTCGGAGCGATCCTCGTCAACATCAATCCCGCCTATCAGGCCGTCGAGTTGCAGTACGCCCTGAATCAGTCGAGCGTCCGCGTGCTGTTCCACGCCCGGGCCTTTCGCCAGATCGACTATCGGACCCTGCTCGCCGCCGTGCGGCCCGAGTGTCCGCACCTGGAGCGGGTGATCTTTCTCGACGAGGACTGGGACGCCTTTCTGAATGCCGGTGCCGCCGTGGCCGTCGCGGACCTCGAAGCCCGCGAGGCCGGGTTGCAGTTCGACGATCCGATCAACATCCAGTACACCTCGGGGACGACCGGCTTTCCCAAGGGCGCGACGCTGTCGCATCACAACATCCTGAACAACGCCTACCTCGTCGGTCTGGCTCTGGGCTATACCGAGCGGGATCGCGTCTGCATTCCGGTGCCGTTCTACCACTGCTTCGGCATGGTGCTGGGCAACCTCGCCTGCACCTCGCTCGGCGCGTGCATGGTCATACCCGGCGAGAGTTTCCAGGCCGAGGAGACGCTGGCGGCCATCCAGGCCGAGCGATGCACGTCGCTGTACGGCGTCCCGACCATGTTCCGGCTCATCCTGGAGGTGCCGGACCTGGAGCGATACGACCGCTCGTCGCTGCGCACGGGCATCATGGCCGGAGCCCCCTGTCCGATCGAACTGATGCGTGAGGTTGTCGAGCGGCTGCACATGCCGGAGGTGGCCATCGGCTACGGCATGACGGAGACGGCTCCGCTCTCGACGCTCAGTCTTCGCGAGGACACTCTGGAGCGGCGCGTCAGCACCGTGGGCCGGGTCCTGCCGCACGTCGAGATCTGCATCAAGGAACCGGGCACCGGCACCGTTTTGCCGATCGGCAGCGTCGGGGAGTTTTGCACGCGCGGCTACGGCGTCATGTGCGGTTACTGGAACGACGAGTCGGCGACGCGGGCCTCGATCGACCGGGAGGGCTGGATGCACTCCGGCGACCTGGCCACGCTGGACGAGGACGGCTACGCTCGCATCGTCGGTCGTCTCAAGGACATGATCTGTCGTGGTGGCGAGAAGATCTTTCCGCGGGAGATCGAGGCCGTGCTGCATCAGCATGCGGGCATTGCCGAGGTGCAGATCATCGGCGTGCCGAGTCGGAAGTACGGCGAGGAGGTCATGGCCTGGGTCCGTCTGCGTGAGGGAGCCACGGTGACCGAGGCGGAACTGGCCGTGTGGTGCCGGGAGCGTCTGGCGGGATTCAAGGTGCCGAAGTTCTGGCGGTTCACCGAGGCGTTCCCGATGACC
>CAYYJM010000394.1:0-4249 GCA_964471755.1 uncultured Alcaligenaceae bacterium
CAGACTCTCACGTCGGCATCAGCCACGGCACGGCGGCGGTGATCACCTCACGCGGCGTCTCCTTGCCCGTCAGCAGGTGCGCGTGCAACTGAATGCGTGCGAGCCAGACGTCCAGCGGCTGCACGACCGTCAGACCGCGTTTCTGACACTCGTGTGCCAGCGGTGTCGGCAGCAGGGGATCGGTCAGATCGAGTAGCGTCACGCCGGCGCGCATGCCGGTGGCGCTGAGGCCACTCCGCGATTTCGCCAGGCCCTTCTCGTCGTCGGCGACGATGACCACGTCGTGCATCGTCGAGTAGAGCGCCTCCGTCTGGAGCATCCGACAGCCGACCATGTGGGCCACCTCGTGAGCGGCCTCCTTGTCGTAGCTGACGACGATGACACCGCACCCGGCCGCGTTCAGATGGAAGGCCAGTCGCCGGGCCAACTCGTTCGTGCCGACGATGGCGACGATTCGGCCCTGAAGCGGCCGATCGGACTTGTAGCGCGTGCGGAGCGCATTCTCCAGGGCGTGGCTCAGGGCCGGGAAGTAGGTGTCACGGCCGTGCCAGTCCTCGCCCTTGAGCAGGAGCAGATCGACCTGGCCGGACTTCTCGGCGGCCTCGCCCCGTTCGCTGGCCATGTCGTACAGTTCGCGGCGATTCTCCGCATCGATGACGACGGCTTGCATCTTGACCGCCTCGGCGATCTTGCGGAAGAGGCGGACGCTGCCGACGCCGGCCGGCCAGCATCGCACCGGCAGGTTGTGATGCACGAAGACGGCGTTCAGAGCGGCGACCGTGGCGTACTCCTGCGGCCCGAAGCCGGTCACGCCGATGAGCCGGGTGTTCTTGCCGATCGTGTCGTAGCGGTAGACCTCGCGCAGATCGGTGATGGTCGGCTGATCGGGATGGGCTTCCATGCCCTTTTCGAGGGCGGCGTAGGTCCACGGAGCGTTGATCTTGCGGCCCAGGACGGTGAGCATGACGCCCGGCTTGCCCAGGCCGACGACGACCGTCGGGATGGTCGCCTTGCCCTGGATCTGAATCAGCGGCCAGGCTTCCTCTGGAGTGCGGGCCAGGGTCGTCAGCTTGATCACGTCGGGCGACTTCGTCTGACAGCGTGCGTAGACGGCGGCGATGTCCTCGGGCGTCCCGGTCAGATTCGTGTAGGAGATGACGCGCTTCGCTCCGCCGGGCAGCGGCTTGACCTGATCGGCGACGTCCTGCTCGATCTCGACGTAGTCGGCCTGGGGAGCGACGACGCACTGTCGCAGGATGGCGAGGCGTTCGTCCTCACTGCGGTCCCAGTGGCCGCCGTCCTTCTTGCGGCGGCAGGTGAGGATGACCGGTCGGCGTTTGTCGGCCAGCAGTTCGTTCAGGTCGGCGGCCTTGTCGAAGCAGTCGAGGCGGATCTCCATCAGGTCGCACTGCGGGGCGGCGTTGTACATGTCCACCAGCGCCAGGCGACGTGACTCCTGAGCGATCGAGATGCAGATCATGTCGCGATCCTGTAAGAAGAGAGAGGTTTCGTCTCCCATCGTGCCAGACGCAGGGACGAAAGACAAGTCGGCGATTGGAGTTTGGCGAGCCGGGAGAAAACGTCCATGATGATTTCACGGCCCGGACTGACAACCTGGCTCATCGGCATCGCCGTCGTGGTCCCGCTCGGCTTCGGGGCCGCGCTGGCGTGGCTGCCGCGTCCCACGGTGCCCGTCACTGCCAGTCCGGTGTCACACTTCCCGCCGGCCGAGCTGTCCTTCGACTGTCAGCCGCTCCAGCGGGAACCCGGCTTTCGGCCGCAGATCACCGCCGTCCGGATCGTCGATCTCGATGGCGATGGTCAACCGGAGATTCTCGCTTCCGACGCTCGCCTGAATCGCGTCTTCTGCTACCGCCGTGAGGGCGGAAACTGGCGCGAAACGCCGCTCGGAGACGAGGTCAACGCCCCGGCCGGGCTCGCCATCGCCGACCTCGACGGCGACGGCGATCGGGATGTCCTCGTCGCCGTTCTCGGTAGCGTCTACCCCAGCGACGAACGCATCGGCCAGGTCGTCTGGTTGGAGAATCGCGGCGGGACGTTCGTCAATCATCTCCTGCTCGACGACGTTCGCCGGGTGTCGGACGTGCAGGCCGGCGACCTGGACGGCGATGGCGATCTGGACCTCGCCGTCGCCGTGTTCGGCTACCACCACGGCGAGGTTCTCTGGCTGGAGAACCGTGGCGGTGGCCGATTCCGCGATCACCTGCTGCTCGCCACCCAGGGGCCATCGCACGTCCCGGTGGCCGACCTCGACGGCGATGGCGACCTCGACCTCGCCGTTCTCGTCTCCCAGGATCACGAGGAAGTCTGGGCGTTCGAGAATCGCGGCCGGGGTGAGTTTGCTCCGCGTCGCCTGCACCACTTCACGAACTTCGATCTCGGCAGTGCCAGCCTGACCGTCGCCGATCTGAATCGAGACGGCAAACTCGATCTCGTCCTGGCCGCCGGCGATAACCTGGAGATCAATCATCACTATCCGCAACCGTGGCACGGCGTCCTCTGGCTCCGCAACTTCGGCGGCTGGACCTTCGTCGCGGGTCAGGTCGGAGCCGTCGGCGGGGTGTACGCGGCCGCGGTCGTCGATCTCGACGGCGACGGCGACAACGATGTCGTCGCCGGCTGCATGTTCAACGACTGGCGGACGCCCGGTTCGGCCAGCCTGGTTCTGCTCGAAAACGACGGCCAGGAACACTTCACCGCGAAGCGTCTCGCCGATCGGCCGATCCACCTGGCCGTTCTGGCGGCCGGCGATCTGAACGGTGACGGTCGGCCCGACCTCGTTGCCGGGTCGCTGTTCCTGCACGATCCGCCGGATCGTGCAGGCCGCGTCACGCTCTGGTCGAGTCGCGAAGGAGGTGCGCCGTGACCCGTCCGCAATGGCTGCTCCTGACCCTGATCACTGTCGAGGTGGCTCTCGGTGGCTACCTCCTGTGGCGACATCTTCAGTTGACGCCGCCCCGGCCCGATTTCACCGCCGTCGATCCGATCACGGCCGATGAGATCCGCGACCGGATCGATCGCTGTCGGACTCCCGAGGACTGGGCCGAGTTGGGCGAGGTGTTCCTGGCGACCGGCTATTTCCCCGAGGCGGAGGCATGTCTGCGCGAGGCGTCGGCCCGGGCTCCGACCCGAACCGAGTTCGCCTTCAAGCACGCCTTCACGCTGGAACGTCTCGGCCTGCTCCACGAGGCGAACAGCCGATACGCGGAGGTGATCGTCCGGGGCCACCGTCGCCGGGCCGACGCCTGGTACTACGCCGGCAAGAATCACCTTCGCCTGAGTGACACCGCAGCGGCAGCGACGGCCTTCGATCAGGCCGGCGACCTGCCTGGAGCCCGCTACGAACGGGCCCTGCTCGCGGCCGACGCCGAGCAGACGAAGGAGGCGGAGACGCTGGCCCGACGACTGGCCGACGAGTTTCCGGATGCCTATCCGCCGGTGTCGCTGCTCTACCGTCTGGCCCTGGTCCGCAAAGATGGTCCCGCCGCCGATCGCCTGGCGGATCAGTTCGCCCGCCGACCCCGACCGCTGCCCACGCCGTTCGATACCGAGGTGGACTGGGTGTTCGCCGTAGCCGACCGGGTTGGGCAGAACGGTCTCTTCCACGAAGCCGGCCGACTGGTCCAGGCGGGGCGCATCGGCGACGCCGAGATGAAACTGCGTGCGGCCCTGGCGGCCGGCTGGAACCCGGAGATCGCCGACAAGCTGGCCGATGTGTTGTACAACACGGACAGGCGGCAAGAGGCGATGGAACACCTGAATGAAGTGATCACCAGAGGCCGAGCCACCTGGGATCGGCTCTGGCGGCAGGGGCAGATGCTGGCGGCACAGGGTCGGCCGGCCGAGGCCTGGGCGGCGTGGCAACGTGCGGCTCGGGTGGCGACCGGTCCCGGAGCCCGCGAATTGTGGCAAGAACTCGCGAAGCAGGCCGACCACGCCAGTGTTCATGAGGAAGGAGTCCGCTTTCAGAATCGCGCTCTGGTTGCGGAGGGGATGAGAGAACTGGATCTCGGTCGCCCCGAGGCCGCGGTCAAGGCGGCCGGTCAGGCGGTGGAAATTGCTCCGGGGCAGGCCCACGCCTGGTTCTATCTCGGCGAGGCCAACCGGGCCGCGGGACGGCTGGCGGAGGCTCGTTCGGCGTATGAGAAATGCCTGCAAATCGACCCGGATCACGGCCGAGCCCGGCGGGCGCTTCGCTTCCTGGCCAACTGAACGCGAAGGGGCGGAC
>CAYYJM010000395.1:0-4214 GCA_964471755.1 uncultured Alcaligenaceae bacterium
ACTCCGGATCGTTGTTCCGCAGCGCGTAGGTGTCGTTTGCCTGGTAAGCGTTGGTCAAGACGATCTTTTGCAGCCACTTGACCGACTTGAAGCCGTGCGCCCACGGCACGATCAGACGCACCGGGCCGCCTCGTTCCAGGGAGATCGGTCCACCGTTGAGACGGTACGCGACGAGTACCGGCAACTCGCCCGGCGGCGTGTCGAGAACCTGCGACAGAGCCAGCGACGAACGGAACAGCTGGGCCGGCTCGTCGTTGTGGAAGCCCCAGTAGAAGACACGTCGAGCGTTGTCGATCTTGCCGCAGCGGCGCAGCACCTCACGCAGCGGCACGCCTTCCCAGAGCCCCTGGCCCAGCGGCAGGGCGATGTTGTTGCACTGCATCGCCTTGAGGAAGCGCAGGCCGTGCGTCTCGCCGAGCTTCATCAGCGTCGGCAGATCGAGGGCGGTGCCGGCTTCCAGGGTGAGCGGCCGATCCATCGCCACCCTGTCCTCGGCGACGATCTCCAGCCGCCACGACTCCGGTGTCAGTCGGGCCTTGACAAGGGCGTCGCCCTTGAGCGTGTGCGGCACCGGATCGCCGCGACTGACATCGCGGAAGTCTCTGCCCGGTGTCAGGAACGTTCGCTCGGGTGGCGTCTCGGGTTCGGCGATGGACTGGCCCTCGACGAGGGCTCCGCCGACCAGGCCGGCGAGGCCGAGGCCCAGGGCATCTCGGCGGGATGGAGTGTCGCTCACGGCGGATTCTCCGAAAGGGGGCAACCTCGCGGATCTTACCTCGGCGTCAACCGACGGACAAGCATCTCGTGACTCGTGCGTCAACCGGCGGCGTCGCCCGGCCGTCCGTACCGAGCGGCGGCCATCGCGTACGCCTCGGCGAGCAGATCTTGAACCTGGCCGATGGTGTCCGGGCCGGGGTTGAGGACGCAGACCCAGTACATCTTGCCGTAGACCGGATGCGGCAAGAGTCGATCCAGGGCGGTGAAGTCGTGGCCGGCGTCCGCTCCGGCCACGCTGCCGAACAGGGCCTGGAAGGTCGCCTTGCTGACGCCGACGTTCAGGCGGTAGACGCCCGGCCGGTCGAGGTTGGACGCCTGGTCGTGTTCGTCGGTGGTCGTCACGGTCGCGAAAGGGAACAGGCGCTCTGGATCGAGGAAGAAGAACATCGCGTTCATGGCGTCCTGGACCACGACGCCGGGAAACGTCTGCACGATGTACTGGCGGATGGCGGTCTCGTCCATGCGTGCGTCCTCCGTGGGGATGGTGAACCAGGCCGCTCGGCCGGGTGTCTTCTCCATACTATCGGACGGTTCCGGGAAGTGTTCATCGGGAAGAACGTCCGGTCCATCTGGCGCGATCGCGATGTCCGGGCTGATGAGGAAGGCTTTTCTGAGGATGTCGATTCCGCAACGAGCCCAGGCTCGCCCCGGGCCAAATCCATGGCCCAGCCCCTTGAGATGGACTCCTGGTCCGCGTTCAATGGAGCGGTCGCATCATCGTTGTGGACTGTAGCGGCCATTTGGTCCGCCGATGGAATCGATCCTTTCCGCGAGGAGGCCCCATGTCGCCGTCACCGCTTCGCGAACCGCAACCGCTCTCGGCGTGGCTTCTCTTTCCGGCCCTGGTCGTGCTGTTCGTCGGCTGGGTCACCCTGAGCGGAGCCAGCTTTCCGACCGAAGCGGAGGAATTCGCTCCACCGCCGACCACGAACGGCAGCCCCGGTACGGATCGCACGGCGGCTCTTCGCCTGATCGACCAGGCTCGCGCAGCCTGCGCCGCGATCCGCGATTACCGCTGCGTCCTGGCCACGCGTGAGCGGATGCACGGCAAGCTCAACCCGGAACAGGTTCTCGACATGGACTTCCGGGCAGAACCGTTCGCCGTGCATCTGCGTTTCCGGGAGCCGGCGGCGAGCGTCGGGCAGGAGGTCTGGTACGGCGTCGGTCTGCATGCGGGCCAGATGCGCGTTCGCCCGGCCGGCTACCTCGGTCTGGTCACCGGCGTCCTGGCGATGGACCCGCACGCTCCCTCGGTGCGTGAGAACAGCCGGCACGCCATTACCGGCGCAGGCATGGCCCACATGCTCGAACGCTTCGCGACAAGCCTGGCGGAACGGGAAGAGGCGGCGGTCTACCTCACCAACTCGGTCGTCGATGAACGGCCCTGTCATCGACTTGAGATGGTCGCCGATGCCCCGGACCTGGAATGGCATCGGGCCATGTTGCACGTCGATGACGCGACGTTGCTGCCCGTTCGGGTCGAATACTACGACCGTGAGGGGCGACTGCTCGACGAGGCGACCTATCGGCAGATCAAGCGGAACGTCGGTCTGGGCGATGCGGCGTTTGGAGGGTAGTATCAGCACTGGCTACTCGTTGGATGGCGTCAGCAGGTACACCGCGAACGACGCCAGCCAGTGTTCGCCGGCGTAGTCGCCGCTGGCGACGTGAGCCAACCCGGCCTCTGCGTGCCGGGCCGCCGACTCGACCAACACCTTGCGCACCGGCTCGTCCACCGGCAGATACGCACTGACACCTCGCAGGCACCAGGCCCGGCTCAGATTCAGGCCGTCGAGGTGGACGATCTGCGGATCGCTGCGATCGGTCACCGTTGCTGGCTCGCGGAGGCTCTTCGGCACCTCGGGCAGGAAGCGCCGGAACCACGCGGCGAACTCCTTCGCTGGCAACACTCGCCGCATCAGATCGGCTTCCATCAGCGACGGCGAGAAGAAGTCCGCACCGTCCGGTTCCCACTTCGCCGGGATGTCAGCGTCCTTGCCGTAGTACGTCCGCGCTCGTTCCTCGATCCGTTCGAGCAGGGCTTTGTTTCCCGTGGTCTTCGCGTAGTCGTGGGCGAAGGCCAGGCCGAACGCCGTGCAGGAGTGGACGCCGGAGCGGATCGGGTAGGTCTGTTTCGGGAAATACGCGACGTAGCGACCGGCGATCACGTCAGCGAGCGGCTTGAGGTTCTTCGCCCAGACCTTGCCGTCGAGGTCGTCCCAGCCATGCAGTTCCTCGGCGAGTTTCAGCAGCCAGGCCCAGCCGTAGGGCCGCTCGAACGATTGCGTATTCGGCCGGGCGAAGTAGTCGGCCTCGACCCGCAGGTTCTCGGCCGTCAGGCTCTTCGCCAGGGCAGCACGGATCTCCTTCGCCTCGGCCAGGTCGGGATAGGTCTTCAGGATGCGGACGAGCATCCAGTGACCGTGAACGGACGAGTGCCAGTCAAAGCAGCCGTAGAAGGCCGGGTGCATCGTCCGGGGTGACTTGATGTCGTCATCGCTGTTGAGAACGTCGGCCGGCTTGTTGGGATACTGCCGATGCAGGCCCTTGAGAGCGAGTCGGGCGAAGGCCGAGGCCTGTTCACGGGTCATCTTCGGAGTTCCTTTCTCCGCCGGGCGCTGAGCCGAGGCCGGCAGTGCGAGCAGCAGCGCGAACAGGAGCAGTCGCACCCCGCCTCGCCATTCCAGGGTCTGGCCACTTCCTGACGTCGTTCGCATGTCTGCGATCTCCGATCGTGCCACGAACACCTCTGCCTGTTTTTTCGTCATCGGTGGCGAATATCTGGCCAGCGTGTTCGGTGCGAGTTGTCACGAGTAGGGACTTTTGAGCGTGTCCGGTGTTGGCTCGCGTTTTGCTCACGGAACCACCAGCTCCCGATGCACTCCCTGGAGGACTCCATGCCATCACCATCCCGTCGTCTCGCGTTCACGCTGATCGAGTTGCTGGTGGTCATCGCCATCATCGCGATCCTGATCGGGCTACTGCTACCGGCCGTCCAGAAGGTTCGCGAGGCGGCCTCGCGGGTTCGGTGCCAGAACAACTTCAAACAGATCGGCCTGGCCTGCCATAACTACGCTGACGCCAACAACGGCAACTTTCCCATGCCGGGACTCGGTGCCACGGTGAACCGCACCTGGGCCTGGCATCTGCTGCCGTTCATCGAGCAGGAAGCGGTTTACCGGAGCTACCACGTCGATCTCAGCTTCGCCGATCCGAGCAACGCTGTGGCGATCAAGACGCCGATCTCGCAGTTCGTCTGCCCCAGCACGCCCACCGACGGTCGTACGATCACCGGGACGAAGTCCGGCCTCCCCTTCGCCGCCGCCCCCACGGATTACACCTGGGTCGATCAACTCACCGTCAACGCGGCGATCGTGGCCGAGATGAACGCGTACAATCCTCAAATCTATCCGGTGGACTCGAGTTCGTCTCCCGTG
>CAYYJM010000396.1:0-4205 GCA_964471755.1 uncultured Alcaligenaceae bacterium
GGGACGCCTCAGTGGCGTCCTGACTCCCCTAACGGAGACTTTTTCAGCAGTCTCCTCCGGGGGAGAGGGCTGGGGTGAGGGGGACAAGGCTCAACAGTCAGGGAAGCCGCAAACCCCTCACCCCAACCCCTCTCCCCTGAGTACAGGGGCGAGGGGCTTCCCGAACTGCCGTTCATTCCGGCTTCCACCACGCATCGAGTGCCTTGCGGAGGCCGGCAATCCGGTCGGCCTCCTTCGCCGCGAGATTGGTCTTCTCGTGAGGATCGGTCGCCAGGTTGAACAGCTCCACCGGCTTATCCGCGGCAGCCGGGACGATCAGTTTCCACGTCCCCTCGCGTACCCAGCGATGCGTCAGACTCAGCTTCGGCTTGCCCAGTTCGACGCAGTCATGCAGAAAGATTTCGCCGAAGACGCGCGGTCGTTCGAGCTTCACCCGACCCGTGGCCACGGCGAAGAGATCGACGCCCGGCAGATCGGCCGGCGGCTTGACGGCGCAGGCCGACAGGATCGTCGGCAGCAGGTCGATGGTCGAGATCGGAGCGTCGAACTTGTGGGCGGCGATCTTGCCCGGCCAGCTCAGGATCAGCGGCGTCCGCACGCCACCGTCGTAGGGCGTGTTCTTGCTCCGCGTCTGGAACTGCTCGCCGACCCTGGGCGCGCCGGGCGACTGGATCCAGCCGTTGTCGGCGAGATAGATCACCAGCGTGTTCTCGCGCAGTTTCTTCCGATCGAGGTAGTCGAGGAGCTGGCCACAGGTATCGTCGAACCACTCGCACATGGCGTAGTATTTGGCCACCCGCTCGTTCATCCCGGCCTTCGTGTAGCGTTCGAGGTACTTCGCCGGCGGGTTGTGCGGCTGGTGTGGCATCATCGGTGCGTACCAGACGAACCAGGGCTTATCCCCGGCCTTCTCGACGAAGTCGTAGATCGGCTGGAGCGTCGTTCGGCCGATGACCAGACCTTCCTCGCCGTGTCGGCCTTTGGTCGTCATGCCATGCGTGAAGCCGCCGTTGGAGAAGTGGCCCTCCCAGAACTTGCCGGTCTGAAGGCTGAGGTAGCCGCCCTTCTCGCCGAGCCAGCGCGGGATGGTCGGCGCGTGCTGGAGAAACGGGAGCATCTTCGCTCGGTCGATGCCCTTGGGCGGATCGTTGCAGCAGATCTTGTGCTGGTGCGCGTACAGGCCCGTGAGGAGCGTCGCCAGACTGGCCCGGCAGAGCGACGTGGGCACGGTGCCGTAGGGGAAGAGGGCCCCGCTTCGGGCCAGGCGGTCGAGATTCGGCGTCCGGACCTGTTCGTGGCCCATGAAGCCGTAGTCGGTCCAGGCCATGTCGTCGCCGACGAGCATGAGGACGTTGGGGTGTTTCGAGTCAGCCATCACCGGGGCAAGCGGAAGCAGAACGGCGAGTGACGCAAACAGCCAGCGCATGAGAGGGATTCCTTTCGATGAAGTGGATTCGATGACGCGAAGTGACAGTGAGGCGTCACTTCTGCTCAGCCTTCGGCATCGCCTCACGGAGACGCTTCTCGGCCTCCGGGGACCAGTAGCCGCAGTCCAGTTCCACGAACACCGACGTGTACGGCAGCTGGGCCTGCGTCTTCAGCACCAGCACGCGGAACTTCTCGCCGGCCCTGTCGAGACGGTCGATGATCTGCTCGTGGGGCAGCGTTCGCGGCTTGTATTTGGCCAGGTCCGCCTTGATCGCCTTGCGGAAGCGATCGATGCCCGGAGCGTCTGCCTCCGGGACGAAATCCAGCTCGGCGTCAAGATATACCACCGGGCTGACGTGGCGGTGAGCCACCACGCCACCGAGAACGGTCTTGAGAACCTGGAGATGGTCCGCGCTGGTGACCACCGTTTCGATTCCCGCGCGCGTCTGCGCCGGGTAGGCCGCGTCCGCGATCACGATCCAGTTCCGATGCCCGAACGTGGACACGGCGCGTCCCAGTTTCGTTTGCCAGCGTTCGTCCTCCTGCTGGCCCCGGCTCACCGGAGCCAGGGTCAGACACATTCCACCGACCAGAACCAGCAGCAGCGAACGCGGCATGGCAACGCCTCATTTCTCGATCGTCAGGAAGATCGGCTTGCTCGAGTAGACCATCTTCACGACGAAGTTGATCGACGTGTGCCCGAGCACGCTGATCGGTACTTTATCGATCGGAGCCGCCTTCGGATCGACCTTGAGGACGATGTGGCCGGTATTCCCCGTGCCGAGCAGGGTCTTGCTCTTGCCCGCCACGATCGTCACGCCAGGTGGCAACGGATTGCCATACTGCGTGTTCAGGTGGCGGAAGATGAGATCGATCTGCACTGGCTTGTCGAAGCCCGGCCGACGTTCGGCCGTCACCTCCAGTTTGACCTCCGCTCCCGGCTTGAGCTTCAGCTCGGCCGGCTTCACGACGATCGCCTTCAGATCGGACGGTTCGGTGATGCCGACCGTCATCATGTTCACCTCGAAGCGACCACGACCGCCGCCGGGGAAGTAGATTTCCTGGATCGGCGTCGCGGCATGTTCGAGTGTCACCGTCTTGCCATCGATCATGGCCGATCCGGTCGCGATCACCCGTACCTCGGCATGCGTGCCCAGGCGGGCGTCGTCCGCCGCGCTCAGGACGAGGATTCCCTGGGTCATCGTCGGCGGAATCGTCAGGGCGTTGGCCGTGATGCCAGCGGGGAGTCCCTCGATCTTCACATTCACCGGCCCGGCGAAGCCGTTGGCGCGGACGATGTGAACGAACCACGTCGTGCTGGTGCCCGGGCCGAGCATCGCCTTGTCGCCGTCGCAGCGGACGGTGAAATCGGGCCGAGCCCGCTCGCACTCGATGTGATAGATGGCCGTCGGACCGCCCTTGCTGTTCAGGTCGCGGATGCGGAGCAGGTACTCGCCATCCTCCTTCGGCGTGAAGACGAGGCCGGCGTCCTTGCCCGTGAGATCGTCGTTGCTTGCCAGGGCAGCCCCCTTGAGCGAGAGTACCTCCAGGAAGGCGTCCAGGGTCGAGACGAGGCCGGTGCCGAAACGGCGAGCCTGGACCTCGAAGCGGATCGCCTGGCCCTTGACACCCTTGAAGCGGAAGTAGTCCAGATCGCGCGCCACCTGGATTCGGCCATTGAGCCCGCACGGGAGGGTGATCACCTGAGCTGTCTCGGGGGTGTCATTGCCTTCCTTCTCCATCACCGGCGGCAGGGTGTTGACCAGGAACGGCACCGGATTCGCGCCCGGCAGTGGCAGCAGATGCAGGCCCGGTTCCTTCGGGGTCGTGATCGTCAGTGGGCCGCTTCCGCTGACGATGTGGCCGACCGGCTCCACGGGAAGGGTCACGCCCGGATTGCCGGCCATCGGGTAGACATGGGTGACGTGACTGCGGTTTGTCACCTCGACGGCGTAGACCCAGCGTCGGTCGCCGTCGTATTTCGAGTCGCGCACTTCGAGATAGTAGGTGCCATCGGCCGGGATGGTGAAGGTCAGGAAGGAGTCGGCGAAGAAGAAATCGTCGTTGGCGGCCAGTTCGCGCCCCTCGGCATCGTGGAGGGCGATCAGCGGATCGGCGTGCTTTTGCAGGTCGTGGATCTTGTCCTGGATGCGGGCACAGATCACCTCGGCGGAGATCACCTCGCCCTTCTTCGCCGGGAATCGGTAGTAATCGACATCCTCGGCGACCTCGATCTTGCCGGTGAGCGTGCAGGGGATCGTGACTGCCATCGCCTTGTCCGGCGAGTTGTTCGCTGCCTTCTCGACGACGACCGGCGAGTCGGTGACAACGATCTGTCCGACGCTGGAGACGCCCAGGCGGGAGAGAAGCCGGAACTCACGGACGCCGGGCAGGGCGTCGGCCGCGACGGTCACCTTGCACTGGGCGCTCTTGACGATCGGAACGGCCGCGCCGGCGGGGACCGCCCTGGCCGGCGTGGATGGCTCGCCGGAAAGGCCGGGGCCCTCGAAGACGATGCCGGTGACGCCCCAGAAGTTCTGCTGTCCCTCGATGGTCAGCTCGGTCGTGGTGCCCCGCTGGACGGCGACCGGCATGCAGTGGGTGACCATCGGATAGCTGGTCTGAGCCGGTAGTACGGCGGCCAGTCCGGGAAGGAGCAGCGCCAGCAGCGCGAGTCGTCGCATGTGGATCTCCAGGGATGAACCCGGCGAGCCCCCCACGAAAGTGGGGGGAGTTCCCGACGGCAAACTCCCCCCACTTTCGTGGGGGGCTCGCCT
>CAYYJM010000397.1:0-4180 GCA_964471755.1 uncultured Alcaligenaceae bacterium
CCCAACCCCTCTCCCCGGAGTACCGGGGCGAGGGGCTTTCCGTGCAGCCTCTAACAGCAGGGCGGCCTCCGCGAGCGGCAGTCGCCCAGGAGCCATCCGTCGAAGTCGAGGTCGCTCATCTCACCACGCTCATCGTTCGGGTGCCAGAAACGCTGATTTCACTATGATTCTAGCAACGGGACGCTCTCAAAGTACCGGATAGCAGTGGGCGTCAGCCCCATGCGTGTCTTGATCCGGAGAGAAAGAGTCATGGGGTTGACGCTCCACGCTCGCCCGGAAAGAACGCGGCCTCCCTCAGAAGGGAGAAACGAGATGTCGGAAGACCTGCTGCGACAACTTCGCTTCCTGGAAGGCGAGTACGCGGTACAACCGCTCATCGCCCGCCAGGCGGATCTGCACGAGATCAATCGCCTCCGCGCTCAGCTCGGTCTGCCGCGCGTCGATGCCGATCTGCGCGAGCTGGAAGCGAGGGGCGGTACGGTCACGGTCGAAGAAACGGAGGAGCCGGCCCGGACGGAAGCGGTTCCCGACCACACCGAGGCGCGGAAAATCTACCAGGCGTATCTCCAGAAGGTCCAGGAACTGGCGATCCATCAGGCGTACGCCAATGAGGTGACCCGAGCGACGTCAGGCCGTGGCCAGACGCCCGTTTGGCCCCTGGCGACCCTGGGACCCGATGGTGGCCCGCTCCTGTGCGATCACTGTCACAAGCCCATCGTTCTGGAGGGAGGCCCCTGTCACGGCATGACCGCCGACGTGGCCTGGGAGCAGCACCCCGTCGTCGGCTGGACCTCCTGGATCCTGGGCGGCATGGTGGTCGAGATCCAGACCAACGGCACCCTCCGCATCTACCACGGCTATCCCGGCCGGGATAACAAGCACTGCTGCAACATCGCCAGTCGGGAAGACAGGAAGGCCCGGGACAAGTTCGATTCCAGCCAGAGGTCCGCACACCTCGCTCTGCTGATCGCATTCATCGAGAACGAGTTCCCCGAGTTGCCGCGCGAGGAGCAGTTCCATCTGCTCAACAAGATCCTGGACACGATGTTTTCCTACGATCCGGGCATCGGGATCAATCGACCGAGGCCCGGCAGGTGCGGGTGACGGGAACCCGCGATTTCGCCGGCTTCTCGAAAAACCATTTGCGAGCCGCCACGCTCGCCGGGTATGCTTACGGTAACTCCGCACCACGGCGGCGCGTGCCGTGGTGTCCCCGCCATTATCGGCTCACCGTTGAGCCCTCGACTCGACTCACCGCGAGGATCCTGGCATCATGCAGCGTGGCGCACTCTCCGCGATCGCGGCCCTGGCACTCCTGGCCAGCCCTGCCCTGGCTGCGCCGAAGCTCGAATTCAATCGCGACATCCGGCCCATCCTGGCCGAGAACTGCTTCGCCTGTCACGGCCCCGACAAGAATGCTCGCAAGGCCGACCTTCGCCTCGACATCCGTGAAGAGGCCATCAAGGCCGGCGTGATCGTTCCGGGCAAACCAACCGACAGTTCGCTCGTCGAGCGTGTCTTCCACACCGACCCGGCTCGCATCATGCCGACGCCGAAGTCGCTCAAGAAACTCACCGCCGCCCAGAAGAACACGCTCCGGCAGTGGATCGCCGAGGGGGCCGAGTATCAGCCGCACTGGGCGTTCATTCCGCCAACCCGGCCGATGCCGCCGCTGGTCAAGAACGAGAAGTGGATTCGCAATCCCATCGACCGATTCATCCTGGGCCGACTGGAGAAGGAAGGGCTCGCCCCTGCTCCGGAGGCGGATCGCCACACCCTCGCCCGCCGGCTCGCCCTCGACCTGACCGGCCTGCCACCGGAGCCGAAGGACGTCCAGGAATTCGTCACCGACACCCGGCCGGACGCCTACGAGCAGTACGTCGACAAGTTGCTCGCCTCGCCGCACTGGGGCGAGCATCGCGGCCGATACTGGCTCGACGCGGCCCGCTACGCCGACTCGCACGGCATCCACTTCGACAACTACCGCGAGATGTGGTCCTACCGCGAGTGGGTCATCCAGGCGTTCAACGAGAACAAGAAATTCGATCGCTTCACGATCGAGCAGTTGGCCGGCGATCTGCTGCCGAACGCGACGCTGGCCCAGAAGGTGGCCAGCGGCTTCAACCGCTGCAACATCACCACCAACGAGGGCGGCGTCATCGCCGAGGAGTACCTCGTCCTGTACACGCGCGACCGGACAGAGACGGTGTCGCAGGTCTGGATGGGGCTGACGGCTGGCTGCGCTGTCTGTCACGATCACAAGTTTGATCCGCTGACGCAGCGCGAGTTCTACCAGATGGCGGCGTTCTTCAACAACACGACCCAGGGCGCGATGGACGGCAACATCAAGGATACGCCGCCGATCCTGATGGTGCCGAAGATGGAAGATCGGCCGCGCTGGGATGCCGTGCAGAAGGACCTCGCCACGGTTCGTGAGAAGCTGACAGGCCGTCGTCAGGCGGCGAAGGCGGACTTCGACGCCTGGCTGAAGAAGACCACGGCCGAGTCGCTCCGCCAGGATCTGCCGACTGACAAGCTCTATCTGCGAGCGCCCTTCGCCGAGGGCAAGGGGAGCGACGTGAAGCTGACCGTCGCCGGCCAGGAGCGGACGGCGAAGCTGACCAATCCGGGCTGGATCGCTGGCGAGACGGCCGAGAAGGCGGTGCAGTTCAAGAAGAACGTCCATCTCGAGTTGGCCGACGTCGGCGACTTCGAGAAGGAGCAGGCCTTCAGTGTCGCCGCCTGGGTGCGGCTGCCGCGCAACGCGCCGGCGGGGGCCATCCTCGCTCGCATGGACGAGGGCCAGGCCCACCGCGGCTGGGACCTCTGGCACGAGGGCGGCAAGGTCGGCATGCACATCATCAATAACTGGCCCGGCGATGCCCTCAAGGTCGTCGCCGGGAATGTCAGGGCGGATCAGTGGCACCACGTGGCCGCCAGCTACGACGGCTCCGGCAAGGCGGCCGGCGTGCAGATCTACATCGATGGCGTCCTCCAGACGGTTCGCAATGTCCAGGCCGACGCTCTGAAGAACACGATCCGGACGAAGGTGCCGTTCAAGTTCGCGACCCGCAATAACAGTGGCCCCCTGGTCAACCTCGGCCTGAATGACGTGCGCATCTACCAGCGCAGCCTCGTGGCCGACGAGGTCGCCCGGCTGGCGAAGGGCACCCGGACGGCCCATCTGCTCGGTCTGGCGAAGCGGACGCCGCAACAGAACGAGGAGTTGCTCGCCACCTACATCGAGGCGTTCGACCCGGCCGCCCGCGACCTGGCCGTCGAGTTGGCGAACCTGCAAGTCGAGGAGAACGCCATCCGCTCACGCGGTACCATCGCTCACGTCATGAACGAGAAGCCGAGCGAGGCGATGGCCTACATCCTGTCTCGTGGCGACTACGACAAGCGCAAGGATGCGGTCAAGCCGGGCACGCCGAGTGTGCTGCCGGCCATGCCGGACGGCCTGCCGCGCAACCGGCTCGGCTTCGCTCAGTGGCTGCTGCGGCCGGAACATCCCCTGACCGCTCGCGTCACGGTCAATCGCTTCTGGCAACAGCTCTTCGGCACCGGCCTGGTGCGGACCTCCGGCGACTTCGGCATCACCGGCGAACTGCCGACGCATCCGGAGTTGCTCGACTGGCTGGCCGTCGAATTCCGCGAAGGCGGCTGGGACGTGAAGCAGTTCTTCAAGACGATCGTCACGTCGGCGACGTACCGTCAGTCGGCGCTGACGACGCCGGAGAAGAAGGAGAAGGACCCGGCCAACGCTCTGCTGTCGCGTGGTCCGCGGTTCCGCATGGATGCCGAGATGATCCGTGATTACGCCCTGGCATCGAGCGGTCTGCTGGTCCGCAAGCTGGGCGGCCCGAGCGTCAAGCCGTACCAGCCCGAAGGGGTCTGGGAAGCGGTGGCGATGATCGGCAGCAACACGCGGGACTACAAGACCGATTCGGGCGAGAACCTCTACCGACGGAGTCTCTACACGTTCTGGAAGCGGTCGGCTCCGCCGGCGTCGATGGACATCCTCAACGCTCCGAGTCGAGAGTTCTGTACCGTCCGTCGCGAGCGGACGAACACGCCGCTCCAGGCCCTGGTGACGCTGAACGATCCGCAGTTCGTCGAGGCCGCGCGGGTGCTCGCCCAGCGGACGCTGGCGGAATCGACGGACGTCGACGCCCGGATC
>CAYYJM010000398.1:0-4139 GCA_964471755.1 uncultured Alcaligenaceae bacterium
CGCCGACGGCTATCAGCAGGCGATGCGGATCTTTCGCGGGACGCCGCTCCAGGGTGGTGCCCCGTTCGCCAAGGACGCCTGCTACGCACGCGGCTTCGTCAGCCTGGCACGCTGGCTCAACAGTGGGGACGACCGGACGCTTGACGATCTGGCCCTGCTGACTGTGGGCAAGACCCGTCGTGAAGACCTGCCGCTGTTGCGGGGCTTACTGGAGCAGGGACTCCTGCGTCAGCCACGGTTCGTTCCGCCGGTGTTCACTCGACGGGTGGATGCCGTGCCGCGACCGCTCGATCCAAACGAAACGAGGCCCCACCTTTCGGGGGACCTCGCGGGTTCGCAGTCGCTCTTCATTTAGCCGCCAGCTTGCCGGCAGTCTTCGTCCCAAATACCCGCCGGCAAGCCGGCGGCTAAATAATACTCACTCCTCGCCGAGGAGCTTCTCGATCTCCGCCTTCAGCGCCTTCTTGTTCGTTGGGCCACTGCCGACCTTGATCATGCGAACGACGCCCTTGCGGTCGATCAGCACCGCCGTCGGAATCCCCTGGACGCCGTAGGCTCCGAACGCGGCTCCGCCATCCTTCGTGGACAGAGCGGCGATCGGGTAGTTGATCTTGTGGAAGTCCACGAACCCCTTGAGCATCTCCTCTTCCTTCTCCTTCGGGGCGTTCTTCATGGAGACGGGCCGGCCCTTCTCCTTGTCGAAGCCGCCGAACCGGCCTTCCAGCTCGGTCACGCCCAGGACGACGAGGCCCTTGTCCTTGTACTCATCGGCCCACTCCCGCAGCGTCGGAATCGTCGCGATGCACGGGCCGCACCAGACCGCCCAGAAATCGATGAGGACGACCTTGCCCTTGAGATCGGAGAGCTGGACCGGCTTGGTGTTGAAGTTGACCGCACCAGCGGCGATGTTCGGAGCGGGTTTGCCGACCAGTCCTTCCTGCTTCTTCTGGTCCGCCGAGAGCGAGCCGACCAGCATCAGAACGGCCACGACGCCAAACGGGACGAACAGGAGTCGCGCGAAACGAGCCATGAGACCTCCAGTTGCCAGGCACAGGGTGAAGCGAGAGAACGTTTCCCACGTTCTCCCATCTCGCTGAGAGTAACCGGTGGTCATGTCGCTCACAAGCTGCAAAATGACAATCGGACACGGATGATGAACGAACGGGACGTACGCATGGCGAGCGATCAGGGACTGACAGCTTCCGAGGTCGCCGCACGCGTGGCTCGTGGCGAGGTCAACGCGGTGCCGCGCTCCGATCTCCGCGAATATCTCGACATTCTCTGGCGCAATCTCTTCACGCTGTTCAACGGCCTGGTCCTGCCGGCTGCGATCGCCCTGCTCCTGCTCGGCAAGACCAAGGATGGCATCGGCGTCTCGGGCATGGCCCTGACCATCACCGTCCTGGGCCTGATCCAGGAAATCCGGGCCAAGCGCCACCTGGACAAGCTCGCCCTGCTCACCGAGACGCGCGCCCGGGTCCTGCGCGACGGTCAGCCCCAAGTCATCCGGGCGAGCGAGATCGTCAAGGACGATCACCTGCTGCTCCGTGCGGGCGATCCCATCCTGGCCGATGGGACGGTCCTTGAATCTCGCTACCTGGAGGTGGACGAGGCCCTGCTCACCGGCGAGTCGGAGCCGGTTCCCCGGCACGAAGGGGAGGCGTTGCTCTCCGGCAGCTTCTGCGTCGCCGGCGAGGGACGGTATCGCGCCGACCGTGTCGGCGGTGATTCCTTCGCCCAGCGAACGACCCGCGAGGCACGGAAATACCACCACGTCGCCAGCGACTTGCACCACGCGATCAACCGGACCTTGCAGATTCTGTCCGCCACCGCGATCGTCCTGTGTGCGCTGTACGGCCTGCTCTTCTGGGTTCATCCGTTCGGCACCGAGGCTCTCGTCGAGATGGTCGCCGCCACGGTCACGTCGATGATTCCCAGCGGCCTGCTGCTGATGGCGACGCTGGCGTTCGTCCTGGGAGCCATCCGCATGAGCCGCCAGGGGGCCCTGGTGCAACGCCTCTCGGCCGTCGAATCGATGGCGGCCGTCAACATCCTCTGCCTCGACAAGACCGGCACCCTGACGACCGGGAACCTGCAAGTCGAGCGGATCGCCCCGCTCGGAGGGCACACCGCAGACGAGGCGCACACCGCAGTCCGGATCTTCGCGACGGGCACCGCCGACGACAACAAGACGCTCCAGGCCCTGCGTGCGGAACTCGGCTCCCACCCCGTCGAGGCTCGCGATCATCTCCCGTTCAAGTCGCAGAATCGATTCAGTGCGGTGCGCGTTCATGATGGCCAGGGGGAGCGGGTTCTCGTCCTGGGAGCGGCCGAGGCGGTCGGTCCGCTCTGTGCCGATGGCGGCTGGCGGCCCCTGTGGCAGGAATTGCTGCCGTTCGGTCTGCGTCTGCTCCTCCTGGCCGAGGCGAAGGAGCGGCCCCGTGCCACCTTCGACGGCTCGCTGGACGGATTCCAGCTCACCCCGGTCGCGCTGATCGCCCTGCGTGACGAGCTGCGGCCGGAGGCGGCCGAGGTTCTCCAGGCTCTGGCCGAGCAGGACGTGGCGTTCAAGATCATCTCCGGCGACAACCCGGAAACGGTTCGGGCGACGGTCGCACCGCTGGCTCAGGGAACCGCGCTGCCGGCCCTACGAGCGCTCATCGAGCAACCGGTGACAACCGGCGCGGAACTGGAGCAGGCCGAATCACCGGAGGAAATCATCCGGGATCGGTGCGTCTTTGGCCGGGTCTCGCCGCAGCAGAAATTGCGGATCGTCCGTCATCTCCAGGGGCTCGGCTACCGCGTCGGCATGATCGGCGACGGTGTCAACGACGTGCTGCCGATCAAGAACGCGACCCTGGGCATCGCCATGGGCGAGGGAAGCCGGGCGACCAGGACGGTGTCCGATCTGGTGCTGGAGACGAACGACTTCCGCCTGCTACCGGCCACGCTGGACGAGGGACGGACCATCGTCCGCAACCTGCGGCGAGCCTGCAAGCTCTTCCTGGTCAAGAACCTCTACACGCTGATCCTGATCCTTGGCATTCTCGCGCTGTTCGGGCCGCCGGCGTTCCCGTTCCAGCCGTGGCAGGTGACGCTGCTCAACGTGCTGACGATTGGTCTGCCGGCCCTGCTGGTGATCGCCAATCGCGATCCGGCCCTGGCCCGGACGCGAACCGGCTTTCTCGGCGAGGTGCTGAACTTCGTCGTCCGCACTGGGTTGGTGATCGGCGTGGGCGGTCTGGTCCTGGTTCGCGGCGTCAGCGCTTCGGGCGACCACCTGCCCCGGATGCAGACGCTGCTGCTGGCCTATCTCATCCTCCTGGGGATGGTCAACATCCTCCGACTCCTGCGCGATGGGGAGCCACCGAGAGGGACGACCGGACGGGGCGACCGCCTGATTCAGCTGGTCGCCGGGATATCGGTCCTGCTCTTCCTCGTCGTGGTTCACTGGCCCCTGATGCGCTGGCTTTTCGATCTGGTTGTGCCGACCCTGGCGGAGTGGGGCTGGCTCCTCCTGGTGGCGGTGCCCACCATCGGGGTGCTGCTCCTGCTCGACTGGCTGACGCAACAATTTCAGCCCCGGGCATAATTCCCGGAGAGAAGTTTCGTTTCCGGGGTGGATGTTCGCTTGCCCGGGTCGATTCTGGCGTCCATGTTATCGGTGGACACTGGGAAGCGAGGCGGCATGCAGGCATTCATCCCGCCGCCCCGTCCCGAGGTGCTGGCCTTCCTGGAGGACATCAAGGCGCACCCCGAGGACGACACGGCGCGGCTCATCCTGGCGGACTGGCTCACGGATCACGACGATCCGCGTGGCGACTTTCTGCGCTGGCAGTGTCTGCTGGCTCGTCTCGGCTCGAACGATCCACGTCGGAGCGAGTACGCCGCCCTGGCCGCGGAGCTTCGTTCACGCCACGAGAACGACTGGGTCGGCCCGCTGCGTCAACTGGCCCATTCGATCGAGTTTCGCCGGGGCCTGCTGGCCATTCGTGCCCGGCCCGACCTGCTGCTGGGGCCGCCGGGCGAAGCGGTCCTGGGCAGCGAGTTGTTCGCCTGGGTCCAGTCCGTCTCGTTCCAGGGGGCACTCGATCTGCCGCGCTGGCACGAACAGTTTGGCCGCGATCTCGCCCTCCTGG
>CAYYJM010000399.1:0-4100 GCA_964471755.1 uncultured Alcaligenaceae bacterium
CCGCCCATACGTCCGGGCCTCGGTGCGCTTACTCCGCTTGGCCTGCGGCCTCGCTGCGTGCGCGGCTCTGATAGATGCCGCGATGCGCTGTCTCGGCTTCCCCACTCGTCGGCGTGGCTCTACAATACCCGTTCCTCACCTGTGGAGAGACGCGACATGAAGGTACTGGTCGTCGGCAAGGGGGGGCGGGAACACGCCCTGGTCTGGAAGCTGGCCCGTTCACGGCGAGCGCCCCAGCTCTACTGCGCACCGGGCAACGCCGGCACCAGCGAGGAGGCCGTCAACGTTCCCATCGAGCCGACCGAGATCGATAAACTGCTTCGCTATGCGCAGAAGGAGCAGATCGACCTGACCGTGGTCGGGCCGGAAGATCCCCTCGCTCTGGGCATCGTCGATACGTTCCAGAAGGCCGGCCTGCGCATCTTCGGACCGAACAAGGAGGCCGCCCAACTCGAGGCGAGCAAGGTGTTCGCCAAGACGCTCATGCGCGATGCCAACGTGCCGACGGCCGAGTTCCGCGTCTTCGACCATCCGACGCCGGCCAAGACCTACATCGAGACGCGCGAGTATCCCGTCGTCGTCAAGGCAGACGGCCTGGCCGGCGGCAAGGGCGTGCTGGTCTGCTCGACCAAGGAAGAGGCGTTCTCGGCCATCGATCGGATCATGAGCCGGGAAGAGTTCGGCCGGACGGCCGGGCGTCAGGTCGTCATCGAAAAACGCCTGGAGGGCGAGGAACTGAGCGTGCTGGCCCTCGTGTCCGGACATACGATCGTGCCGTTGCAGCCGTGCCAGGATCACAAGGCGGTCTTCGACGGCGACAAGGGGCCGAATACCGGCGGCATGGGAGCCTACAGTCCCGCGAAGCAGGTCAAGCCGGAACTGCTGGAACAGATCGATCGCGACGTTCTTGTGCCGACCATCCACGGCCTGCACACGCTCGATCGGACGTACAGCGGCGTGCTGTATGCCGGGCTGATGCTCACGAATCAGGGACCGCGAGTGCTGGAATTCAACTGCCGGCTCGGCGATCCGGAGACGCAACCGCTGCTGGTTCGTCTCCGCACCGATCTGCTCGACCTGATCGAGGCCGTGGTCGATAACCGTCTGGAGGAGGTGGCCGGCCGGGGCCTGGAGTGGGATCCACGTCCGGCCGTGTGCGTCGTCCTGACGGCGAAGGGTTATCCCGGTGCATACGAGAAGGGCCTGCCGGTCGATGGCCTGGAGCAGGCCATGAAGGTGCCGGGCGTCACGATCTTCCACGGCGGCACACGTCTGCACGGGTCGCAGGTCCTCAGCGACGGCGGCCGAATTCTAAGCCTGACCGCCCTGGGTGAGACCGTCGCCGAGGCCCGTCAGCGTGCGTACCAGTCAATCGAACAGATCGACTGCAAGCACTTCCACTACCGGCGCGACATCGGCCATCGCGCGGGATGAGCCCCGGGACCTCGGTGAGATCAGATCCAATGACCGCCAGCTACCGCCAGACGCTCGACCGGCTTCGCCTCGCCTTCCCGCAGCCGGTCTCCGATCGCGTTCACGATTCGTACTTCGTCCACTCGTTCCTGCGGGCACTCGATCGCGTCGATGAGATGAAGGGCCAGCTACCGCGTCTGGGCGGCGAGGTCGTCCTCGACTACGAGAAGGCGAAGCAGGCCCGCCTGCGTGAGGAGCCATCGAACATCGAGGCCGTCACTGGCGAACTGGTGCGCTACCTCGAAGGGATGACGATCTATGGTCATCCCGCCCAGCAGCAGAACGTCGTGCCGCCGCCGACCATCCCGAGCGTCATCGGCACGCTGCTCGCCTCGCTGTACAACCCGAACCTGGGCTGGGACGAGTACAGCAAGGGAGTCGCCCTGGCCGAGGTCGAGACGGTCGCGATCGTCTCCGACCTGCTCGGCTACGACCCGGCGCGGTCCGGCGGCGTCTTCACCTTCGGCGGCACCGGCACGACGCTGTACGGCATCCGACTCGGCATCGAGAAGGCCTGCCCCGGCACGGCCAGTGACGGTCTGCCGTCACCGCCGCCGTTGATCTTCGCTTCTGATGCGTCGCACTATTGCCGCTACAGTACCGCTTCCTGGCTCGGCCTGGGCCTGAAGAGCGTGCGGACGATTCCGACTGACGACCACAACGCGATGGACCTGGACGACCTGGCGGCCCAACTGCGTGCTGCCTTCAGGGAGGGCCGCAAGGTCGCCGCCATCATCGCAACGCTCGGCACCACCGACGCCTTCGGCCTGGACAACCTGGCGGGCATTCTCCAGCTGCGCGACGAACTGGTGAAGGAGTTCCGGCTCGAATATGTGCCGCACGTCCATGCCGACGCGGTCATCGGCTGGGCCTGGGCGGTCTTCAACGATTACAACGTCGAGACAAATCCGCTCCACTTTCGCCGGCGTACGCTGCGCGCCCTGGCCGGAGCCTGTCGGCACATCCGCCATCTGGGCCGGGCCGATTCGATCGGCATCGACTTCCACAAGACCGGCTTCGCGCCGTACATCTCCAGCCTGTTTCTGGTCCGGGATCGGGCCGACCTGCTGCGCGTGGGCCGGGAACCGGAGGTGATGCCGTATCTCTTCCAGCATGGCGAGTATCGACCGGGCATGTATACGCTGGAAACGTCGCGAGCCGGCACCGGTGTCCTGGCGGCCCTGGCGAATCTGCGTCTGTTCGGCAAGCTCGGCCTTCAGGTGGTGCTGGGCCATCTGGTCGAGATGGCCCAGTTGATGCAGGAGCATCTCGACGGTCACGAGGCGACGACGGTCGTCAATCGGGATCACTTCGGCACCGTGTCGCTGTTCCGCGTTTATCCACCCGGCGTGGACACGTTCACGATCCCGGAGAAGGAATTCACCGACCCGGAGTATCGCGCATCGCTCCTGAGGCACAACGAGTACAACCGCCAGATCTATGCCCTGGTCCATGACGAGGCGATGGCCGGTCGCGGCGTCCTGCTGTCGCTGACGGACTGCTACCGTCAGACGAGTTATGGCGAGCCGATCCTGGCACTCAAGTCGTACATCCTGTCGCCGTTCGTGGACGAGGAACACATCGAGGCCGTGGTGCGGAAGGTTCTGGAGGCCCGGGAGAAGCTCGGCGTTCCAAGCAAGGAGTAACCGCTTCGCCGACGCAAACGGATTCGCGACCGGAGGCCGTCGATTCGCACCATTCTGCATTACCGTTACAATCTGCATGGTCGGACGATCGCGCCCATTCCGCTCACCCGGCGTGACCGGTAATTCTCTCCTTTCGCAGGCGTCAATTCGCGATCACGATCCCCTTTTCGCTTTCGGTTTCTCGACCGGGAGTCTTATCATCCATTAGCTGATTCCACGAAAAGCGATGGCGATTCGTTCGGACATCGGCTGTCCACTCAGAGAGAGGTCTACAACATGAAAGCAAAGTTCGGTTTGGCGGGTCTGCTGGCGGCGCTGGTCGTGGCCGGCCTGCCCGGCCTGTCCGAGGCGGGCTGGTGTTCGGCCCTGACCACGGGTTTACACGTCACCACACCGTCGGAACGAGCCGCCGTGGCGACGAAGGCGACCGCCAGTGACGCGAGTGAGGACTCGGTCTTCAAGCTCACCTGCTTCAGCTGTGGTGGTGGCGGCTCCAGCAGCTTCTACGGTGGCTCGAGCAGCTTCTACGGCAACTCCGCCAGCTGGTATCCCAGCACGAGCTGGTATCCGGGTTCCAGCTGGGGTTGGGGGACCAGCTTCTACCCCAGCACCAGTTTCTCTCCCACCTGGAGCAGTTGCTCGCCGTGTAATTCCTGCTCGCCGTGCAGCTGCATTTCCCGCTGCTCCTGCTACCCCGGCTGGTGGTAAGACGCTGTCGCGGCGGTTTTCCTTTCGGCGCATCGCCAATGTAGGGTGGGCCGAAGCGTCACGGACGCCTGATCGCCCCTGAAGGCCGGCGCAGCGCAGGCCCACCGATGCTCCGACGGGAGCGCAGCGACACCGTTCAGAACAAGGCATCTGCGGTGTCGCTGCGCTCCCGAGCGAGGATTGGTGGGCCGGCGCAGCGCAGGCCCACCGATGCTCCGACGGGAGCGCAGCGACACCGTTCAGAACAAGGCATCTGCGGTGTCGCTGCGCTCC
>CAYYJM010000400.1:0-4069 GCA_964471755.1 uncultured Alcaligenaceae bacterium
GAGGACGCATCGTAAACCCAAGAGCCATCAGGCTCCCTGACAGCGCAACCGGCTCCCAAGGCCGGTTCTTCGATTGCTTCGGTCGCCGACCTCCGGGTAGAATTCCCCTCAATTCTCCCGCGGAGTATCCATGACCGCGCCTGTTCGCCAAATCCTTGTTTGCGCCGCCCATCTGACCACGCTCCATGAGCTGCGGCGGCTCCTCGTTGCTACCGGCCTCGATGTCGCCGGCCATTTGCTCGGTACGCCAGAGCCGGATCTGCACAACGTCGAACTGATTCTCCTGGAGGCCACCCCCGGCCGGCCCGATGCCCTCGACCTGTGTCGCCGCCTCCGGCCGCGCCTGGCGGAGACCTTCGTCCCGATCATCTACCTGACCGACGACGCCAGTCCGACCGGCCGACTTGCCGGCTTCGAGGCCGGCTGCGACGCCTATCTGCTCCGGCCCTTCGCTCCGGGCGAACTGCTCGCCCAGGTCGCCGCCTTTCGCCGGATCAAGGCCACCCATGATCGGCTCGCCGAGAAGACCACCGAGATCCACCGCATCAATCGCCGACTCCAGGAGGCGTATCAGCAACTTGATCAGGAACTTGAGCTGGCCCAGCGTCTCCAGACCGGCTTTCTGCCTCAGAGTCTGCCAGAGGTGCCCGGCTTCCGCTTCGCCGTGCAGTACCTGCCCTGCGGCCGGGTCGGCGGCGACTTCTACGACGTCTTCCGCCTCGACGAGCAGCACGTCGGCTTCCACGTCGCTGACGCCATGGGCCACGGCGTGCCGGCCAGCCTGCTGACCATCTTCATCAAGAAGGGCATCCGGCCCAAGGAGGTCCTCGGCTCACAGTACCGCCTGGTGCCGCCGGCCGAGATTCTTGCGCGCCTCAACCGCGACCTGATCGACCAGCGTCTGAGCGATCACCCGTTCATCACCCTGGCCTACGGTCTGCTCAACCACACCGATGGCACTCTCCGCCTGGCCCGGGCCGGCCATCCCTATCCGCTGCACGTGCCGCCTTCCGGGCCGCTGACATTCTGGCGTCAGGAGGGCCTGCTCCTGGGCGTGCAGGAGGCGAACTTCCGCGAGGCGACCTACTCGATCGCTCCGGGTGACAAGGTGCTGCTCTACAGTGACGGCATCGACAACGCCAGCTTCGAGGGGCTCCCGGCCGGGGCGGAAAGCCTGCTCGCCTGTGCCGACCGCCATCGTGAGCTGCCGGCCCGCGAGTTCGTCGATCGCCTGGCCCGCGACCTGCTCGGGGCCAGCGAACTACCCGACGATCTGACCCTTCTGACCCTGGAACGGCTGCCCTGAAATCGAGCCGGCGCGGCCTCTGTGGTTTCGGCCTTCGGTTTGCTACACTGAACCTCGGTGTTCATCCCGGAGGGTAATCCGTGCCAGCCGTGCCCCGTTTCCAGATCGGCGAACTCGTCACTGTCCGCCGGGGCACGCGCGATCCGGATTTTCCGGACATTCCGCTCGGCGGCTGGACCGGCCGCGTCCGCGAGTTCGGCGAGCTGGCTCCCGAGCCGCACTACCTCGTCGCCTGGAACGATTTCACCCTGGCCAACATCGACCCGGTCTACCTGCAACGCTGCGAGCGCGACGACCTCGAAGTCGAGACGATGTGGCTGCGCGAGAGCGATCTGGACCCCGCTCCGTCGCAGCAGCCCGCCCTGGAACAGCCCGACCGTCTGGAACCACGTCCGCTGCGTCTGGATCATCCGGTCGATCGTATCCGTGCCGCCTTCGGCCTGAGCAGCGACGACCCGCTACCGGACGTGGACCTCCAGAGCCTGCGACGCTACCACGCCTACCTCAGCGAACGTCTGCGTTTCCCCCTGGCGGCGGAGTTCGTCGATGAGGAGGCCGGCTTCGCCGCACCGCCGTTGCCGGTGCAGATCCTCCGCCTCTGGCCCGTCGAGGATCTCGATCCGGACCTGGGTTTGCAGGCCGAGGTTCGCGAGGGGAATCAGGTCTTCCTCGTGCCCCTGGATTGCCTCGTCGTGCGCGGCAACGGCCAGGCCATGATCCTGATTCAGGATTACACGGCCTGGTACGTGGACTGGGCCGATCAGCAGGACGACCTCGACGATGAAGAGTTGCAGCAGATGGCCACCTCCACTCTGATATGGAGTGCCGTCCGCTGGATGGTCTACGGAGCTGGCTGCGGAGCCTCGATCGGAGCCGTGCTGGCCGCCGTGGAGCAGGCTCAGTTCGGCTTCTTCATCGGGGCATTTCTTCTCGGTGCGCTCGGCTATCTGACCGGGGCGAAGCTAGGTGGCGTCTTCGACCCGGCCACGGGTACGATTCGGCGAACTCTGCTGGGCACGTTCATCGCCACCTTCTTCGGCGTGATCCTGGGCGGCGTCCTGGGCATCCTGCTTGTGGCCGCCATCGGCACCATCCTGGGCAGCATCGCCTTCAATCTGCTCGGCTCGTCGCTGCGTCACTTCCGGGTGCGCGTGCTGAGTACCTTTGCCTGGTCCATCCTGGGAGCCTTCGCCGGAGCCCTGATCTACGCGCTGATCCTGGATCGCGAGGCGGCGACCACCGGAGCGCTGATCGGTGCGGCCGTCGGCGGTGGAGGGGTGTTCGTTCTGCTGCTTCTCTCGCTGGCCGCGCTCGCCCTCTTCGGACCACAGCAGGAGCCGCCGGAATGAAGGACCCCCCGCCGATTTCGGCGGGGGGTCCCGGGAGAGACTTCAGTTCGCTTCCGTCGGAACGACGTTGATGCGTCGGCCGTCATGATCGAAGACCACGGTCCCTTCCTTCAGGGCGAACAACGTGTCATCGCGACCCCGGCCGACGTTCCGGCCGGGATGGAACTTGGTGCCACGCTGGCGGACGATGATGCCACCGGCCTTCACCAGGCTGCCACCAAAGACCTTGACGCCCAGTCGTTGGCTGTTCGATTCACGGCCGTTCTTGGACGACCCCTGACCCTTTTTATGTGCCATGTCTGCCTCGTGTCTCCAGGTCCCTCGCCCCGGCGAAGGAGTCCGCATGGGTCCATGCTAGCGAACGCCGGCCCGCCAGACAAGGAGAACGAGGCCATTGTCCCGCCTTCGCCTTCGGCCTACACTGGAACTGTCACCCTTCCACGGGAGGTCCGGAGTGTCGAATCGACCCCGCAACGGCGCGGGCAAGGTCTGGAAGCACAGTGCGTTCACGGCCCTGCTCCTTCTGCTTGTCCTGACCAGCCTCTTCTTCTCCTACAACCGTGAACCGGTGCCGCTCCAACTGCGGTACGGCGAGTTCGTCCAGATCCTCGAAGCCAGCAAGGACGATCCGGCCATCGTCGTCCACAAGGTCCGCGTCGGTCACAGCGACATCCGCGGCGAGATCGTCACCACCGATGCCGCCTCCGACGGCCAGGACAACCAGCCGGTCACGCGCACCACGCCGTTCCGTACGCAGCGCATCGGCCTGGAAGCCGACCTGAAACTCCACGACCTGCTCAAGGAGACGGTCGGCCCCGCCTATCAGGGCGAGGAGGCGGAATCGGCCCTGCAAGGCGTCGCGTCGCTGCTGCTGACCATCGCCGTCTTCGTCGGGGCCGGGGTCGGCCTGATTCTGCTGATGCGCTGGATGACCGGCGGCTCGACCTTCGGCTTCGGTCGGAGCAACGCCAAGCAGTTTAACGAGCGGGATCAGGCGGCCACGTTCAAGGACGTGGCCGGCCTGGACGAGGCCGTCGCCGAGCTGCGCGAGGTCGTCGATTTCCTCAAGACGCCGGGAAAGTACCAGGCCCTCGGCGGCCGGATTCCCAAGGGAGTTCTGCTCGTCGGTTCGCCCGGCACCGGCAAGACGCTCCTGGCCCGCGCCGTCGCTGGCGAGGCCGAAGTGCCGTTCTTCCACCTCAGCGGGTCGGATTTCGTCGAGATGTTCGTCGGCGTCGGTGCCGCCCGCGTTCGCGATCTCTTCGCCCAGGCCGAGAGCAAGGCCCCGTGCATCATCTTCATCGATGAACTGGACGCCCTGGGCAAGACGCGCTCCGGCACGACGATCGGCGGCCACGACGAACGCGAACAGACCCTGAACCAGCTTCTCGTCGAGATGGACGGCTTCGCTTCC
>CAYYJM010000401.1:0-3959 GCA_964471755.1 uncultured Alcaligenaceae bacterium
CCAGGTCGCGTAGGTCCTCGGGCAGGCCGGCCAGCACGGCCGCGACGTCGAGGGCCAACTCGGTCCGGGCCGGGTCGGACATCGGGTCGGCCGGACCGCCCTCCGCGGCCAGCGGTTCGCTCGGGCCGCCGTCGCGCTTGAGGGTGGACCGGTCGCGGAGGATCTGAATGACGTGGCGCTCGACCACGGCGGTGACGAACGACTTCCAGTGCGCCTGGGCGGGGTCGTAGCGTCGGCTGCTCTTCCACAGGCGGAAGGCGAGCTCTTGCACGAGGTCGTCGTGGTCGTCGCGGGTCAGGCCGGCGCGGCCGACCATCTGGCAGGCCTTGCGGCGGATGATGCCCCAGCCGAAGCGGTCCAGTTCGAGACGGTCCATGTGTCGCTCCACGCGGCGGCGGACGAAGGCGTGGGCCACGACGATCGGCGCGATAGTGCCGGCCTGCGCGAACGCGGAGGCGGTGCGGGAACGCCCGGTCGGCGTCGCCCACAGGCGCCTCCGCGTCGCGGCCGGCTGAATGTCGGGTGAAGGAAATCGTCCGGTTGTCGGGTTGTCGCGATGGCGGCGGTCAGGCCGCGTGATCGGGGGCCTCTGCCAGGACCAGGCGGAACGGCAGGCCGTGCTTGACCTCCAGCACGTCGATGCGGCCGTCGCCGATCTCCGTCAGGCAGCGGAGCAGTTCCATCACCTGGGCCTTGACCACGAAATCGTCGAGGCCGCGTTCGGGCCGGGCCGCGTTGTCACCGCCGAACTTGATCTCGCGGACGACGCGGGTGGCCGAGCCCATGACCGGCTCACCGCCACGGACGAGCAGTCCCTCAATGCGGCCGAAGTTGAGTTGCTGCAGACGCTCGACCAGCCGGCGGCGCGCCGGGGAGAGCGAGGACTTGGTCGGAACGGACACCCTGCCGGACCTCCGAAACGAACGCGGGCCGCCACGTGGGCGACAGGTCCGGCAGGAGTTGCCCGAGGGGCTCAGCTTTACCAAAATTGGAATCCTCAGGCTGATTCATTGTGAGAGTGCATCCTTCTGGCCTAGAATTGAAGGGAAGTAGTTGGGTTATGATCGAGCCATCGAGGTGTGAGAGATGCATGCTGGCGAGACTAAAGTTCAAGCCTTATTCGATAGCACTCGACAGTATGTGATACCGCTCTTCCAGCGGCCCTACAGTTGGGAGTCGCCCCAGTGGGGCACCCTCTGGCAAGATCTCGCCGAGCTGTGCGAGGAGGAGTCCCCCCGTAACCACTTCATCGGCTCGATCGTGACGATGCCGTCGAAGTCGGTGCCGGAGGGCGTCACCAAGTACATCCTGATCGACGGCCAGCAGCGCCTGACGACCCTGCTCATCCTACTGTGCGTTGTCCGCGACCGGGCACGCAAGCAGCCGGGTAACCTCGCCGACAAGATCGACGACCTGCTGCTCAGGAACCGCCACCAAGAAGGCAACGATGTCTACAAGCTGCTGCCCACTCAGGTGGACCGCCCGGCCTTCTGCGCCGTCATCGACGGGGCCACGCCCCCGAAGGGCTCGCCGCTGGCCGAGGCCTACGACTTTTTCGACCGCCGGCTGCGTCTGAGCCCCGATGTCGGGTTGGAGAAGCTGTACAACGTCATCCGCAACCGCCTCGTCCTGGTCAGCATTGTGCTGGACAAGGACGACAACCCCTACCTGATCTTCGAGAGCCTGAACGCCAAGGGCAAGCCGCTCACTCAGGCCGACCTGATTCGCAATTTCTTCTTCATGCGGATCGACGTCAATCTGCAAGAGAAGATCTACGCTGAGTACTGGAAGCCGATGCAGGATCGGCTCGACGAGAACCTTACCGAATACATCCGCCACTTCCTGATGCGCGACGGCAAGATCGTCCGCCAGAGCGACATCTACTTCACCCTCAAGGAGGGCGTCGAAGGCCAGGGGCAGGGCGAGATCCTCGCGCTGGTGCAAGAGCTGGCGGCGTTCTCGAGCTACTACGCGAAGCTGCTGAACCCCCAGGAGGAGAAGAGCCTCAGGATCAGGGAGCGGATGGACCGCCTGAACCGCTACGAGGCGACGACGGCGTATCCGTTCCTGCTGAACGTCTACCGCGACTACGATCGGAAGGAGTTGCCCGAGGCCGACTTCGCGGCCATCCTCGACATGCTGGAGAGCTTCCTGATCCGCCGCTTCATCTGCGGGGTGGCCACCAGCGGGTTGACGAAGATCTTTCCGACGCTGTACGCCCAGGCCCGGCGCATCCCGGCGCTGGTCGAGGGCGTCCGGCTGGCGCTGCGCGACAAGAACTTCCCGCGCGACCAGCAGTTCAGGGAGCAGTTCGTCGTCGCGAAGATCTACGGCGGGGAACGCTCGGCGAAGGCGAAGCTGATCCTCGAACGGCTGGAGATGTCGTTTGAGCACAAGGAGCCGGTCGATCCCAAGGAGCTAACGATCGAGCACGTCATGCCCCGGACGCCGACCGAGTGGTGGCGGCAGCACTTGGGCGAGGACTGGGAGGGGGTCCACGATGAGTGGCTGGACACGGTCGGCAACCTGACCCTGACCGGCTATAACTCCGAGCTGTCGAACTCCGACTTCCCAGTCAAGAAGGTCCACCTCCAGAAGAGCCACGTCGAGCTGAACAGGCACTTTGCCGGCGTGGACGTGTGGGACGAGCAGGCGATCGCCCGGCGCGGCGACGCGCTGGCCGAACTGGCGCTGGCCGTCTGGCCGGATTTCGCCCGGCGGGGCGAAGGGGCTGACGGGGAGGTCGCCGCCGAGGAGGAGGTGCAGGAGGACGTGAAGCTCCTGATCGCCAAAGTGATCGAACACTTCGGCGGCGAGAAAGAGCGCCTTGGGAAGGGGAGCCGGGTCTTCTACCGGGTCGGCGACGGGAAGCTCCTGAACGTCAAGTACTCCAAGCGGCACAGCGACTACTATTGGTTCGGGTTCCACGCCTCGCTCTGGGAAGACGCCGGCAAGGCCGGGGTGACCCACATCGTGTTCATTCTGGTGCCGTTCGGCTTCGTCGCCGTCCCAGTCGAGGTCATGCGGGAGTACATCTCGGAGGCGGGGATCTCCCCGAAGAGCGACGGGAGCGTGCGGCACTACCATGTGCTGATCTCCAGCGACGCCAGGCCCGAACTGTTCCACCACGGCAAGCCGACGCGAATCCCGCTCAAGCCATACTTCACGAAGTACGAGGAATAATCCCATTTGCAGGGAAGGTGACGGCGACCTTGTTCTTGCCCCCGTCGTAGTCGATCTGCTGCACCAGCAGGTGGATCACCCGCGCCTGCTTGCGCGGCGTCAGCGTGCCCCAGACCGGGTCAAAGACCGACAGGGCCTTCGCCGCCTCCTCCCCGTTGAGCAGTTGGTGGTGGATGGCGTGGACCTGCTCGCGGATCTTGCGGACGCGGCTTTCGACCTGGCCGACCCGCTCCTGCAGTTCCGCCAGCCGGCCGATCAGCGGGCCGTTGTCCTCGCCGGGCTTGATCTGCAGCGTCATCCGGCGGATCTCGGTGTGCCAGGCGGCGAGGTCGCGGGCCAGCGTCCGCTCCTCGCTCTCCAGTTCGCCCGCCCGCGCCTCGTCCTGATGGCGGGCCTCGGCGAGGACCTCGCGGAGCAGCGCCTCGTCCCGGCCAATCGCCTTGATCTGATCGACGACGAACTGCTCGATCTGGCCGGCGGGGACCGACTTCGACGGGCAGGTGTGCCAGCCTTTCTTCTGGGCACTGGAGCAGACGTAGTAGCGGTAGCGTTTCGTCTTGTTGCGGGTGGTGTGGATCGGCGTCATGGCCGCGTCGCAGGGGACGCAGCGCATCAGCCCCTTGAGCAAGGCCCCGAACTGGTTGCGGACCGGTCCGCCGCCGGTCCGGCCGTTGCGTTCGAGGATGGTTTGCACCTTCTGGAAGACGCCCGGATCGACGATGGCGGCGTGCTCGCCGTCGTGGACCTCGTCCTTGTAGCGCACCTTGCCCAGGTAG
>CAYYJM010000402.1:0-3952 GCA_964471755.1 uncultured Alcaligenaceae bacterium
TGACGCCGCGCCGCTCGCCCGTGCGGTTCTTTCACGCCTCACCAGGCCCGACCGCAATACCACGCCAGGGCCGACTCGCCCAGGAGCAGTGCCAGCACGAGGATGAGCAGCCCCGTCCACTCCTGCGAGCGGCGATCCGACAGTTGATTGGCCAGCTCGCCCTCGCCGGCCTTCAGGTAAGTGACGCGTGTCCCCAGACCGTCGTTGACCCGGGCCTCGGTTCCCGGCTCGAGGTTCTCGCTCTCGGATGGATCGTGGGTCACGGCGAAGACCATGCCGCGATCTTCCTTCTCGTCCCGATCGAGGTTCGTGATCCGCTCCGGATCGTCCTCGATCTCTGGGCGAATGCGGTAGACGCCGGCCCGGTCGGTGTTCTCGACGAGGTAGCGGAGAACGCCATCGTCGCCGGTCGGCAGACCGAGGCGGACCTCGTCGCCGGTCGGGGGCGTCAGCAGATGGCGGTCGCCGCGATGGCGTCCGGTCGGCGTCCAGGCGAGCGGCTGGCCGACGCGACGATTACTGCCGGCCACGTCGGTTTGCAGCAGGTGCGCCAGGCACTCGCGGACGAACGGCAGGTAGATGTGGGCGAAGAGCGGCCAGTCGTTCCAGCGCGTGTCGGCCCCGGTCGTGCAGAGCAGCACCTTGCCGCGCTCGACCTGTCGCATGGCCAGGGCGGGCCGACCGGTCGAGTAGTTCAGGACGACCGAGACGACGCCCTGCTCCGTCTCGTCGCGGGTCGGGGCCTTCGTGTCGAGGTAGCGCAGGACGCTGATACCGGCGAGAATGCGGGCCTGGGGATTCTCACGGAGATCGTCCAGCAGGCCATGCGGCTTGATGCTCGTCGGGTCGGCCGTGATGCGGTTCTCCGGATCGGGCTTCGCCGGGAAGGGATCGCCCAGAGCGAGCGGGAGCAGCGGCCGTTTCTTCTGGAGTTCCTCGTTGTACTCGCCGGCCTGGACGTGCGGGCCGCCGAAGATCATCAGCCCCTTGCCCTCGCGAACGAAGCGGTACAGTTCGTCGAGGAAGTCGGCCGAGAGATGGCCGCCCTCGTTGGTCAGCCGCGGTTGCAGGGGCACGTCCACGAGGACGACGACGTCGCTCTCGGAGAGCAGCAACGGCGTGGCGGCGCGCGGCGTGGTCACGCGCGACTTGACGAAGTAGCGATCACGTGCGGTTTCGGCCACCGGCATCAGGGCGTTGGCCAGGTAGTACGCCCCGGCCCGATCCGGCTCACGCGGGTTCGGCGCACCATCGACGAGCAGGACGCGAACCTGCTCACGGACGTGGATGACCTGCTCGAAGTGATTGTCGGCGGCCAGGTCGTCCGGCTCGATCGTGGCGCTGAGGATCTGGTAGCCGTCCTGCCCCTTCTTCAACTCGACGGACAGTGGCACCGGCTTCGTCTCGCCCGGTTCGATCACCGGCAGAGTTCGCGAGTCCTCGCCCTTCTCCTGGCCCAGGATCTTGAGGGCGACCTTGAGATCGCGAACCGGCTCATTGCTGGTGTTGCGAACGAGGACGGCGAACGAGGCTCGCATCTCCGTGTGGAGGATGCCCGACTGGGGCAGGATGCCGGCGATCGTCGCGTTCCGGGGCGTCTGCGTGCCGCACTGCACGGCGTAGAGTTTCGTCTTCTCGCGCTCCAGCGCTTCGGCGATCGTCTTGAGGGCGGCAGTCTGGGCGAAGCCCTGTTTCTGCTGATCGGAGATCAGGTAGACCTCGCGGTTGGGATTGAAGCCGCGTTTGAGGATCTCCTCGGCGGCTTGCAGGCTGGCCAGGAAGTCGGTCGGTCGGTTGGAAACCTCCAGACCGTCGAGCAGCTCGCGAGCCTGATCGAGGTTGGCCGGCTGACGCGGCCCGGCGAGGCGAGCCTGATCGGTGGCCAGGACGATCTGCACCGTCGAGGCGGCGGGCAGGCCATCGACGATCTGCCGGGCGGCATCGCGCGCCAGGTCGAGCCGCGTTCGCGTGCCCTCCCGGGCGTTCATGCTGGCCGACACGTCGATGAGGAGAACGGCATCGACCGCTCCGCCGCCGCCCCAGGTAAGGCCGACACGCCACAGAGTCAGGGCCAGGACCAGAGCGAGCAGGGTGAAGACGGTCACGCGGAGCAGCAGCAGGAGCAGTTCCTGGAACTTCAGCCGCCGGCTGGTTTCCTGGACGCTCTTGAGCAGAAACTCCATGGCCGCCCAGGGCACCACGCGAAACCGGCTGCGAAAGAAGAAGTGCAGCGCGATCGGGATGCTCGCGGCGATTCCGCCCCAGAGAAAGAATGTCGGTAGCCAGCTCATCACTAGTCCTCTGGTGAGCCCCGGCGAGCCCCCCACGAAAGTGGGGGGAGTTTGCAGGGCGGGAACTCCCCCCACTTTCGTGGGGGGCTCGCCAGGACAGGGCTCGCCTGCCAGATTCGCCGTCGTTCACATTCGCCGTACGCGATGCCGGGCGGCCAGGTACTGCGACAGTACCGGAGCCAGCGGTCGGGTCGTGTCGAGAAGCACATAATCGCAGCGTTGCGCCTCGCAGCCCCGACGAAGCTGATCCAGGAACGCTCCCAGGTGCTTCAGGTAGGCACTGCGAATCTGCTGCGGTCGCGTCATCAGTCGATCCGGTATCTCCAGGCCGTCGAACCGTGTCATGCTGTCGAACGGGAACTGGAGTTCGTCGCCGTGCAGCAGGTGGAAGACGGTCACCTCGTGGCCCTGGAAGCGCAGGTGCTGCAAGCCTGTCAGCAGGGCATCGACGTTGTCCAGGCAGTCGGAGATGAGGAAGACCAGGCCGCGCCGCCGGGCCTGATCGGCCAACTGCTCCAGCAGCGGAGCAATGCCGGTCTTCTCCTGCGGCTGGAGCGATTCCAGCGTCGTCAGGACCGTCTGAATGTGGCCAGTCTGACTGGAGATCGGCAGACGGACTCGCCAGTCACTGTCGAAGACGTTCAGGCCGACGCTGTCGCGCTGATGAACGATCAGGTAGGCCAGGACGGCCGTCAGCACCTTGGCGTATTCGAGCTTGTTCGTCTCGCCCTCGCCGTAGAGCATCGACCGGCTGCCGTCCACGAGCAGGTGGCCGATGAAGTTCGTCTCCTGCTCGTACTGCTTGATCGTGTAGCGTTCCGACCGACCGTAGCTCTTCCAGTCGATGTGGCGAATGTCGTCGCCCGGGACGTACTCGCGGTGCTGAACGAACTCGACGGAGAAACCGCGGAAGGGGCTCTTGTGATCGCCGACGCGCAGGCCCTCGACGATGGTTCGAGCCTTCAATCCGAGGGCCTCGGCCCGGGCCAGAACGTCGGACGGCAGGTAGGTGCTGACAGTCATGCGGAGTCTTCCTGGTACTGGCGAGCGTGGGGCGTAAGCCCCATGAGATCCGGGACGCTGCGACGACGAGGACTCATGGGGGTTGACGCCCCACGCTCGCCTGGGGTGCGCTCGCCCTGTTTATGCCGCGCGGGTGGCCTTCTGTGCGGCCTTGACCAGACGGTGGATCACGTCATCGACGGTGATGCCCTCGCTCTGGGCCGAGAAGTTGACCACGAGGCGATGCCGCAGGATCGGCAGCGCGACCGCGGTGACGTTCTCGATGGCGACGTGCGGTTGGCCCTGCAACACGGCATGAGCCTTGGCCGCCAGGATCAGGTTCATGCTGGCTCGCGGGCCGGCTCCCCAGGTCAGCCACTTGGTGGCGAACTCGGCCGCGTCTGCCGTCTTCGGCCGGGACATCCGCGTGATCGTCTTGGCGTAGTCGAATACATGATCGGCGACCGGCACCCGGCGAACGATGTGCTGCAGCTCCTCGATCGTCGGGCCGTCCAGCACCGGCGTGACCGTCTGCGTCACGTCTGAGGTGCCCTGCCGCATGATCTGCTCTTCCTCGTCGGCGGTCGGGTAGTCCACCTTGATGAAGAACATGAAGCGATCCTGCTGCGCCTCGGGCAGTGGATAGGTGCCTTCCTGCT
>CAYYJM010000403.1:0-1054 GCA_964471755.1 uncultured Alcaligenaceae bacterium
GAAGGACGCCGCCCTGGAGCGGCGCTTCCAGCCGGTCCTGGTCGATCAGCCCAGCGTCGAGGACACGATCTCGATCCTGCGTGGTCTCAAGGAACGCTACGAGAAGCATCACAACGTCACGATCAAGGATAGTGCCCTGGTCGCGGCGGCGGTTCTCTCGAATCGCTACATCAGCGACCGGTTCCTGCCAGACAAGGCCATCGACCTGATGGACGAGTCGGCCGCCCGGCTGCGCACCGAGATCGACTCGATGCCCAGCGAACTGGACGAGGTCCACCGCAAGGTCATGCAGCTGGAGATCGAGCGCGAGGCGCTCAAGAAGGAGAAGGATGCGGCGAGCAAGGATCGCCTGGCGAAGCTCGAAAAGGAACTGGCCGACAGCAAGGAGAAGGAAAACGCTCTGACGGCGCAGTGGCAGGCCGAGAAGAGTCAGGTTGCCGCTCTCGGCAAACTGCGCGAGGAGCTGGACGCCGCGCGCGTAGAATTGGATCAGGCGAAGCGCCGCTTCGACTACAACAAGGCATCGGAAATCGAGTACGGCACCATCCCCGAGGTGGAGCGCAAGATCAAGGCCGAGGAAGAACGCCTGGCGAAGGGGCAGGGCGGAGCCGGCCAGCTGATCAAGCAGGAGGTGACTGAGGAAGACATCGCCGAGGTCGTCGCCCGGTGGACGAACATCCCCGTGTCGCGGCTGCTCGAAGGCGAGATTCAGCGGTTGCTGAAGCTCGATCAGGAGCTGCACAAGCGGGTCATCGGCCAGGACGAGGCGGTGACGGCGGTCGCCGAGGCGGTCATCCGGGCGCGGAGTGGCCTGAAGGATCCGAACCGGCCGATCGGCTCGTTCATCTTCCTGGGACCGACTGGCGTCGGCAAGACCGAGCTGGCCCGAGCCCTGGCCGAGTTCCTCTTCGACGACGAGCGGGCGATGATCCGGCTCGACATGTCGGAGTACATGGAGAAGCACACGGTCGCGCGACTGATCGGCGCTCCGCCGGGCTACGTCGGGTACGAGGAGGGCGGCCAGCTGACCGAGGCCGTCCGGCGCAAGCCGTAC
>CAYYJM010000403.1:1064-3946 GCA_964471755.1 uncultured Alcaligenaceae bacterium
AGGGACGCGTCGTTGATTTCAAGAACACGCTGGTGATCATGACGTCGAATGTCGGCAGCCAGCGGATCTTGCAGTACAAGGGGTCATTCATCGGTGAGGTGTACGAGCGGATGAAGGCCGCCGTCCTCGACGAGTTGCGGAAGAACTTCCGACCGGAGTTCCTCAACCGGGTGGACGAGGTGATCGTCTTCCACGCCCTGAGCGAGGAGCATCTGGCCGAGGTGGTGCAGATTCAGCTCGACCGACTGCGGAAGCGCCTGGCCGAGCGTCACATCACGCTGACGCTGACGCCGGTGGCGGTGAAGCATCTGGTCACGGTCGGCTACGATCCGGCGTATGGTGCGCGTCCATTGAAGAGAGTGATCCAGAAGGAGGTCGAGACGGCTCTGGGCCGGCTGCTTCTGGAAGGCAAGATCCGCGATGGGCAGACGGTCGAGGGCGACTACGACGCCCAGCGCGGAACGCTGGTGTTCAAGTAATGTCAAGGCGAGCCCCGGCGACTGGCGAGCCCCGGCGACTGGCGAGCCCCCGGCGAAAGCCGGGGGAGTTCCCGCGTCGGAGACTCCCCCCACTTTCGTGGGGGGCTCGCCTGGGAGAATCGAACGGAGAGAACCGAAACGGAGGACATAATCATGAAGACGACAGTGGATTACACGCCGCGCGTCTTGCCCGTCCTGCCGCTGAAGAATACCGTCCTGTTCCCGGGCCTGTTCCTGCCGCTGACGGTGGGACGGCCCGGATCGGTGGCGGCCATCGAGGCCGTCCTGGCCACGGAAGAGAAGGAGTTTCTCGCCGTCGTCCAGAAGGACGCTTCAACGGAGCAACCGGGCTTCGACGACCTGGCGAAGGTCGGCGTTCGCGCCGTGATCAAGAAGGCCGGCAAGAGCGAACACGGCATCGAGATCCTCGTGCAGGGCCCCGATCGTGTCCAACTGCTCGACGCCGAGCAGACCGAGCCGTACCTGACCGTGCGCGTGCAGGCTCTGCCGGCACCGACCGAGGGCGATCCGACCGAGGTCGAGGCCCACAAACGGGCCATCTTGCAGACCGCCGCCCGGATTCTTGAGGTGGCCCAGGTGCAGGCTCCCGTGCCGCTGCAACAACTGGCCGAGGCCGAACCGCTGCGGCTGGTCTATCTGCTCGGCTCGCTGCTCGGTCTGGAGGCCGACAAGGAGCAGGCCCTGCTCGAAGCGACCTCGCAGGTCGAGGCCTTGCAGGTCATGCACGGCTACCTGACGCACGAGCTTCAGGTGCAGGAGCTGCGCGCCTCGATCAATCAGAAGGCCGAGTCGGAGATGTCCCAGGCTCAGCGGCAGTTCATGCTCCGCAAGCAGATGGAGGCCATCCAGAACGAACTCGGAGAGGAGAACCCGGAGAAGGCCGAACTGGTGGAACTGCGCCGCCGCCTGGCCGAGGCGGATCTGCCCGAAACGGTTCGGGCCGAGGCCGAGAAGGCCCTGGCCCGGCTCGAACGGCTGCCGCCGGCCGCGCCCGATTACCAGGTCGGCCGCAGTCACCTGGAGCTGATCCTCGAGCTGCCCTGGAATCGGCTGGAAGAACCCGAGATCGATCTGGCCCACGCACGGCAGGTACTCGACGAGGACCATTTCGGCCTCGGCGAGATCAAGGAACGCATCCTGGAACACCTCGCCGTACTCAAGCTCAATCCGCAGGCACGGGCACCGATCCTGCTCCTGGTCGGCCCGCCAGGTGTCGGCAAGACGTCCCTGGGTCAGTCGATCGCACGGGCCCTTGGCCGCAAGTTCGAGCGTTTCAGCCTCGGCGGTCTGCACGACGAGGCGGAACTGCGCGGCCATCGGCGGACGTACATCGGGGCGATGCCGGGTCGCCTCATCCAGGCCGTTCGGCGGGCCGGCGTCAAGAATCCGGTCCTGCTCCTGGACGAGGTGGACAAACTCGGCCACGACTTCCGCGGCGATCCGTCGTCGGCCCTGCTGGAGGTTCTCGACCCGGCCCAGAACTACACGTTCCGGGACAACTACCTCGACCTGCCGTTCGATCTGTCGCGCGTTTTCTTCCTGATGACGGCGAACAGTCTCGATGGCATCCCGCGAGCGCTGCTCGACCGCATGGAGGTGCTGCGTCTGTCGGGCTACAGCGAGGAGGAGAAGGTCCAGATCGCACGGCGTTACCTGCTGCCGAGGCAGCGGATCGAGGCGGGCCTCACGGAGGAGCAGTTCGCCCTGTCCGATGACGTGCTTCAGGCGATCATCCGCAGCTACACGCGGGAGGCGGGCGTTCGCGAGCTGGAACGCCTGCTCGGCCGGATCGCCCGGAAGCTGGCCCGACAGGTGGCCGAGGGAACCGGTGTCATGCCGGTGTCGCTCGACGATCTGCCGAAGCTGCTCGGCCCGGAGCGAGTGCGACCCGAGCGGTTCCGCAAGGAACTGACGGCCGGCGTCTCGACCGGCCTGGCCTGGACCGAGACGGGCGGCGACGTGCTGTACGTCGAGGCGACCATCCTGCCGATGAGCCGTGGCATGCGGCTGACCGGTCAGCTCGGCGAGGTGATGAAGGAGTCGGCCCGGGCGGCGCGATCGTACGTCTGGGCGCACGCCTCGCAACTGGGCATTCAGCTGGCCCGCGTGCGGAATGATGGCGTCCATGTTCACGTCCCGGCCGGGGCGGTGCCGAAGGATGGCCCGTCGGCCGGCGTGGCGATGACGATGGCTCTGGTGTCGGCCTACACCGGCATCCCGGTTCGCAGGGACGTGGCGATGACCGGCGAGATCACCCTGACCGGCCTGGTGCTGCCGATCGGTGGCGTCAAGGAAAAGGTGCTGGCCGCACGTCGGGCCGGCATCACGACGGTGATCCTGCCGCGCGACAACGAGGTCGATCTGCGGGGGTTGCCGGAGGCG
>CAYYJM010000404.1:0-3926 GCA_964471755.1 uncultured Alcaligenaceae bacterium
TGCACCTCCGGGCTGTGGATTCGGATGCTGCCGCCGCCGATCTCGTAGCCGTTGAGCACCAGGTCGTACGCCTTCGCGTGGACCTTCGCCGGGTTCGTCTCCAGCAGCGGCAGATCCTCGTCACGCGGAGCCGTGAACGGGTGATGGTTCGCCGCCCAGCGTTTCTCCTCGTCGTCCCAGAGGAACGAGGGGAAGTCGATCACCCACAGGAACCGATAGTCCGGCTTCGCCGGATCGACGAGCTTGAGAACCTCGTTGGCCAGGTGAACACGGACGGCCCCCATGCCCTCCTGGATGTCCTTGCCGGCTCCGAGATAGATCAGGTCGTTGGCCTCCAGGCCGAGACGCTGGACCAGCTCGGTCTGGATCGGCGCGAGGAACTTCGCCACGCCGGTCGCGAAGGCGGTGCCGTCGTACTTCGTGTAGAACGCTCCGCCCTTGATTCGTTCCTTGAACGTCGTCGCCAGGCCGTCGAGGTCCTTGCGCGTCAGCTTCCGATCCGGATGGCCGGCTCCCTTCGCGACGACGGCCACGATGCTGCCGCCCTGCTCCAGGGCCTGGCGGAAATCGACGAAGTCCGTCCGGGTCGCCAGGTCGGACACGTCCACGAGTTCCATGCCGTAGCGCAGGTCGGGCTTGTCGGAGCCGAACCGGCGCATCGCCTCGGCATAGCTCATCCGCGGCAGGGGCGTCGGAATCGTCACGCCGAGGCAGCGCTGAAAGATCTCGGCCGTCAGGCCGTCCATGAGGCGGAAGATGTCCTCCTGCTCGACGAACGACATCTCGACGTCGAGCTGCGTGAACTCCGGTTGGCGGTCGGCGCGGAGGTCCTCGTCCCGCAGACAGCGAGCGATCTGGAAGTAGCGGTCGTAGCCGGAGACCATGAGCAGCTGCTTGTACAATTGCGGCGACTGTGGCAGGGCGTAGAAGCTACCGGGGAAGACTCGACTCGGCACGAGGTAGTCGCGCGCCCCTTCCGGCGAACTCCGGCCCAGCAACGGCGTCTCGAGTTCGAGAAAGCACTGCTCGTCGAGGTAGTCGCGGACGACCTTGTTCAGCCGGTGGCGCAGGGCGAGGATGCGCTGGAGGCTCGGTCGGCGCAGGTCGAGATAGCGATACTGAAGGCGTAGATCCTCGTCGGCCGAGTCTGGATCCTGGAACGTCTTCTGCTCGGTCGGGATCGAGTAGACCTCGAACTTCGGCGTCGGGCAGCGGTTCAGGACGGTCAGGCCGGTGGCGAGCAACTCGACGTCGCCGGTGTGGAGCTTCGGATTGTGCTTGCCGGGCAGGCGTTCGCGGACGGTGCCGGCCACGGACAGGACCCACTCACGCTGAAGCCCTTCGGCCCGGGTGAACAGGTCGGCATTCGTGCCGGCCTCGAAGACGACCTGGGTGATGCCGTAGCGGTCGCGCAGATCGACGAAGACCTGATCGTTGTACTCGCGGACGGTATTGACCCAGCCGTTGAGGACGACGGATTGGCCGATGTGCGCGGCGCGTAGCTCGCCGCAGGTATGCGTTCGCTGCCAGGACATGAATGGTTCCTTGCTTCCGGGGTGGTCCGCGCCGCGCGGGGGCGCTGTCGATTATACGGACTCGTCCCCGAATGGCAGGTTCACGCCGGGTCGAAGCGGAGATCGCGCAGGGTCTGCTCGTAGGCGGCTTCCAGGTCAATCCGGACTACGAGGCCGTCGGTCAACCGCAGGGGCAAGGTCGGCAATGGCCGCCGCAGAGCGAGGGTTTCAACCCAGACTTCGAGCCGGGTGGTCCACGGCTCCGCGAAAGTCCCACGGGGCAGCTGGCGGTTGAGGGTGAATACCAGGGCGGATGTCCACATGCCGAAGAGGCTCGTCCAGGACCGATCCTCCGACAACGGCGGATGGAAATGGTCGCGCAATGGCATGGCGATTCTCCTTCCGCTCCATTGTACTCTGGCGACATCGCCTCGCAGCGGCTATTCTGGTCTGACGACCAACCCTGTTTCCTTCCGGACGACCGCACCATGCAAGCACCCTACAACTGTGCCGAACTCGTCGATCTGCCCAGCCCCACGCTGCTGTTCTACCGCGACCTCATCGAGAAGAACGTCGCCCACACCCTCAAGATGGTCGGCAATCAGGCGGGCCGGCTTCGGCCGCACGTCAAGACGCACAAGACGCGCGAGATCGCCCGGATGCAGTTCGACGCCGGCATCACCAAGCACAAGTGCGCCACCATCGCCGAGGCCGAACTGCTCGCGATGGCCGGCATCTCTGACGTGCTGCTCGCCTACCCGATCGTCGGGCCGAACACGCACCGGGTCGCCGCCCTCCTGGCGAAGTATCCGTCTCTGCGGCTGAAGGTTCTCGCCGACCATCCGGTGACCCTCGCTCCGCTGGCCGAGGCCGTCCGCGCCGTCGGCAAGACCGTCGAGGTGATGCTGGACCTCGATGTCGGCCAGCATCGCACGGGCATCGCCGTCGGCCCGGAGGCGGTCGCGCTGTACGAGCAGATCGCGGCGACGCCCGGCCTGGTGCCCGCTGGCCTGCAAGCCTACGACGGCCACAACCATCAGGAGACGCTCGACGAACGCCGCTCGGCCGCACTGGGCGGGCTAGGCCCGGTCCTGGAGATGCGCTCGCTCCTGCTGGCCAAAGGTCTGCCGGTGCCGCGTCTCGTGGTCGGTGGTACGCCGACGTACCCGGTCTACGCCGAGCATGGCGAACTCGATCTGGAATGCTCGCCGGGGACCTGCTCCCTGTACGACGCCGGCTACAGCAGCCGCTACGCCGACATGGCCGGCGGCTTCACCCCGGCCGCCCTGGTTCTGACGCGCGTGGTGAGCCGACCGACGACGACTCGGGTGACCTTCGATGTCGGCACCAAGTCGATCGCCAGCGATCCGCCGATGCCGAAGCGGGTGCGCATCCTCGGCCTGGACACGGGCGAGATCGTCGGCCACAACGAGGAGCATCTGATCATCGACACGCCGGAGGCGGCCCGCTACACGCCGGGCGACCTGGCCCTGGCGATGCCGTGGCACGTCTGCCCGACGGTGGCTCTGCATCGTCAGGCCGTCGTCATCGCTGGCGGCAAGATCGTCGAGAGCTGGGACATCCTGGCCCGGGAACGGAAGCTGACGGTGTGAGGTCCGGCCGGCGTAGAATGCAGCAGCGCCATGTACCGGAGGGCTCGGCCATGAACATCCCACGGTCGTACCACGTCGATTTCGAGCAGTTCTGCCAAGTGATCCGCGAGGATCAGAAAGCCGACCTGATCGAAGGAGTCATCCACATGGCCTCGCCCGAGAATCTACGCTCGAACGATCTGGGATGTCTGCTGCTGATCCTCATGCGTGGGGTCGCCTCCGCGCGGAGCAGCGGCCGAGTTTTCTACTCGCGCGTTGCCTTCCGGCTGGATGAAGAGAACGCCCCCGAGCCGGATCTGGCCTTCGTCTCGACCGCCAGGTTGGGAATCTTGCGCGAAGGTCACGTGGCCGGTGCCCCTGATCTGGCGCTGGAGATCGTCTCGCCTGAAAGTGTCGAGCGTGACTACACCACGAAACGTGACCTCTACGCCCGCTTCGGCGTCCGCGAATACTGGATCGTTGATCCGCTTGAGGAGCGCGTGACGCTCCTGGGACTGGGTTCCGGCCGAAAGTACCGCTCCATCCGGCCCCGCTCAGGCCGATTCGTCAGCGTCGTTCTGCCCGGCTGGTCGCTCGATCCTCGCTGGCTCTGGCAGGATCCGCTGCCGGACCCACTTCCGCTGCTGCGGGAACTGCTCGGCGACAGCGAATGAGGCAGCTCCGCCCCGATACCGGAGGACTCGGCCATGAACATCCCGCGTTCATACCACGTCGATTTCGAGCAGTTCTGCCAGGTGATCCGCGAGGATCAGAAGGCCGACCTGATCGATGGAGTCATCCACATGGCCTCGCCCGAGAA
>CAYYJM010000405.1:0-3887 GCA_964471755.1 uncultured Alcaligenaceae bacterium
CATGCTTCTGAACTCCCGCTTCCCCGTGCATTACTTTCCTAACATGGGATAAAGGAAGAGCCAAAACCATGCGTCGCCGCGCGGTCCTGGAGCGGGGATGCTCCCGGTTTGTCCGGGAGGCCATCACGAAACCAACGTCTGCCGTCGCTCCTTCAGCACGGCCGGAGCGCTCGCCCGGCTGTGGTCCTTGCCGCGGTAGACGCCGAAATCGTTGAACCACCACCACTTGCCCATGCGGTAGAGCCAGCTCTTCTCCGGCACGGCCCGGGCTGGGTTGTACTGCGACGTACGCACCTCCATCGCGGCCAACTCTTGCAGAGCCGTGCCGCGGGCCGTCGAGTCCTCGGCGTCGTGCTTCTCGACCAGTTCGCGGAGCAAATCCGGCCGTTCCAGCACGATGCAGCCGCGCGTCGTCTCCTGGGCCAGTTCGCGGAACTCCCGCAGAAAGAGCGAGTCGCGAAACTTCTGCTTCAGCGTTCGCGGGTCGCCGTCCTTGTGGATGCTCTCGCGCGTGAACTGCACGATCGGACACGGCTCGATGTCGCCCCACGGATTGATGTGGTGACTCAGGCCCGTCGCCGCCGGGCAGAGGGCCTGGCCATCGCCATCGTAGTAGGCATCAACGATCAGAATCGGCTTCTTCGCCCGCATCTCGACGACGAACTTGCGCAACTCCAACTGCTGCTCCGGGGTCAGGCACAGGTCGGTACAGGCGTTCGGTCCCATCGGTCGGTAGACGTGGAACCAGGTGTACATGACGCCCATCTCGATGAGTCGGTCGAGCCAGGCTTCCGTCGGCAGATCGTGAAAGTTCGTCTGGCAGACGCTGGTGCAGACGCCGACGAAGAGCTTCTCGGCGAGGCAGTTCTTGAGGCCGGCGAGGGTGTGGTCGAGAACGTCGTTCTTGCCCCGGCGTTCGTCGCTGACGGTCGCCGTCCCCTCGACACTGATCAGCGGCGTAATGTTGCCGAGCTGGCGCATCCGCTTCGCCTTCTCCGGCGTGATGAGCTGCCCGTTGGTGAAGATCTGGAAGTAGCAATCGGGATGCTCGGCGAGCATGTCGAGCAGATGCTTGTGCATGAACGGCTCGCCGCCGACGATACCGAAGAAGCTGTTGCCCATTGCCTGGGCTTCGCGGACGAGCGTGTGGAACGTGTCCGGGTCGATAGTCTGCTGCTTGTGTGCGACATCGACCCAGCAGCCCTGGCAACGCAGGTTGCAGCTGTTGATGACCGAGACGTAGAGAAACGGCGGAAAGTACTCGCCCCGTTTGAGGCGGTGTTTGTGAGCCTCGACGGACAGGCCGCCCTTGATGCCCATGTTCCAGAAGAGCTTCCAGAGGAGGCGCTTGTCGGTCTCGAAGAGGAAGCGTTTGAACATCCGCCAGAGCATGGAGTGTCTCCCGTCGCGTGAAACCAGGCAGGAGTAGTGTATCGCCAGGAGGGCCGAGGCGGGAGGGAAAAGCGGCCGACCGCTTGCGGCTTCTTCCTGGCAACCGACCGGCCCGACGCGGTAGAATCAACTCACCGCCAGTGACCTCCCCCTATTCGAGGATTCGGCATGTCGGCTCGACTTCCCGCGCTCATGGCCCTGCTCTGCTGCGTTACCGTCGGTCTGGCCCAGCCCGTGCCGCCCGACCACGCCGTGAAGATGGCCGCCAGCTCGCGTCTCTTCGCCGAGACGGTACGGCCGTTCCTGATCAAGAGCTGTCTGGATTGCCACGGCGGCGGCGACAAGGTCCGCGCCGGCTTCAATCTCGCCGATCGCGATTCGCTCCTCAAGGGGGGCGATCATGGCGTCGCCGTCGTGCCGGGCAAGAGCAAGGAGAGTCCGCTCATCGATTACGTCGCCCACCGGAAAGAGCCGCACATGCCGCCGAAGAAGCCGGCTCCGCCGCCGGAGGTCCAGGCTGCCTTGACCAAATGGATTGACCTCGGAGCCGCGTACGACCGGCCCCTCGTCGAGTCGGCGACCACGGTCGGCAAGAAGGCGAAGAGCGTTACCGACCGGGACCGCGACTACTGGGCGTATCGTCCGCTCGCTCCGATCGCGATCCCGCGCACGAAGGCGACCATCCGCAATCCGATCGACGCCTTCATCGGGGCGAAGCTGGAGAAGGCCGGCATCGCTCCCGTGGCGGAGGCCGATCGACGGACGCTGATCCGTCGCGTGACGTTTGATCTGACCGGCCTGCCGCCGACGCCCGCCGAGGTCGAGGCGTTCGTCAACGCGGCCGATGGCGACCGGGCGTATGAGGAACTCGTTGATCGTCTGCTGGCCGCGCCCGCCTTCGGCGAACGCTGGGCTCGACACTGGTTCGATCCGGCCCGCTTCGCCGAGAGCCACGGCTTCGAGCATGACTACCTCCGTCCACACGCCTACCACTACCGCGACTTCGTCATCAAGGCGTTCAACGACGACATGCCCTATGACCGTTTCGTCCGCTGGCAGATCGCTGGCGACGAGCTGGCTCCGGGCGATCCGCTCGCCCTGGCCGCGACCGGCTTCCTCGCCGCCGGTGTCTTTCCGACGCAGATCACCAACAGCGAGGCCGAGCGCATCCGCTACGACGCGATGGACGACATGCTGGCGACGACCGGCCACACCATGCTCGCCCTGACTGTCGGCTGCGCACGCTGCCACGACCACAAGTACGACCCGATTCCGGCGCACGACTACTACCGGATGTTGTCCGCCTTCACGACCACGGTCCGCGCCGAGGTCAAGGTCGAGATCGACGGCAAGAAGACCACGATGCAGGTCTGCTCCGAGGGAGTGACGCCGCTCCGTCATCACAAGGCCGATGGCGCGATCCCCGACTTCTACAAGCAGACGTACCAGCTCAAACGTGGCGAGGTGGCCCAGAAGGACGGCGTCGCCGATCTCGGCTTCCTCCAGGTGCTGACTCGACATGCCGATGGGCCGAAGCACTGGCAGGTGGCCAAACCGGACGGCGCGAAGGTCTCCTTCCGCCGGGCCGCCCTGGCGAACTGGATGACCGACCGGACGGCCGGAGCCGGCTCGCTGCTCGGCCGGGTGATCGTCAATCGTCTCTGGCACCACCACCTCGGCCGGGGCATCGTCGCGACGGTCAACGACTTCGGCCTCCAGGGCGAACCGCCGACGCACCCCGAGTTGCTCGACTGGCTCGCCGGTGATCTCATCGAACATGGCTGGAGCCTGAAGCATCTCCACAAGCTGCTGGTGATGAGCCGAACGTATCGCCAGGCCGGCACGACGACGCCGGAAGGGCTCAGAGCCGATCCGGACAATCGGCTCTGGTGGCACCGACCGCGTCGCCGGCTGGAAGCCGAGGCGATCCGCGACAACCTGCTGGCCGTCGGCGGTCAGCTCGATCGGACGATGTACGGCCCCGGCACACTCAACGAGGGGATGAAACGCCGCAGCATCTACTTCACGGTCAAGCGGAGTCAGTTGATTCCGATGCTCCAGGTGTTCGACTGGCCGGACACGCTGACGAGTACGGGCGTTCGGCCGGTGACCGTCGTCGCTCCGCAGGCGTTGTTGTTTCTGAACAGTCCGCACGTCCGGTCCTGCGCCGCTGGCCTGGTTGGGCAGTTGCACGACGCCGCGAAACGCGACCCAGGCGCGGCCGTTGAGCAGGCATACCGCATCGCCTTCGGTCGGCCGCCTCGCGACGACGAGAAGGCGGCGGGTCTCGCGTATCTGACGACGCAGCGCGAGGCCCACAAGGGAAAACTCGATACGGCGTTGGTGGACTACGCACTGGCGCTGCTGAGTCTGAATGAGTTCATCTACGTGGAATGAGGCCCGGCCTGAGCCGGGACCTCCCTCCGTTTCGATCGAGTGGCTGTCAGAGCCGCGCACGCAGCGAGCCGCAGGCGAGCGGAGTAAGCGCACCGAGG
>CAYYJM010000406.1:0-3870 GCA_964471755.1 uncultured Alcaligenaceae bacterium
GCCTGCGCTGGGACATGCAGAAGACGCAGCGTGAGATCGCCGAGCAGCAGCGGCAACTCAAGGTGATCGTCGATGATCAGGGCCGACTGCGCGCCAACCTGCGTGAGATGCCGACCACGGCGGCGGCCTACAAGCGCTACCTGGAGAAGTTCGATCAGCAGGAGACGCAGATCGAGCAGTATCAGAAGACGATCAAGGACCTGCAAGGCGTCGAACACACCAAGCAGAAGGCTTTCGAGGACTTCATCAACTCGCTGAACGTCGAATAAGCGACCGTGCTGGAGGCGAGCGTGGGTGTCAGCACCACGCTCGCCACAGTGAAGATCATGGGGCTGACGCCCCACGCTCGCCATGACCTTCGCAGTCGGCCCACACCTGGGCCAGTTCCACCAACACGCGCACGGCCGTCTCCATCTCTTCCAGGCACGTCCATTCCAACGGCGAATGAATGTTGTGTTCGCCCGTCGAAAGATTCGGCGTCGGCAAACCAATTTCCGTCAGACGCGAACCATCAGTGCCGCCGCGAACGATCGTGATCTTCGGCTCCAGGCCCGCCCGGCGCATCGCCTTCTCGGCGTAACCCAGCGCTCGCGGTTCCTTCTTCAGTCCGTCGGCCATGTTGCGATACTGGGCCGTGACGACCACCTCGACGACGGCGTCGGGATACTCGGCCGTGATCGTCCGGGCGATCGCCTCCAGAACGGCTCGATGGTCGGCCAGTTTCGCGGTGTCGAAATCGCGCAGCAGGATTCGCATCGACACCTCGGCCACGCCGCCGGTGATCGTGTACGGGTGCAGAAATCCCTGCCGCTCGTCGGTCGTCTCGGGAGAGCGAGCCGTCCGCGGTAGACGCTCGATGAACAGACCAGCCAGACGGATGGCGTTGAGCATTCGGCCCTTGGCCAGGGCCGGGTGAATGTTGCGACCGCGGATTGTCACCACGGCCAGATCGGCGGAGAACGTCTCGGCGTCGATCTCACCGGCACCGCCACCGTCGAGCGTGTAGCCGACCACCGCCCCGAGTTTCTTCAGATCGACATGATCGACGCCGTGGCCGATCTCTTCATCACAGGTGAAGCAGATGCGGATTGGCCCGTGTAGCACCTCCGGTCGGGCGAGCAGGGTCGCCGCCGTCTCCATGATGACCGCGACGCCGGCCTTGTTGTCCGCTCCGAGCAGGGTCGTGCCGTCGGTCGTGATGATCGTCTGGCCCTTCAGCGCGACAAGGTCCGGCGTCTCGGCCGCCCGGATGATCTTGCGCGGGTCACCGGGCAGGACGATGTCCTCGCCGTTGTAGTTTCGGTGGACCTGCGGCTTGACGTCCTTGCCGGTCGTCTCCGGCGAGGTGTCCATGTGGGCGATCCAGGCGATCGTCGGTACCGGCCGGGTCGTGGTCGCCGGCAGCGTGGCCAGGATGATGCCGTGTTCGTCCTGCTCGGCGTCCTTGAGGCCCATCGCCCGGAGTTCCTCGACGAGCAGCTTGCCGAGAACGAGTTGGCCCGGCGAACTGGGATAGGTGCCGGCCGACTCGTTGGCCGTGGTATCGACGCGGACGTAGCGGCAAAAGCGATCGAGGAGGGTACTCATGCGGTCTCCGTGTGCGGCATTGCTGACGTTGTCGGGATTATCGGATCATTCCTCGACGGCAGCAAGGGGCGGGCCGGCGTCCGTGCCGATCTTCGGGCACACCTCGCTCAGGCGACAGTTCGCGCAATCCGGCTTCCGGGCGTGACAGACCAGCCGACCGTGGTAGATCATTCGATGGCCGAAGTCCACCCAGTCCTCCGGCGGGAGCAGGGCCATCAGGTCCGCCTCGATCTTGACCGGGTCGGTGTGAACGGTCAGCCCCATCCGCCGAGACAGCCGGCCGACGTGCGTATCGACCGGAATGCCGGGCGTGTCGTAGGCGTTGCCGAGGATCACGTTCGCCGTCTTGCGGCCGACGCCGGGGAGTTGGACGAGTTCGTCCATCGTGCGCGGCACCTCGCCGCCGTGCTGCTCGACGAGAACCCGGCAGCAGGCGATGATGTTCCGGGCCTTGTTGCGGAAGAAACCGGTCGAATGGATGAGCCGTTCGATCTCCTCCGGCTCGGCCACGGCGTAGTCGGCGGCCGTGCGGAAGCGCGTGAACAGGGCCGGTGTCACCTGATTGACACGAGCGTCGGTACACTGGGCCGAGAGGATCGTCGCGAGGAGCAGCTGGAGCGGGCCGTCGAAGTCGAGCGAACAGCGAGCCTCGGGATAGAGTTCGGCCAGAATCTGGACGATGCGGCCGACTCGTCGGCGGAGAATGCGTCTTGCCGTTCTGTCCGACATCGCCATCGGTCCCCTCGGGCCTCGAGACTTCACATTGCATGCAGCAGGATCATCCGGGCCGCTCAGACCTCGTCCAGTCGGCGACGACGGCCGGCCTCGACATAGGCCGCTTCCAGATCGACCGCGATGCAGCAATCGGCGGCAAGCGAGAGCGGCACGGTCGGCAGCGGTTCGCCGATCGCCAGGGCCATCGGCCAGCAATCGATGCGGCCGACACCGCCTTCCGTCAGGGGCCGATAGGCCGTCGCGTACAGCGGCGGCAGGTTCTCCGGCACCGCCTGGCCCAGGGCGGTCAGCACCTCGGCATGAAGGTTCGCGGTTCGCGTCGTGACGACATCAACGACGACCAGCCCGACACCATTGGCCAGGTGCGTGACGCACTTCGCTGTGAACTGGCGACGTTTCGTCTCGCGGTCCCTGTTCCCCGGACTGACCAGTTCGATGGCGGCGACCAGGGCTCGACCTCCGCCGGTTTCATGGATGGCGACGGTCGCCTGGGTGGCAAAATCGAAGGGAAGGACGACGGGAGCGAGCGTCGGCGTCCAGACGGCGCGGGCGATCGTCGCCGTCGAGCCGTTCCTCTCGGTCGGTTCAGGACCGCCGGTGAATGTCCCAATGTCGATCTCGATGGCTGGTCCGGGGCTCACGTATTCCAGCGCGAGGTAACCCGGCGGCAGCACCTCGCTGTTGAGCAGATCCGCCAGGGCCGAGCACCAGGTGGCATGGAACGAACGCCAGGGCCTTTGCTCCTCCAGCGGTGGCCGGAAATGATCCCGCAGCGGCATGGCTCAACTCTCGGCGATTTCTGGAAGCCTGTCCTCACTTTCCCGAGTATACTCAGTTCCATCCATCCGTGCCATGAGGGGGTTCCCATGACCACGCCACGTTTCATTTACGACCGTCGTCAGTTCTTGCAGACCTGCCTCGCCACCGGGGCCGTCGTGCTGCACCCGGCCATCTCTTACAACGCCAACGCCGCGCCGAGCGAGAAGATCCGCATCGGCGTCATCGGCGTCGGCGGCCAGGGCAAGTCGAACATGCGCGCCCTGATGGGCTCCGTCGTCGCCGTCTGCGATGTCGATAGCCAGCATCTCGGCCAGGCGAAGGATCTGGTCGTCAAGGCCAACGGCAAGTGCGCGGCGTACTCCGACTACCGCAAGCTGCTCGACAGCAAGGACATCGACGCCGTCGTCGTCGGCACGCCGGACCACTGGCACGCCCTGCCGACGATCGACGCCTGCCTGGCCGGCAAGGACGTCTACTGCGAGAAGCCGCTGACCCTGACCATCGAGGAAGGCCGGGTCATGACGGCCATCGCTCGCAAGACGAAGCGGATCGTTCAGACCGGCAGCCAGCAACGCAGCGACGCGAAGTTCCACCGGGCCTGTGAGCTGGTCCGCAACGGAGCCCTGGGCAAGATCAAGGGCGTCAAGGTCGGTATCGCCGGCGTCAACTTCAAGGGACCGCCGGTGCCGAACGGCGAACCGCCGGCCGTCCTCGACTACGACTTCTGGCTCGGCCCCGCGCCGAAGCGACCGTACAACGAGAAGCACG
>CAYYJM010000407.1:0-3864 GCA_964471755.1 uncultured Alcaligenaceae bacterium
GTAACAGCACTTCCTGGGTCAAGTTTTCCGTTTCTTTCTCCGGCAGGTGAAGCTTGTGCAGACAGCCAACCACGAGCGGAGTGTAGAGGAGCAGAAACCGCTCCCAGGCTCGTTCCCAGCTCTGTGGATCCTGGTCGCCGCGCATGCAATTCAGAAGGCTGATTGAGGTCGTGTCCATGACGACAGAATACCTCGGGCTGACGGGTGACGAAGCCATGTCATAGTAGCCAAGCATTCTGGGCTGTCCAGGTATTTTGTGGTGGCCCGCGACTCCGTCGCGGAAGAATACGCCACGGAGTGGCGTGCCACCTTCTCACCCGCCTGAAAAAGCCTGGCTTCTCGTGGACCGGTTCTTTAAGGTGGAAGAGAATCGTCGATCATTCAGCTTGTGAGCCCGGAAGGAGTTGCCGGTATGTCGATCGTGAGCAAGGTGTTGGCGGAGTTTCTTGGCACGGCCTGGCTCGTCCTGGCAGGTTGTGGCAGCGCGGTCCTGGCCACGCACGTCCTGACCTCCGGGGCGAATCCGCACGACGTCGGCATCGGCTTCCTCGGCGTGGCCCTGGCGTACGGCCTGGCCGTCCTCACGATGGCCTACGCCATCGGCCACATCTCTGGCTGCCACATCAACCCCGCTGTCACCTGTGGCCTGGTCGCCAGCGGCCGATTTAGCGTCGCCGAGCTGATCCCCTACCTTATCGCCCAGGTGGCCGGCGGGCTGGCCGGGGCGTTCGTGCTGTATGTCATCGTCTCCGGCCAGCCGGGCGGGTTCTCGTTCTTCGACGAGAAACTCACCTCCAGCCAGGTCGGAGCCTTCGCCACCAACGGGTTCGGCGATCATTCGCCGCGTGGGTTCTCGCTCGTCGCCTGCTTCGTGGCCGAGGCCGTGCTGACCTTCTTCTTCGTCCTGATCGCCCTGGGAGCGACCAGTGGTCGGGCTCCCGCGGGGTTCTCGGGAGTCGCCGTCGGCCTGGCCATGACCACGGCGTATCTCGTTCTGCTGCCGATCACCAACGGCTCGCTCAATCCGGCCCGGAGTACGGGGCCGGCTCTCGTGCTGGCCTTCCTGGGCGGCGGTTGGTGGGCCGTCCAGGAACTCTGGCTGTTCTGGGCCGCACCGATCGCCGGGGCCGTGGTCGCCGGCATCGTCTTCAACCTCATCACGCCGACGGCGACCGAGTCGCCGGAACCGACACGAGCGGCGTGAACGGATCGACCTACTGCAACGTCGCCACCGAACCGGCCTGAAAATCGATCACTTCCAGATCGACGCTGACCCGGCCTTGCCACTCGTTTCGGCGTGGGGTGAAGGCCAGGCAGCACGCTCCTCCTTGCGACAGCAGCTCCTCGGTGCGATCGGCCATGTTCCAGCCGATCGCCTTGAGAGTCGTCGCGCCCTGACGGACACGGAAGCTCAGATGACGCTCGCCCTGGCCGACCTTGCGCGGCTCGCCCTCGACCTGGAGGCCGCCGGTCAGGAAGATCGGCTTGCGGTTGTCGGCACCGTACGGTTCCAGCAGGTCGAGATCGTCGAGCAGGCCAAGGGTCAGGGCGTTGAACGAGGCTTCGGCGTCGAGTGTCAGGACCGGCGTGGGCGTGCCAGTCGGGAAGCGAGCGGCGGTGGCGGCACAGAAGCGTTCGCGGAAGGCGTCGAGGTGAGCAGGAAGCAGGCGGAAGCCGGCCGCCATGGGATGGCCGCCGTGGCCCAGGAGCAGATCGCCACAGACGGCGAGCGCCTCGTGAATCGGGAAGCCGACGATCGAACGGGCCGAGCCGAGACCGTGCGAGGGCGGTTCGTTCGGGTCGGCGTCCCTGGCCTTCTGCCAGGAGATCATCAGGGCCGGTCGGCCGTAGAGTTCGACGAGTCGGCCGGCAACGATGCCGATGACACCGGCGTGCCAGCCATCGCTGCCGAGAACCAGGGCCGGGGCGTTCTGCATTCCCTCCATCTCGATCTGTTCGCGAGCCTCGGCCAGGATACGGCGTTCGAGCGTTTGCCGATCGCGATTCTGTTCATCCAGAGAGCGGGCCAACTCGACGGCGTGAGCGTCGCGTTCGGTCAGGAGCAGCTCGACGACCAGGCGGGCACAGCCGAGCCGACCGGCGGCGTTCAGACGCGGGGCCAGCTTGAAGCCGATGTCCTCGGCACGAAGCGGCACCCCCGGACGCAGGCCAGAGGCTCCGATCAGGGCGCGGATGCCGGGCCGTTCCGTCTCGGCCAACCGCTTCAGACCGTAGCGGACCAGAATGCGGTTTTCATCCTGAAGCGGCACGACGTCGGCAACGACGCCGAGCGAGGCGAGGGCGACCGCGTCAAGCAGATACTCGCGAAAGCGAGCATCGACCTTCTCGCCGCCGCAGTGCCCCTGAGCCAGGCCCCAGGCCAGCTTGAGGGCGACGGCCGAACCCGACAGGCCGCCAAAGGGATAGGACGTGCCCGGCAGACGTGGATGGATCAGCACGGCCGCGTCGGGCAGACGATCCTTGAAGGCGTGATGATCGGTAACGATCAGTTCCAGGCCGAGTCGGCGGGCCTCATCGGCCTCAACGATGCTGGCGATGCCGCAATCGACGGTAACGACGACACCCGTCCCGTTGCGTGCGATCTGGCGGAGTGCCTCGGTGTTCAGGCCGTAGCCTTCGGAAAGGCGATGAGGGACGTGCAGATCGACGACGCCGCCCAGGAGTCGAAGGCCCTGCACGAGGATGGCGGTGCCGGTGACGCCATCGACGTCGTAGTCGCCGTAGACGCAGATCTTCTTGCCGGCCTTGATGGCGGCCAGGAGGCGTTCGACGGCCTGCGGGACACCGGGCAGCAGCTGCGGCGCATGCAGACCCTTGAGAGGCGAGCGAAGAAAGCGGTCGGCATCGTCGGCGTCGTGGATGCCGCGATTGAGCAGGAGTTGAGCCACCAGGGGCGGGTGGCGAAGCTGGGCGGCGAGCCGTTGCACCACGGCCGGATCGTGTGGGAGCAATCGCCAGGTCTTGCGCATGTCGCCTCCGGGCTGGGCCGTGGTCGTGATCCCTTCCCGATTATACCCGGCGACGTGGCGAAGTTGAGAGCAGTCCCGGAGAAAGCCGCTGGCGAGCGAAAACACGAAAGCTGCCCGGTTCGGGAAACACCCTCAAGCTGGGCGATCGCCGAGCCGATGTTAAGGGGTAGGATTCAGCTTCGCCAGTCGCTCCGCCCGAAGCTCTGCCCGGGGATTCATCCGGCGAGGCTAACCGAACGGAATCCGAGGCATCGAGGGGGATGCGCCGTTCTGCCCTGGATTGAAGCCCTTGATGGTATCCCCAACGGAGGTGATTGTACGTGAAAGCGTTTCTACTCATGTCCGCGGCCTGGCTGAGTGGTGCCGGGGGTGACCCGACACCCGCTCCGCTGCCTGCGGCTGCACCAGTAGTTTCCTCAGCCCCGACCGGGTCGTGCTGCAACGGGTCGGCTCCGATCACCGGAGCAGTTCCGATCACCGGGGCCTATTCACCTGCGATTCAGAGTGCGCCGCTGCCGTCCGGCGTCTGCGGCGGCTGCGTTTGCGATCCCTGCAACTCGTGTGCGCCGGCGGCTCCGCCTGCCGCCGCTGGTGCGCCGGGAACTGCTGGTGCGCCAGCGGCGAATGCGGGTGGTGGCCACTTCCTCCACCGCCTGTTTGGCAAGTTCGGCAAGAAGGGTGGCCTCTTCGGTGGCAGCAAGGGGACTCAGGCCGGAAGCGGCTTCAATCCCGCGAGTAGTGCGGCTCCGACGAGTGCGGCTCCGGCTGCGCAGTCCTGTGGTTGTGACACCTGCGGTTGTGGGTCGGCCGTTGTCGGCGGGACCTGTGGCTGCCAGAATGCCCCGGCTCAGGCTCAGGCTCCGGCTCAGGCCCC
>CAYYJM010000408.1:0-3813 GCA_964471755.1 uncultured Alcaligenaceae bacterium
ATCTCGGCGATCTTGCCCTGGTGCAGGACGATGCCGCCGAGCATCTGCACGTCGTAATGACGCATCCGCTTGGTGCGCAGGCCGGCCTCGCGGCAGGCGGCGAACGCCTCGGGCAACAGCTGATCGAGAGTCGCCCCACGAGCCCGCTTCTCGCGCAGGCGAGCGGCCGTGCCGCGCAGCTCTTCGTCGGAGAGAGCCTGCATGGCCGGTTCGAGTTCATTGATCTGGGCCAGCAGCGAACCCGGCTTGACAATGTGGACCTCCTGACCGCGAGGCCGGACGAAGCCGAGAGCGCTGATCATGCGTTCGTTGCTGCTGCCGAACAGCCGCATCAGGAAGCGGCCGACTCCTTCTCCGAAAGCGGAGAAGACGTCGCCGATTCGTTCCCAGAAGGTCAGGTCGGTAGCTCCCTTGCTCATCGCCGTTGCTCCCCTGGCGTTCGCCGGGTCTCCTTCAGCTTCTCGCGCCGGGTGCCGCGAGCATGGTGCGGCACGACCCCTTCCTGTCAAGATAAGGAAGCGGGCCATGAAGGGTCAATACGGACCAACTGGCGGGATGCATCCCGTACTTGCGAAATGTAGGGTGGGCGGGAGCGTCACCGACGCCTCGTCGCCACACCAGGCCGGAACAGCGCAGGCCCACCCTACATTTCGCAAGTGGGCCTGCGCTGTTCCGGATCAAGAAGCGGATCGGGCGTCGGTGACGCTCCCGCCCACCCTACATTTCGCAAGTACGGGGACGCACCCGGCTGGCGCGACTCCGTCAGAAAGAGATGGACTTCGAGACGGGGCGATCTCGCCGGAAGGTGAGCCGGCCTCGCACTCCGCAGGTCACCTCCGTTCCCGGAGTCGTGCCAGCGCCGCCCGGGCCTGGATCGTCACCTCAGCCTCGGCCAGGCCACCGGCCACCTTCTCCAACACCTGCTTCGCCTCAGCCGTTCCAATGCGTTCCAGCACCTCGATCGCCCGCAGTGATTGCAGGTATTCCGGAATCGCCCGGTTCTGAACGATCCGGTCGAGCAGTTCCTCGATGCGCACGCGTTTGTCGAGCGAGGCGTCCGGGCTCTCGCGACCGGCCTTCAGCGTCCGCTCGATGGCCTTGCCCATTCGTCCCAGCTCGCGCATGGCTCGATCGCGAACCTCGAAGTCATCGGAACCGAGTTCGATCAGCAGTTGCTGCACTTGCCGGGCCTCGACCGGCTGGACGCGCGTCCGCAGCCAGGCTATCGTCTCGGGGGCCGCCCGGACGAGGGCCTGGATCGCCAGCGTGACGCCGCGAGCGTCCTCCTGACCAAGGTGCGACCAGTGTTCTTCGAGCTGATGCCGGGTCAGCGAAAGCGGTTGCGGCCGATTCGCCTTCAGGATCGGAGCCACGTCGTGAAGGAACAGCACGCCTTCGGCTCCGACGCTGAACAGGGCGTTGGTGTCCGCCTGGAACGCCAGCGTGGTCACCTCGCCACGGTGCCCCTCGATCTGGTCGAGCAGCAGACCCCGCTCGTGATCGTACAGCCCGACGAGGCCGCTGCTGGTGCCCACGGCCAGGAAGCGGCCATCCGGCGTGAGCGCCAGGCTGGTCGGATAGCCGCCGTCGATGGGAATCTCCTGACGGACGTTTCCCGTTGCCACCTCGATCACGGCGACCATGCGATCCCGGCCGGCGGCCAGCAGAAGACGACTATCCGGTGAGAAGATCACGCCCGTCCCGGAACCCAGTGAACCATCGATCTCGTGGACCCGTCGGCCGGTCGCCACCGCCCAGATGCGGAGAATCGTCGAGCTGGTCACGGCGGCGACGTACTTGCCATCCGGCGACAGGGCGACCGCCTTGCCTGAGTCGCCGTCCAGCGAGAGCTTTCGGTGCGGCTCCTTCCCGCTCAGGTCGATGAGGTGAACCCGACGATCGTCGCTGATCGCGGCCAGCGTGTCGGCGACCACGACGAACCGTTCGCCGCGCACCGAGGCCGGCAGGACGGGCACCCGATCGGCCTTGCCCGATGTCGCCGCCCGCACGATGGCCCCATCCGCCGATTGCAGCAGCAGACCGCGCGAATGATCCAGGAAGTGCAGCGCTCGCCAATCCTTGCCATCGGCCAGCACCGGCGGCACGGCGATCGGCGTGAGTTTCCGGCCCTGGAACAGCTCGACACGGCCGCCGATCAGCACCGCTGTCAGTCGTCCGTCACTGGTCAAGGAGAGGGAACGCACCTTGCCGGCCGAGGCCAGCCCGCCGATCGGTTCGCGAGTCTGCGGGTTCCAGCGCTGGAGCAGGCCGGCCGCATCGCCGCTCATCAGGGCCTTGCCGTCCGGCGCGAAGGCCAGCGCATACACCGGCGAACTCTGGCCGGCGAAGCTCCCCAGGGGCGTCCCATCAACGGCGTTCCACACCCGCAGCGAACCATCGAGGCCAGCCGAGACGACGCTCTTGCCATCGGGCGCGAAGGCCACGGCCGTGACCTCACGTCGGCGAGCGGGACCAGCCAGGGCCGGCTTCTTCCAGAGGACTACCCCCTTCGCGAGCAGCACCACACTCAGGTTTCCCGCGAAGTCGCCCACCACGGCTCGACTCCCATCGGGCGACAGCGCCAGGCAGGCCGCCGTCTCGCCCGCGAAGTCCCGTAGTCGTCGCGACTGGCTCATCTGCCAGACCACCAGCCCGCCGTTCGCCCGCGAGGTGAGCAGTTCCTTGCCGTCGGCGAGTGGAGCCAGAATGCGCACCGGATCGCCAACCTCGCCGTCGGCCTGTTCCTTCTGGGTGGCGGTGTCATACCGGAGCCACTTCCCCTCCTCCAGGCCCGCGAGGAAGGTCTGCCCCGAGGGATGAAAGGCCAGGCTCTCGATCGCCGAGTGACCGGGTCGCACCACGGCCTGAGCCACCACCTCATGGGGCCGGGCCGTCGGCTCCGAGGCGGGCACCTCGAACAGCCGGACGGTCCCATCACTGCCACCGGACAGAAGCGTCTGGCCATCGGGGCTCAGGGCCAGCGTCCGCACCCGGCCGACATGGCCGACGAAGCGGGCCTGTTCCTGGCCCGTGGTCGCATCCCAGCGCGAGATCGTCCCATCGGCCGCGGCGCTGAACAGGGTCTTGCCGTCGGCGTCGAACACGATGGCACGCACCGCCAGGCCGTGTCGCAGTGACAGCGTGCCGAGTTGCTTCACGATCCGAGCCGGTTCGCGTCGAGTCGGAATCAACTCCTCGGCAGGGAGCAGACTGACGCCGAGAACGCACAGACTCAGGGAGTAGAGAACGTGATTCGGGAACATGCTGGACCTCGCTGCGGGGCCGCAAGGGACTCGTCGAAGGAGACGACGAGAGCGGCCTCGGCTAACGAGTCCGGAATCAGTTCGTGGACATCGGCGGTCATCGTGATATGCTGCACAACGGTTCGTTCGTCGAGTGAACGCGGTCGTTCGCTGGCTCGGGCGGACCATCACACGGAGAGACGCCACCATGTTGCAACCGACTCGCCGTCAGATGCTGACCGCACTGGGTGCGGGAGCCGCCACCCTCGTCGTGTCGCCGGGCCTCGTCCTGGCGCGGGAAGAGGCGGGTTTCAAGCTGCCGCCGCTGCCCTATGCGTTCGACGCGCTCGAACCCTACATCGACGCTCGCACGATGGAGATCCATCACAACAAGCACCATCAGGGCTACGTCAACAACCTGAACAAGGCCCTGGCCGACCATCCCGAACTGCTCAAGATGTCCGTCGAGGCCATCCTGCGGAACATCACCAAGGTTCCCGAGAAGATCCGTCAGGCGGTCATCAACAACGGCGGTGGTCACTCCAACCACAGCCTCTTCTGGCTGATGATG
>CAYYJM010000409.1:0-3811 GCA_964471755.1 uncultured Alcaligenaceae bacterium
GCGGGACCGGGCCGTGACGACCTCCCGCAGGGACACGCACGACTCGCACAGAGATCGGATCATGGCGTTACCCCTCTCGCTCGTGGCGTGGCTGCCGTGCGATGATCCAGCAGGACTCGTGCGGCGTCATACCGACGTGCGGGTAGTACGTCCGGGCCTTCGGTGCCGCCAGCAGGATCAGCATCGTGTGCAGGCCCGCCGCCTCGTGCGTGCGTCGGATCAGCTCCCGGCCGATGCCCTGCCGCTGGTACGCCTCGTCCACGGCCAGGTCGGACAGGTAGGTGCAGTAGGCGAAGTCCGTGATCGCCCGTGAGACGCCGATAAGCAAGCCGTCGAGCCGGGCCGTCACGATCACGTCGGCGTTCTTGAGCATGGCCCGGATCGTGTCGGCGTCACCGACCGGGCGTCTCTCGGCCAGGGTCGAGCGCTCCAGCACGTCGACGAAGTCCACCGGGGTGAGCCCCGGCTCCAGGCGATACGTCACGGTCGGCATGGCCTCAACCCTCCACCGGCAGCATCGCTCGCATCATGGCTGCGACAGCCCGGGAATTGTCGTCATCCCGCTCGCCCAGTGCCTGGACGACCTTCCTGCGCCGTTCGACGGGTTGGTTCTGGTTCAACTTGAACTTCCCCTCGATCTTCTCGACTTCGATGCGGAAGCCGACGATCTGGGCCAGCAGCCGCTCCACGAACGTCTCGGAGTCGTCGAACGACCAGGGCTCGGGCAGGCCTCGCTCGTAGATCCGCACCATTTCACGCACGATCTCCAGCAGAGCGTTCTGGTCCTCGATGATCTCGACCCGGCCGTAGGCGTGGACGGCGGTGTAGTTCCAGGTCGGGACGACGTTCTCGGCCTCGTACCACGTCGGGGAGACGTAGGCGTGCGGCCCCGAGAAGATCGCCAGGACCGGCTGTCCCCCGGCTTCCCGCCACTGCGGGTTGGCCCGAGCCATGTGGCCGATCAGGGTGCCGTGCGGCCCAGCCGTTCGGTCGATGAGCAGGGGCAGGTGGGAGGCGAACGGCAGGCCATCGACCTGCGACACGAGGAGGCCGAAGCTGTTCTGCTCGATGAAGGCGTGGAGGCGAGCCAGGTCGGTTTCGGCAAAGGCAGCGGGAAGGTACATCGGTGTGTTTCTCGATTCCCGGCGGTCGCCCGGCCTGGTCCCTTCCAGGGGTGGGCACGGCGTTCTCGCTGGCGGTTCGTGCGACGGCCTCCCGATAGGATAGTCACCGGTTGATCCGGCGGCCGCCCTGGTACAGCAGCGTGAGATGACGTCGGGCTGAAGTCACGCCTACTTCCGGTCATGCTTCTCGAACCAGGCCAGCACTCGTCGCAGCACGTCTTCACGATGCGCCGGTTGGCGAATGCCGTGCCCCTCGCCAGGGTAGATCACCAGTCCGGTCGGCACACCGCGAGCCTTCAGGGCCCGGTGGTACGCCTGGCCCATCGGCAATGGGCAGCGACGATCCCCGGCCGAGTGCAGCACCAGCGTCGGCGTCTTCACCCGATCCACGTACGTCAGGGGGCTGTGCTTGCGGAGCTTCTCGGCCACCTCCCACGGTCGGCCACCGAATTCCCATTCGATCCAGCTTTGCAGGTCGCTCAGTCCCCACATCATGGCCAGATCAGTGACCGCATTCTGAGCCACCGCCGCCCGAAAACGATCCGTCTGGCCGACCAGCCAGGTCGTCATGAAGCCGCCGTAGCTGACGCCGTGGACGAACAGTCGATTCCGGTCCACGATGCCGTCCGCGATGAGTCGATCCACTCCGGCCAGGATGTCGCGACTATCTCCGCCACCGAAGTCGCCACGGTCGGCGTCGATGAATTTCTGCCCGTAGCCGGTCGTGCCGCGGAAATTCGGCTGGAGGACGGCGTACCCGTTGGCGGCGAAGACCTGGACCGTGAAGTCGAACCCCGGCGTCGATCGGCTGTGCGGCCCTCCATGCGGGTAGACGACGAGCCGATAGGGCGGCTGTGCCACACTCGCCGGAGGCAGCGTCAGGAGCCCCTCGATTTGCCACTCGTCGCTCTTCCAGGAGATGACCTTCTGTTCCGCGAGGAGCCGATCTTTGAGAAAGACGTTGCCCGCTGGCGTGAGTTTGCGGCGCAGCGCGAGTCGCTCACCGGGCGTCGTCGGCGGGGCGTCGTCCCGCGGCCGTTCCGGGATGAACTTCCCTCCCCGGCCGGTGCCGATGTCCACGCTGGCCAGCATGTTCGCCACACCGATCTCCGCCGTCACCAGGACGCGGCGCTCGTCAAGCCAGCAGTCGTGAGCCAGTGGGAACACCGGGCACGGATGGTCGCCGTCCTCCTTCGCCCTGTCGTGATGATTGAACGGGACGCGGAACGCCGGTCTGTCTCCCGCCAGATCGATGATCCCGAGGTTGAACGTATCGCGATGCGACCCTTTACGGGGGCAACTGAGGCACGCGAGCCGTTTGCCATCGGGAGAGAACCGCGGGTTGACCTCCGGGCCGGGGCCGGTCGTCGCGCGGGTCAGTTTCCGGGTCTTCGTGTCGAGGAGCCAGATGTCGAAGTCCTTGTTGATGCTGTATCGCACCGATTCGCGATCGGCCGTCCGGTTGGCATGGACGGCGAGCGTCCGACCGTCGGGCGACCAGTTCGGATCGCCGTACCAGACGTCGTCGTCGGTGATCCGGTCGATCGTTGTCGCCGCGAATTGCCCAGGTTTGGGATCCAGGTGCGCCACCCAGACCTGGGCCGTCCCCCAGCCCGTGTAGCCCTCGCCCTGGTCCTCGCGAACCACGCGCACACCGTGGGCCTTCTCGGCGTCGGTGCGCGGGTCCGTGCCGTCATCGGCGACGAACGCGAGTTTCTGGCCGTCCGGCGAGAACGCGATTCGACCGTAGAAGCCGTCGTTGAACACGCGGCCATGGAGCTTCTTCGGACCAGCCAGCGGAATCGTCGCGCCGCCGGCCGTCGGGATGAGCCAGACGTCCGTCGCCGACTCGGACTGGGACGGCGTCGGTGGTGTCTGCATCCAGCCGTCGGGCCGTGGTCGCGTGGAGAGGAAGGCGATCCACCGACCGTCCGGTGAGAAGACCGGAGAGCGGGCATCGGGTTCACCCTTCTCCATCGGCCGGGCCCTGGCCGCATCTCCCTCGACCAGCCAGAGGGCGTTGCGTTCGGCCTTTGTCTCCGGGTCGATCCAGGCCCGCACGTAGGCGAGGCGCTTGCCGTCTGGTGACAGAACGGCGTCTCGTGATGCGTCGAATCGGTACAGATCCTCGACGGTCAGCGGCGTCTTCTCCGCAGCGGGAGCCAGGCCGCAGGGAACCAGAACGAACAAGCAGACACCGAACGCGACGCGGTGGAACGTGGCCATGACGAGCCTCCGTGGGGGGTCGCTCGACATGGTAGCGGAAATCGCCACGACGAGCTACCATCTGGGAACGGCGAGTTCCATCCAACCACGATGTGTCGCGATCGCGGCCCGGCCAGAGGAGGGGAGCATGATTGTCGTGCTGATGGGCGTGTCCGGCTCCGGAAAGACGACGGTGGGAGTCGAGCTGGCACGGCAACTCGGCTGGGATTTCGTCGATGCCGACGCCTTCCACCCGGCGGCCAACGTCGCGAAGATGCACCGAGGCGAGGCGCTCGACGACGCGGATCGCCTGCCCTGGCTGCACGCCCTGCGCGCCTGGATCGAGTCGGCCGTCCAGGCCGATGAGAATCTGGTCCTGGCCTGCTCGGCTCTGAAACACGACTATCGAGAATACCTCCGTCACGATCTGGAGGCGTTCTGCCGCTACGTCTATTTGCGAGGCGACGAAGAGTTGATCCGCC
>CAYYJM010000410.1:0-3697 GCA_964471755.1 uncultured Alcaligenaceae bacterium
GGGAGCCAGCGTTGGAGGGCTTTGACGTGATCGAATCGCCGATTATCGCGGAACTACTTGCGGGAGCCGAGGCCAGGACACGGGTGACCGAGCGGATCGACGCCCTCCTGCGCGTGCTTGAGAAGCGGTTCAAGAAACCTCCCGAAGATCTGGTCACCGCCATCCGCACCTGTCCGGATGCCGACCAACTCGGCCGCTGGCTCGATGAGGCGGTGGTCGCCCGGACCCTGGCGAAGTTCCGGCAGCAGACCGGACTCTGAGCAGAGGTGCGGTTGCCTGGGTCCGTCGGAGCCCTCCTGTTTGTACCGCCTTTCGTCCGGGCCGGAAGCCGGGTATAACGGAACGATCGTCCTCATCGATCCGCGCACCCGGAGGTGGTTCCGTGTCTCCCGTGATCCGTGGTTTCCTCGTCTTGCTCCTGGCCGCTCTGCCGGCCGCGGCCAGTGAGCCGATCCGGCTCGCCAGTTCGCCGGCCCTGTCGCCGGATGGCAAACGCCTCGCCTTCGACTGGAACGGCGACGTCTGGATCGCCCCGGTCGAGGGCGGCACGGCCACGCCGTTGAGCCGACATCCCGGCCGCGATCGCCAGCCGAAGTTCTCGCCCGATGGCAAATCACTCGCCTTTGTCAGCGATCGTTCCGGCTCCAGCCAGGTCTACCTCCTGCCCCTGATCGGTGGCGAACCCCGACCCATCACGCACCACACGGCCGGCTACCTGCTCCAGGACTGGACGCCAACCGGCGACCGCCTCCTCGTCTCGTCACAGCGCGATCACGCCTGGCGACACGCCGAACGCTTCTTCCTCGTCAACCCCGGTGAACGCCAGGCCGAGCAGCTGCTCTTCGACGACTACGGAAGTGACGGACAACTGTCACCCGATGGCAAGAAGCTCCTCTTCATCCGCGAGGGACATTCCTGGTGGCGCAAGGGCTATCACGGCTCGCAGGCGGCCCAGATCTGGCTCTATGACCTCACCTCGCGCGTCTTCAAGCCGATCGTCAAGGGCGAGTGGGACGCCCGCTGGCCGCTCTGGAAGCCGGACGGTTCCGGCTTCTACTATTGCAGCGGTCAGAGCGGCTGCTACAACCTTCGCGAACACAACCTCGCCGACGGCAAGGAACGCCCCCTGACCAACTACCCCGACGACGGAGTCGTCTTCCCGTGCATCTCACGCGACGGCTCGACGATCGTCTACCGGCACCGGTTCGACCTCTATCGCCTTCATCCCGGCAAGGACGAGAAGTCCGTCAAGATCGAACTGCGCCGCGAGGACGACCGGGATGATGAGCGCATCGAACGGCGCATCCTCGACCGGGCCTCAGCCGTGGCGTTCACGGGGGACGGCCTCGAAATCGCCTTCACGGCCGGCGGCGATCTGTGGGTCATGGATACCGAACTCCGCGAGCCACGGCGGATCACGACGAGCCCCGAGGAGGAACAGTCGCCGATCTTCGCCCCGGATGGCAAGTCGATCCTGTTCGTCTCCGATGCCGGCGGCGCGGTCGATATCTGGCGAGCGACGCGCGGCGACGAGAAGAAACCCTGGTGGACCCAGACCGAATTCAAGCTCGAAAAGGTCACCACCGACGGCGAGACGAAGGATTCCCTCCAGTTCAGCCCCGATGGCAAGAAACTCGCCTTCGTCCGGGGTCGGGGCGATCTGTACGTCGCCGATGCCGCCGGCAAGGACGCGAAACGCCTCTTCGAGTCGTGGAATTCGCCGGACTACGACTGGTCTCCCGATGGCAAGTGGATCGTCTACGCACTGTCTGACATCGACTTCAACCGCGACATCTGGATTCGTCCCGTCGACGGCTCACGGCCGCCGTTCAACGTCTCGCGGCATCCGTACAACGACGGCAATCCGGTCTGGTCGCCCGATGGCCGAATGATCGCCTTCACCGGGGCTCGCGATGACAAGGGCGAATTCGACATCCACTACGTCTTCCTGCGCAAGGAGGACGACCAGAAGAGCAGCCGGGATCGGACGATCGAGAAGGCCCTGGAGAAGTTCCAGAAGAAACCGGCCGCGACCAAGCCGGGCGAGACGAAACAGACCGACCCGAAGCCAACCAGTGTCCACATCGATTTCGATGGCCTGCGGGATCGCATCCACCGGGTGAGCATCGCGAACACGAACGAACGCGGCCTGGTCTGGTCGCCCGACTCCAAGAAGCTCGCCTTCGTGGCGTCAGTCGAGAATCAGTCCGGGACCTGGACGATCGAGATTCCGACGAACCTGAAGCCGACGCAACTGTCGAGCCAGTCGCCGACGCAGGCCGGCTGGCTGAAGAACGGCAAGCTCGTCGGCCTGGTCGCCGGCGTGCCGACGGCCATCTCGAGCGGGTCAGCGTCCTCGAACGCCAGCAGCTATCGCTTCACGGCCTATCAGGAAATCGACCGGGCGAAGCGGAACCAGGCGGCCTTCGATGCGTGCTGGCGGACGATGCGTGATTACTGGTACGACGACCGGCATGGCAACCGCGACTGGGACGCCGTCCGGGCCAAGTACCGGGCCGTCGCCGAGACGCCCGATCTCGAAACGCTGACGACCGTGGTGCAGATGATGCTCGGCGAACTGAACGGCTCGCACCTCGGCTTCTATCCCGGTGGTCTACCCCGGCGCGGCCCAGTGGCTCCGTCGCCGAGCGAGCGGACCTGGATGCCAGTGACGGCCCATCTCGGCGTCCGCTTCGAGGACGGCTTCGCCGGCCCCGGCCTGAAGGTCCGCGACGTGCTGCCCGACGGCCCCGCCGATCAGGCGAAGAGCCGGCTCGAGCCCGGTGATGTCGTGGTGAAGATCGACGGTGTGGCGCTCAAGCCGGGCCTGGACACGACCGAGGTGCTGAACGGCGTGTATGCCCGTGACGTGCGGCTAACCGTGGCCGACGCGAAGGGCAAGGAACGTGAGGTGACGATCCGGCCGATCTCCTGGACGGCAGCCCGATCGCTGCTCTACGATGCCTGGCTGCGCGGCAATCGCAAGAAGGTCGAGGAACTCTCGCACGGCACGCTCGGCTACCTGCACATCAGCGCGATGGACCTGACGAGCTTCCACAAGTTCGAGGAAGAACTGTACAACGCCGGCGCGGGCAAGGACGGCCTGGTGATCGACGTGCGCGAGAACGGCGGCGGCTCCACGACGGACCTGCTGCTGACCGCACTGACACAGCCACGTCATGCGATCACGGTGCCGCGCGGCAGCAATCAGCGGGGCTATCCGCACGACCGGACGGTCTTCGCGACGTGGAACAAACCGATCGTCGTGCTGTGCAACCAGAACAGTTTCAGCAACGCGGAGATCTTCAGCCACGCGATCAAGAACCTGAAGCGAGGCCAGCTCGTCGGCGTGCCGACGGCCGGCGGCGTGATCAGCACGGGCGGCGTGTCGATCATGGACGTGGGCTATCTGCGACTCCCGTTCCGCGGCTGGTACGGCCTGGACGGCCAGGACATGGAACTGAACGGCGCGGTGCCCGACCACGTCCTCTGGCCGCAGCCGGGCGACCTGCCACGCGGCAAGGACGACCAGCTGAGCAAAGCGGTCGAGGTACTGTCGGCCGACGTGAAGACATGGAAGGCGCGACCTCAGCCGACGCTGAAGAAGGCGACGGAACGGTGAGAACCTGTTCTGGAAGCCCCTCGCCCCTGTACTCAGGGAGACTGCTGAAAAAGTCTCCGTTAGGGGAGTCAGGAC
>CAYYJM010000411.1:0-3678 GCA_964471755.1 uncultured Alcaligenaceae bacterium
GGTGATGAGTTGGACGGCGGTCATGTAGATCTGGTCGAGGTCGGGCCGTTCCTCGCGATCGACCTTGATGCTGATGAAGTGGTCGTTGAGAATCTTCGCGATCTCCTCGTTCTCGAAGCTCTCGTGTTCCATGACATGGCACCAGTGACAGGCCGAGTAGCCGATGCTGAGGAAGATCGGCCGATCGAGTTCACGGGCACGAGCCAGAGCCTCCTCGCCCCAGGGATACCAGTCGACCGGGTTGTGGGCGTGCTGCCGGAGATACGGGCTGCTCTCGTGGATGAGCCGGTTGGTGAACTTCGGCTGCGTACTCATGGTCTCGCTCCCTTCGGGTGGCGGCGTTGTGTCCATCCTCCATCTTAGGACCATCCGCAATTCTCGCTCCGATCCGTATAAATCCGTTAGTTCTCCTATCCACACGAGGTCGTCACATGCCCGACTACGCCGCCGCGCTGCAAGTTGCGATCGCCGCCGCTCATGAGGCCGGGGCGCTGCTCCTGGCCGAATTCCACCGTGTCGGCGGCCCGCGTGGCGACCGGGCGACGGCCCACGCCGATGTGGACACCGAGGCGGAGCGTCTCATCCGGACCCGCTTGCTGGCCGCGTTCCCCTGGGGCTATCGCGGCGAGGAGACCGGCTATCAGGCCGCTCCCGCTGGCGAGGATCATCACTGGATCGTCGATCCGAACGACGGCACGGCCGGCTACCTCGACGGCTACCGCGGCTCGGCCGTTTCGATTGGCGTCGTGCGTCAGGGCGTGCCGGTTCTCGGTGTCGTCTTCTCGTACAACGCTCCAGACGATGCCGGCGACCTGATCGCCTGGGCTGAAGGCTGCGGGCCGGTGACACGGAATGGTCAGCCGGTGACGCCGAACTGGCCTGACAGCGGCATCGAACCGCTGGCCGTCGTCCACGGCACGCAGCACGCCGATCGGAACTCACAGGCCAATGCGAAGTGTGTCGTGCCAGGGCGGTTCCGGGGCGTGGCCAGCCTGGCGTATCGCCTCGCCCTGGCGGCGGTCGGCGAAGGAGTTGCCGGCATCTCACTCTGCCGGCCGGGCGCTGGTTCCGGGCCGGTTTCGTGGGACATCGCCGGAGGTCATGCACTGCTCCGCGGAGCGGGCGGTGTACTGCTCGACACGGACGGGCGAGAGATCGTCTACGCCGCCGACGGTCATGCGGCCACGCTCTGGTGTTTCGGCGGCAGTCAGACCGCGGTCAAGCGTCTGGTCAAGGAGCCCTGGGCGAGCGTCTTTCACGCTCCTGATCTGCCGGACGGGCCGTTCCGGCTGTCCACCCTGAAGCCTGGCCGAACCCTGACCGATGTGAACCTCCTGGCCCGGGCCCACGGTTGCTGGCTCGGCCAACTCGTCGGCGACGCCCTGGGCCAGCTCGTCGAGTTCAACGAGCCGGATGAGATACGGCAGAAGTATCCGCACGGCGTGACCGAGATGGTCGATGGCCGGGGCACCTGGCAGACACTTGCCGGCCAGCCGACCGACGACTCGGAACTGGCCCTGATGCTCGCCCGGACTCTGGTTCGTGATGGCGACTGGAACGCCGAGCCGGTGCGAGCGTCGTACGTCCACTGGTATCAATCCGGGCCGTTCGACGTGGGAGCGACGACCTCGTCGGCCCTGCGGCGCGGCGTGCTGAATCAGGAGTCGCAGGCGAACGGCTCACTGATGCGGATCAGCCCACTCGGTCTGTTCGGCGCTGGCGGTCGGCTGAGCATCGCGGAGGTGGCCGAGCGAGCCCGCGGTGACAGTACCCTGACTCATCCGAACCCGGTCTGCCAGGACGCCTGTGCGGTGTTCGTGGCCGCCTTGACCGTCGCCATCCGCGATGGAGCCGACGCCGAGGCGACCTACCAGACGGCGCTCGCGACGGCACGCGAACCGTCCGTCCGCGTGGCACTGACAGAGGCCCGACATTCGCCAGCGAGTGATTTTCTATCCAATCAGGGCTGGGTACTGATCGCGCTGCGGAACGCCTTCCATCGGCTGCTCCGCTCGGCGACGTTCCAGCGCGGTCTCCAGGCGACCGTTGAGGCCGGCGGCGACGCCGACACGAATGGGGCGATCGCCGGGGCGCTTCTGGGTGCGGTGCATGGTCGGGAGGCGATCCCGGCGACGTGGCGTCGAGCGGTGCTGACGTGTCGTCCGCTCGTCGAGGCCGGAGCGCTGCGGCCCCGGCCGCGCGAGTTCTGGCCGATCGACGCGCTGGAACTGGCGGAGAATCTGGTGCTGGCCGGCGAGCGTGGGGCGTCAGCCCCATGATTCTTGGTCCTCGCAGCGTACCGACAGTCATGGGGCGGACGCCCCACGCTCGCCTTGCCAGCGGACGACCCACGTCCGGGCCTCGTCCTGGCGGCCCAGCATCAGACATGCGAGGCCCAGCAACTGACAGGTCATCTCATCGCGGCGAAGATGGTCGGCCAGGCCGGCGGCGCGCACGACGCTCTCCCAGTCACCAGCCTCGGCCGCCAGGGCGGCCTCGTCCAGGGAGGCGTCGCGTCGCCCCTCCAGGGCGTACAGCACCGACAGGTCGGCCTTGCAACGACGACAGGTCGGGCCAGTCGAGTTCTCGGCCTTGCATACAGGACAGCGCATCAGGCGTCTTCCAGATAGAACAGGGCGTCGGCCAGTTCATTGCTCGCCGTGGCCACCTCGGCCCACTTCTTCGCGTCGATCGCAACTCGGATCCGCTGGACCATCGGCTCCACGTCCGCTCGGTCCTCGGCTCCGAGCTTCTCCAGCAAGCGTTCCGCCTTCTCGATCAGGGCCCGCGCCTGGACCGTCTCGCGATGGCCGTCACCGGGGCCCGGAACCGCCACGGGAACCGGCATCGGAATCGGCGTCTCGTCCTCATCGGCCTCGTCCTCGTCGAGATCCTCCTCATCCTCCGCCCCGAAGGCCTCATCGTAGAGGTCTTCCAGAGCATCGCGGCGCTCATCGCGGGCAGCCTGTTCGCGCGGAGTCAGTGCCTTGTCGATGGTCACCTGCTTCGACAGACCCGTCGCTTTCTCGCGGGCCGAGACGCGCAGGATGCCGTCCAGCGTCAGATCGAACTGCACCAGAAGCGGATTGCCGGCCGGAACCGGAGCCAGACCATCGATCGTGAACGCCCCGATGCGGTGGTTCCGGCGCGTGTCCTCGTTCTCGCCCTGGTACACCTCGATCCGCACCTGTTCCTGTCGATCGACGACCGTGAAGTAGACCTCGCTCCGGGTCGCCGGCAACGCCGTGTTCCGGTGGATGACCCGCGAGAAAAGGTTGGCCCGCATCGTGCGATTGTCGAGCGTCGCGATGCCGAGCGAGTGCGGCGTGACGTCGACCGCGACCGCACCGACATCCTGGCCGGCGATCATCGCCGCCTGAATCGCCGCCCCCATGGCGACGACCAGGTCCGGGTTCACCTCCTGATGTGCCGGCTGGCCGAGCTTCTCCTCGAGCAGTTCGCCCACGCGCGGTGTCCGCGTGCTGCCACCGACCAGGACGATCTTGTCGATCTGCCGGGGCGTCAACTTCGCGTCCTGAAGCGCTCGATCGACGCACTGCATCGTCCGTTCCAGTAGCGGAGCGATCAACTCCTCGAACTCCTCACGGGAGAGTTCCAGGTTCAGGTGCAGAGCCTCGCCGTCCTCCACACCGATCCGGACCGGCGCGGCTTCTATGC
>CAYYJM010000412.1:0-1832 GCA_964471755.1 uncultured Alcaligenaceae bacterium
GGGGACGCCTCAGTGGCGTCCTGACTCCCCTAACGGAGACTTTTTCAGCAGTCTCTACCAGGGGAGAGGGGCTTTCCGAAAGGTGCCGGTTGTTCTACGATCGGCCAGCCTCCCGGCAACGAGGGACATCTCGTAGAATCGACATCAGCACGAGTCAAGCGGGAGACCCAAGCATGAGCCTGAACGTGACGTTGATCCAGGGCGGCGGCATGGGCCTGGATCAGGTGCCGGCCGTGAAACGTATCGTCGCCGCGGCCGGCGTGGACATCACCTGGGACGAACACGTCGCCGGCTGGGCCGCCCGGGAAGCGAGCCCGGACCCCGACAAGGAGCCCGCCCTGCCGCCGGCCATGCTCGCGTCGCTGCGCCGAACCGGCCTGGCCCTGAAGACGAAACTGCTGTCGCCGCCGACGAAGCCGGGAGCCCGGCCGGTCAACTACAACGTCAAGCTGCGTCAGGAACTCGGCCTGTTCGCGTCGGTTCGGCCGCTCAAGAATCTGCCCGGTCTGCCGGCCCGCTTCGACGGCGTGGACATGCTCGTCATCCGCGAACTGACCGAAGATCTCTACGGGGCCATCGAGCATGAGGTGGTGCCCGGCGTCGTGCAGAGCATCAAGGTCGTGACCGAGGCGGCCAGTCGGCGTTTCTTCCAGTTCGCCTTCGAGTGGGCGACGAAGGCCGGCCGAAAGGAGGTCGCCTGCGTTCACAAGGCGAACATCCTCAAGCTGGCCGACGGCCTGTTCCTGGAGGCGTTCCGCGCCGTCGCCCGTGGCTTTCCGAACCTGAAGACGCGCGAGATCATCGTCGATAACTGCTGCATGCAGATGGTCGCGCGACCGACGCAGTTCGACGTGCTGGTCATGGGCAATCTGTACGGCGATCTCGTCAGCGACCTGGCCGCCGGTGTCTGTGGTGGCGTCAGCACGACGCATGGCATCAACGTGGGGGATATGCTGCACGTCTACGAGTCGTTCCACGGAGGGCCGCGCGAGGTGGTTGGCGCGAACCGGGCCAATCCGCTGCCGCTGCTGCTGCCGGCGATCGATCTGCTGGAGGCGATCGGTCACGGCGAGGCGGGCCAGCGCATTCAGAAGGCGATCGGCGTGGTGCTGACCGAGCATCGCGTGGCGACGCCGGACCTCGGCGGCACGGCGACGACCAGCGAGATGGCCGACGCCATCGTCAGCGCCCTGGGGTGAGGACGGGACGTGGGATCGCCGCGAGATCGCTCCGGGAACCGGATCACGTCATCGTACCGGCCGCAGTCCGGTCGTCTCAGGTCAAACGCGAACGCCGGACAACGACACAACGACCTGACCGCTTGCCGAAGGGCTGCGGAGGGGGTAAACTACCCGGATGGAGATAACGGCCAACGACGGCCATCCTGATTCGCACAGAGGCCGGGTTCACTCGTGATTGCCTGGCTCGACTCCTGGTGCCGCCAACTCACCGACTGGCAGCCGACCCGTCGAGTGCTGGAGTCCTGTCTCCGTTTCCGTACGCAACGATCCTTCGCTCGGCTCGAAAGCCGGGCCACGGCTCACGCCCAGGAACGTCTGCTGCGCGGCCTCGTCCATCGCGCCGCTCCAACGCGCTTTGGCACGGACCACGATTTCGGCCGCATTCGCACCATCGCCGACTTCCGCCGACTCGTGCCGGCAATCCAGCCCGCACAACTGGTCGAGCGATACTGGGAGCCGGTCTTCCCCTGGCTTGACCAGGCGACCTGGCCGGACATTCACCGCGTCCTGGACCAATCGCTTCCGGACTGTCCCTATGTGCCGGTTTCGACCCGGTTCCTGACCAGTGCGGCCGAGGTCTGGCTGACCGGT
>CAYYJM010000412.1:1842-3672 GCA_964471755.1 uncultured Alcaligenaceae bacterium
GACCGGTCTGGCCCAGGTTCTGAGCGTTCATCCGCGTCGCAACCTACTCGCGGGCCGGGTCCTGGGTCTGGTCGATGCGGCCCGTGAACCGTTCATCGCCGCCACCTGGAGTCGGCTTCCCTGGATGCTACAGCCCTCCCTGTACCAGCGGCATCTCGGCCAACTCCGGGCAGACGACTTCCGCACGCCGACCACCTGCCTGTTCGGTTCCGAAGAGCAACTGACCGCTCTGATCGAGCGAATGCGTCAGCAGACGGGCCATACCCGATTCCGCGACGCATGGCCCGATCTGCTCGGCGTCCTGATTCAGCGTTCGCCAGGAGCGGGACCGCTGTCGGAACCGCTGGCAACGGCCCTGAGCGGTCCCGTTGTCTCAGTCGAGATCGTCGCCGGGCCACTGGGCGTCTTTGCCGTCGAGAATGTCCGCCGAGGCGGCCTGCGTCTGCTGCCGGATTGCGGCGTCTACCACGAACTGATCGGCGCGGACGACCGGACGAAGACCCCACCGCCGCGATGTGGCCTTGCCGAGGCAGAGCGCGGCCGGGTGTACGAACTGGTGGTGACGACGCCGGCCGGTCTGTGGGCCTGCCGTACCGGGATCGGCGTCAGCTTCGATGGCTCGGAGCCGGCTCGCGTTCGGTTCGTGCCGCTGCCGGCGCTGCCGTCGCCGGAAGCCGTTCCAGTCGTGCCCCAGACGCCGGCGTCGAGCAAGGTTCCACGGCCCAGCCCGGCGCAGGCGATCGCTCCGCCCGTACCGATGCTCCGTTTCCCGTGGTCCACCCCGGTCGAACGGTAACTGGAATGAAGGAGGAGGCAATCGTGCGAACGACTCTACTGACGATCCTGGTCGGTGTTCTCGTGGCTGGCGGCATGAGCGTGGCACAACCCGCTGGCCAGGAGAAGACCGAACGGCGAGTGAAGGTCGTTTCCGCGGTCGATATCGTCGAGAAGGTCGGCGACAAGAAGACCAGGGTCACCACCGTCGAGGTGACCATCCCGCCGAATCAGGCCGGTGCCCCGCACCGCCATCCCGGCCCGGTCTTCGGCTACGTCCTGGAGGGAGAGTACGAGTGGGCCATCGACGACAACCCTGCCCGGACGTTGAAGACAGGCGACACGTTCTACGAGCCGGCCGGCTGCCTGCATCGGGTGTCGGCCAATCCGAGCAAGAAGGACAGGACGCGCATCCTGGCCGTGATGCCGCATCCCGCCGACGTCAAGGAACTCGTCCTGCCAGCAACGCCGAAGAAGTGAGGCCGTTCACTTCCCGGCCAGCTCCCGGACCTTGGCGACGATCCTGTCCTCCAGGCCCGGGGCCCACTTGGTCGGATGGCCGTAGTAGATCATCGAGCTGTCCGACTCGTAGCCGCCTTCCTTGAGGACGCGTTCCGACGGGATGTAGGCCATCACGTCGTTCATGTAGCCGGCCACCCAGACGGTCGCGGGGCCGGCCAGTTCCTTCTTGAGTCGGATCGAGTAATCGACGACGACCTCGCCGCCGAGGGCCGCCCAGACGACCTGGTCGCCGAGTCGAACCACCTGCACCGGATAGTACGGATAGCCGGGCGAGAGCTTGCCCTCCTTCTGAATTTGCACGAGAAGGCGTGTCGCTCGCATCTTCTCGGCGAAGTTCTTGCTCAGGGTCTGGGCCTGGAGTTGCGTCTTGTCGGGGAGCTTGCCGTAGGCCAGGTCGATCTCGCCGTAGGCTGTCCGCAGGTGGCCCGTCACCGGGGTGAGCTTGCCGGCCAGGACCTGATCGACGGCGGTGGCCAACTATCCCAATGAAGTTGCGGATCAACTCAAGAAGCGTCTTGAAAGCATCCACCGTCC
>CAYYJM010000413.1:0-3668 GCA_964471755.1 uncultured Alcaligenaceae bacterium
TGCCGGCGGTCTTCGTCGCGAATACCCGCCGGCAAGCCGGCGGCTAAATGAAGACGCTTACCGTTGTCCGAAGAACCACCCCACCGGATACGGCGAACGCTTGTCCGGCGTGATCTCCACCGCGAATCCCGCCCGCCGCAGGTGCGCTTCCAGAAGCTCAACTGACGCCGCATCGTCACTGAAATCACCGAGGTGATATTCGCCGCAGATCGTCGTGATGCGATCCAGACGGCGCGAGGTCGCCAGGATGGGCCACTCGGCACCCTCGCAATCCATCTTCACCAGGCGAACGTCGGCGTCCACCAGATCGTCGAACGGCACCACCGGGACGGCCAGGCCCGGGCCGGTTGAGGTCCGGTTCGCCCCGGTGTTGCGCGGGTCGAGCGGATTCGTCAGACGCAGTCCCTCACCCGGCACGTCACATCCCCAGACGGCGACACGATGACATTCGACCCGGTCCCGGTAGGGAGCGAGGTTCTTCTCCAGGCAGGCGAAGTTGGCGGGGTCCGGCTCGCAGACGATCACCCGGCCGGCTCCGCGTCGCAGTGCTGCCAGGGCGAACGAGCCGGTGTGGCCGCCAATGTCGAGGACGACATCGCTGGCGCGAAAGTGGCGAGGCAAGCGGTATTCGTTGGCGATGACGACATGACGGAAGATGCGAGCATCGATCGTTCCAGGCCGCAGGTACCAGTGCCGGGGCCGATGCCAGGCGAGAAGGGAACGACGAACCAGGTCACGCAACAGGCCCATGAACGCACCCTCCCCAGTGGTCAGGGTGCGATCATAGGCCGTCGGCCGGTTTCGGGGCAAGAGCGGTTGCCGGCCTTACTTGGCGGTCATCTTGACGGGGAACTCGGTCGTCTTGCCCGCCGCGATGGTGATCGGCACGCCCTTCTTGTCACCGACGACCCAGCCGTTACCCTCGTGCCAGACGACGATGTGGTAGTCGCCGGCCGGAGCGTTCTTGATCTCGAAGTTGCCCTGGTCGTCGGTCACCGCGAAGTACGGGTGATCGAAGACGCGGATGTACATCTTCATCCAGGAGTGGATCGTGCAGGAGACGCTGACCGGCGTCGGCGATGCCTTCCAGCCCGAGATGTCGAGCGACTTGCCCGGCGGGATGATCTGGTTCAGGTTCGGGTTGCGGATGCCGCCGATGACGTTGACGTTGTGCGGAATCGTCGCACTATTCTTCGCCTCGACGACCTGGCCTTCCCGAACCGCCAGGACGTGCGGCTCGAACTGGCAGCACGGCTGATCGAACGCCACCTTCTTGGCGAAGTCCTTCAGGCTGGGATGGATCGGCAGGTGCGCCTTGGCGTCCTTGGCATCGACGAGCCAGACCATGACCCACTTGACGCCCTTCGATTTCGGATCGACGACGAATTCCTCACTGAACAGCGGTCCCTTGGCCGTGCAGGCCGCCTTGTCGGAGTTGACGTTGATTTCGGTTCGCACGGGGGCCTTGTCACCGCCCCAGACGACCTGGCCCTTGATGTTGCCCCATTCCTGGGCGTAGCTGAGGGCCGGTGTCGCAATCAGGGCCAGGAAGGTCAGGCCCGTGAACAGTCGGAACATCGGGAGTCTCCTTGTGAGCCGGCGTGGGCCGGCGGTTGTGGCGGGAGAGGAGGCTCGCGGCAAGCCATCCTTCTCCTCATTATCTGCGCCGGCCGCCGGGCGTCAATTTTCTTCCGCGTGGAGGCGCTCGCGAGGATGTCTCAAGTCCCGCGATCGTTTCGGCCGATACTAGCCAGAGAATCTGCCAGCTCGGCGGGTTCGTCGGAGGTGCCCGTCATGTCCAGGTGGAGTTCGCTGCGGAAAGCGTTCGCGACGACGCCGGATCGCGCTCGTGTCTACCCGGCCACCGTGGCCGAGATCGCCCTGGCCCGCCTGCTCGCCGGCCTGGACGATGGCGAGAGTCTGCTGGTGGCCACCGGTCTGACCGGCACCGGCAAGACGCTCCTGGCCTACCGCCTGCTCGAACAGGTCGGACCTCGACGCCGCTCCATTCTGCTGACGAACAGCCATCTTGGCAGCCGCTCTGCCCTTCTCCAGGCGTGCCTTTTCGATTTGGAGCTGCCCCATGAGGGCAAGAGCGAGCAGGAACTGCGACTGACCCTGACCGCTCACCTGCTGGAGACGTTGACCAAACAGGGCAGCGTCGTCCTCGTCGTGGATGAGGCCCATCATCTCGACGACGATCTGCTGGAGGAACTGCGTCTGGTGGGCAACCTGGAGGCCGGTGGGCAGCCCGCGCTACAGGTCGTCCTCATTGGCCTGGAGGTGCTGGAGGAGCGGCTCGCCGATCCGGGCCTGGCCGCGATCCAGCAGCGCGTCGGAACGTGGACCCGGCTCGAACCGCTCGACCTGGCCGAGGCGATCGATTACGTCACGCATCTGCTGCGGACGGCGAGCCTGGACGCCCTGGACATCGTGCCGGAAGAGGTGCGTGCCGAGGTCGCCGAGGCGGCGAATGGCATCCCGCGCCGGCTCAACCTGATCCTGCGCGAGGCGCTGCGCATTGCGGACGAGATTGAAGCTGACGTGGTGGATATCGAGATGGTCCACGAGGCGCTCAGTCGGCTCGGCCTGGAAGGCGTGATGGAGCCCGAGATCCGCTTTGATCCGGAACCCGAGGAAGGGCCGCTGGCCGCGTGAGGAGAGCCGCGATGGGACGCACGTACGACGCGATCCGGCTGGCGGAAGCGGAGGCCACGCGGCGCGATGACTCGCCGACCGAGCCCGGCCCGACGCCGCGCCGGGCCGAGACGGAAGCGGAGCCAGCCACCTCCGGCCCGTCGGTGCCCGAGTTGCCCGCCGATGCCCCTTACATCGAGGTGGGCCTGCGTCAACTCGATGGTTCGCCCGAGGTGATGGCCGTCGCTGCGCCGTCTCCGCTGGCCCGGCCGGCGGTGACGCCGCACTTGCAGTTCCGGCCGACGACGGCGAAATCCGGTCCCGTCGCGGGCACACTGCCGGCCGACGTGATCGCGTATCATGCCCCGGCCCATCCGCTGGCGGTGCAGTATCGCGCCCTGACGACGAGTCTGCTCGGGCTGCGTCAGGGGATCGGTCCACGGCTGCTCGGCTTCACGACGGCCCTGGCTGGTACGCCGTTGTGCAGTGTTCTGCTCAACGTCGGAGTCTCGGCCGCCCGCCTCGCCTCGCGTCGGGTGGTGCTGATCGATGCCGATCTGCGTCAGCCGACGCTGGCCGCGACACTGGGTCTGCCGCGCAGTCCGGGTCTGGTGGAGGTGCTGTCTGGCGTGGTGGCGGTCGAGCAGGCCGTGCGTTCGACGGTGCAGGCGAACCTGCTCGTTCTGCCGGCCGGCGAGACGACGCCGGAATCGCTCGATCTGTTGCGGGTGGATCCGTTACGCCGGTTGCTCCAGCGTCTGGCCCTGCGTGCGGACCTGCTGCTGCTCGCTCTACCGCGCTGGGACGCGAAGCCGGACGTGCTGGCCGGCTCGGTGTGTTGCGAGTCACTCTTCGTGGTCGCACCGGAGGCGGAGGTGGATCAGCCGCACGTGCAGCAGGTGCTGGCCCAGGTACCGGCCGTGGGGGTGCCGTTGGCCGGGACCGTGCTGCTGGCGGCGTGAGGCGGAACTTTCTCACTTTTTTGGACTGCGGCAATTCTTTGCCGCTCTTCCTTTCTGACTTTCTGGCTC
>CAYYJM010000414.1:0-3654 GCA_964471755.1 uncultured Alcaligenaceae bacterium
TCCCGACGCGGATCGCTCGCTGTCACTTCGCCATCACGGCTGGCAACAGCTGGAGCCTGGAACTGGCCTGTGTCGGCGTGCCGCAACTGGTCATCGTACAGAACGAGGCTCACTGGCCGACCGCCCAGCGCCTGGAGGAAGAAGGTGCCGCCGCCTGTCTCGGCTGGCACGAGAACGTCTCGGCGGCGACCGTCCGTCAGGGTGTGGCGACCCTGGTCGGCGATGACATGGAACGCAAGGCGATGGCCCGAGCCGGCCGGGCCCTGATCGATGGACGTGGCACCGATCGGCTGGTCAACGCTCTGGAGATCCTGCTCAACGTGTCGCCGACCCGCCTGGCGATGACCGAGGCGGCCTGATCGACCCATCGATTCTGTTGATGTCCGCCGAGTCAGCCAGGGAATGTCGAGCCCTGGCCGTCTCGGCGGACATCGGCCCGGAGATGTCCGCTCCCCTTCCGTCCGCCCCTTCCCCTGCGGTACAATCCCGATACATCGCTCCCCTGGCGCGTAGGAGGTGGAATGTCCGCCCTGTATCTGATCGTCCTGTTCCTGGCGGCTCCGCCCGGGGTCGAGAAGCCGGCCGTGCATCAGCCAGCCCAGCCGCCGACGGCCCGCGAGCTGGCCCGGCAGCACGCTCTGGAACTGTACGCTCGTAGTCTCCTGCTCGAACGGGATACCGATCTCTTCCAGGCGCTCAAGGCCCTGGAAGAGGCTCGCACCCTCGATCCCGAGGCGGCGACGATCCACGCGGCCCTGACGCAGCTCTACATCGCGCTGGATCGACCGGACGAGGCGCTCAAGGCGGGAGCGAAGGCTCTCGAACTCAATCCCGGCGACACGCAGACGGCGTACCTGCACGCGCGATTGTTGCGGAATCGGAAGCGGCAGGGCGAGGCAGCCGACGTGCTGGCTCGGGCGCTGGAAAATGTGCCGGCCCGGACGCCGCTTGACCTGAAGGCCCAGCTCGCCCTCGATCTGGCCGTCGCCTGTGAGGAACTCGACAACCCCGCTCGCGCCGAGAAGGCCCTGCGGCAGGCCCTGGATCTCCTGCGTCAGCGTGAGGCGATTCTAGAAAGCGGCAAGGTTTCCGAAAGCGAGTTGCTGGCCCTGACGGCCGAGACGTGGGAACGACTCGCGCTCGTCTGCGCCGTCCAGAAGAAGGATCAGGCCGCACTCGACGCGTTCGCCCAGGCCCGGAAGTTTGATCCGGAGCGCGGCCCCCGACTGGCCTTTCACCTCGCTCGCCTGCATGAACAGCATGGCCGATCAGAACAGGCCCTGACCGCAGTGGAGGAGTATCTCCAGACACAGCCGATCGGCATCGATGCCCATGAGATGAAGTGCCGATTGCTCCGTGCCCTGGATCGTGGCCGCGAAGCGATTCCCTTCCTGGAGAAGGCCATCGACCAGGATCCGTTCCATCCCGGTCTGCCGGTCCTGCTCGGGCGCGAGTACGTTCGCTTCGGTCGCTCCGGCGACGCCATCGAACTCTACAAGCAGACCCTTCGGACCCATCCGACTCGTGAGATTGCCGAGGCCCTGGTCGAGCGGATCGCCGCGACCGCGGGCGGTGGAAACGAGTTGCTGACCCAGCTGGATCGCCTCCTGACGGCAGCGGTCGGTCGCGATTTGCAGCCGGTCGATGCCAACGCCGCTTCCCAGTCCCGCGTGCTGCTCGCCGCTCTGCGACGGAACGCCGGTGCGACGACGCAGGTTCTGGAGGCCCTCTCCCGGCGGCTCCGCTCCGGCGACATCGGCAGTTCGACGGCCTACACCCTGGCCGATCTCGCCGCCCAGGCCGACCAGCTGGAACTGGCCGAGCGGCTCTTTCGGGCCGCGCTGCGATCGATCCAGTCGCAGCGGAATACGGAGCATGACATCTACGGCGGCCTGCTTCGCGTGCTGCGTCAACGGCACAAACACCAGGACATCGTGGAGGTCTGCAAGGATGGTTTGCACCGGGCCGAGGCCACCAACCGGGTCCTGTTCCACACTTACCTGTCGCGGGCGCAACTCGCCCTGGGTCGGACCCGAGAGGCCCTCCAGGCGGCCGATGACGCCGTCAACGATTCGAGCGATCGGCACCGATTGACCAGTCGCCGGAACCGGGCTCTGGTCCTGGCCGAGGCCGGCAAGATGAACGATGCCGTCGCGGAGTGCCAGGCTCTGCTCCGTGAGTATAATCAGGCGGGAGACGTGGCGGAGATTCGCCATGCTCTGTCGTCCGTCTGGTCGATCGGACGGAATCCGGAGCGGGCCGCCGAGCAGTTGAAGCGGATCGTCCAGGCCGATCCGACCGATGCGACGGCCTGCAACGATCTCGCCTACCAGTACGCGGAAATGAATCGCCACCTGGTCGAGGCCGAGAACCTGGCGCGCAAGGCCCTGGAGCTGGACGGCCGGCAGCGGATTCGTGGCTCCTCGATCGCGGTAGGGAGCGATCAGCCGAACGGAGCGTTTATCGATACTCTGGGCTGGGTCCTCTTTCGTCAGGGGAAGTACGAGGCGGCCCGGCAGGAACTGCACCGCGCCAGCCAACTGCCCGACGGCAAGGACAGTCCCGTGATCTGGGATCATCTGGGCGACGCCCTCGCTCGCCTGGACGATCGCGAGGCGGCCTGCCAGGCGTATCGCAAGGCCCTGCGTCTGTATGAGGCCGAGGGACGAACCCGAGCGGAGTCGGTCGGTGCCGAGATCCAGAAGAAACTTCGCCTGTTGCAGCCCTGAGCGAAACACCCCGAAGGGTCCTGGAACCCCTTCGGACGGAGGAAGGAGAAAGAATGGCCGGACATTCCCACTGGAACAACATCCAGCACAAGAAGGGAGCGGCGGACGCCAAGCGGGCCCGCCTCTGGAGCAAGCTCAGCGCCGCCATCATCGTGGCGGCCCGCTCTGGAGGCGCTGATCCCGTGATGAACCTCAAGCTCCGCTACGCCATCGACAAGGCCCGGGCGGTGTCCATGCCCAAGGACAACATCGAGCGAGCGATCAAGCGAGGTACCGGGGAGACCGGCGGGGCCGCCTTCGAGGAGGTGACCTACGAGGGCATCGGTCCCGGCGGCGTGGCCATCCTCGTCGATGCTCTGACCGACAACCGCAATCGGACCAATGGCGAGGTCCGCATGCGCTTCGAGAAGGCCGGCGGAAAGATGGGCAGCCCCGGCTGCGTCGCCTACCTGTTCGATCGCAAGGGCTTCTTCGCGATCCCGGCCGAGGGCGTGGACGAGGATACGCTGCTGGCCGCCGCCCTGGACGCCGGGGCCGAGGACATGAACCGCTCCGGAGCGAACTTCGAGATCACCTGCGATCCGGTCAGTTTCATGGCTGTCCAGGAGGCTCTGCGGACGGCCGGTTACAATCTGGCCGTGGCCGAGTTGACCCAGATCGGTAAGACCCAGGTCGATTGCGATCTGGAAACGACCCAGAAGGTCCTGAAGCTGCTCGACGCCCTGGATGACTACGAGGACGTTCAGAACGTCTACTCGAATCTGAACCTGACCGAGGAATTGGTGGCTCGCCTGGCCAGGGACTGACCGGGCGCATCCCCGTAGTGGCGAGACGTTGGGCGACCCAAAGCGGCACCAATGGCCCTCCAAATGTAGGGTGGGCGGGAGCGCCACCGACGCCCGCCCCGTTTCTTGAGCCGTCACAG
>CAYYJM010000415.1:0-3623 GCA_964471755.1 uncultured Alcaligenaceae bacterium
GCGGGTACTTACGCAAGCCAGTCTCCAAGAGCTGTTTCTCTGCATCGCCGCGATCGCGGCTGACATGCGGCCGTCATCATCCTTGTACTTTCGTCGCCGGGCCTTGCCGACCACACCGTCGTGACCCGATAATAGGGAACCGAAGAACCCTGGATCGGAGCCCCCATGACGCCTCGACGGAACGCGCTCGGCTGGCGTGAACTGTGGCCGGAAGGCCGACCATTACGGCAGGCACGACGGCCTGACCTGCCCTGTCAAGAAGCCCTCCTCGATGACTGGCACGCCGCTCTCACCGGACGCGGCCCCCATCATCTGCTCGCCCACGCCCCGACCGGACTCGGCAAGACGAGTGCCGCCCTGGCCCCGGCTCTGGCCTGGCTCGCCGAGGCTCCCGGCCGTGGCCAGGTTCTCTACCTCGTCAATCGAATCACCCAGCACGACAATCCGCTACGCGAACTGCGTGCCGGCCTGGCCGACCGCTACCGCATTCACGCTCGACGGGACCTTCGCGTCGTCGATCTCATCGGCCGGAGTCAACTGTGTGTCGCGCCGGATAGCCGACCACTCGATGATCTCTGCAAGCAGTCTCGCGAGCAGGCGTCCTTCGACGCTCTCCCAGCTCCGGCGGCCTCCTGGCTGGAGGTGCGCGATCACCTCGGCAAACGAGCGTGCCCCTACCACACCCTGCAAGGCCTGCTCGCCGAGGCCGATCTCGTCATCGCCGACTACTGGTGGCTGTTCTCCCAGCGAGCCTACGCCGGTCAACTCGACCGCCTGCTGTCCACGCGTGCGCTGGTCGCCGTGATCGACGAGGGACACAACCTGCCCCTGCGGGTCCGGGCGGAACTCGACGTCGAACTACCCCTGGACCCCCTGGCCCGCCAGGTGGATCAGGCACCCGGCACGGTGCGCGACGCCTTGCAGACCATCGTGCCGTGTCTGGCCGCAGCCGACCCCGAGGCCGGGCTCGCGCCGTCGGACCTGCGGCCGGTCGGCGGCCGGCGTGTCCTCGAAGTGGCACTACGGACCCTGAGCGATCCGGAACTCGCCGAGCCCAATCCGTCGCCGCTGGAGAAGGTCGTTCGCCTGCTGCTGCAACCCGACGACGCCGTGGTTTTCTCTCGCGAGCCGGGCGCGGACGGCGATCGACTGGTCGGCCGACTCATCGACCCGACGGCGGTTCTGTCCGCTGGCTACGACCGGCTGAAGGCCAGCCTCACCATGTCCGGCACCCTGGCCGCCCCAGCCGACGATCGTGGCGAACTGGCCTACCAGTTGCCGCTCTTCGGTCTGCCCCTGGACCACGCTCACGCTCGCAAATACGCCTCGCCGTTCGCCGCTTCCCAGCGCCGCTGGATCTACTGCCCCGACACCATCGGCACGCTCTCTCGCCGGCATCAGCACTATCCCCACTACGCGGCCCATCTGCTTCGCGTCGGCTCGGCCACACCAGGCGTGACGGCCGTGTTCTTCTCCAGCTACGACTTCCTCGAACAGGTGCGGACCTGTCTGCCCGAGGACGAGCAAGCCCTGGTCGTTCAGGAGGAACGCACCGACGCCGACTCGAACGACCAGCCGCAGGGACTCGACGAGTATCGCCAGCGTCTGGAGGAACGGGTCCAGTCGCATCGCCGGGCCTACCTCTTCGCGGTCTATCAGGGTCGGCTGGCCGAGGGGGCCGACTTTCCCAACAATCTGATCCGCACCGTGGTCTGCGTGTCGCTGCCGCTGGAGCGGCCGCAACTGTTCCATCAACGACTACAGCAACGGCTGGAGCTGGTCTTCGCCTCGATCGCCGCCGGGCGTGGCGACGACCCGCGTGAGAAGGCACGCGAATACGGCCTGGAGCGGCTGTCGCTGTCGCTGGTGCTGCAAGCCTGTGGTCGGGGCATCCGCCAGCTGGCCGATCGCTGCGCCTTCGTGCTGCTCGATGCCCGCTACGGCCCCGGCCGAGGTGGGCTGGACTGGCGTCGCTTTCTCGATCCGGCCCCGTACCACTCTTTGGAGCCAGGTCGGTCGGTCGAAACCTTTCACGAACCACCCGCGGTCCAGGGTCAGGGGGGATGGGATCCCGCCCTGCTGGCAGCCGGTCGGCGGAGGCAGTCATGAACCCTGGCCCCGACCCCAGTGACGTGCTGGCCGCCCTGGAAGAGTTGGAGGCCGAGCGGATCAACCTCGGCCTCTATTCGGCCCGGGTCAAGGCCGTCGATGTCGCCGACCGACTCGGTCCGGAAACCGATCCGGTGGCCGTCCTCGAAACGCTCCGGCAGTTCACGCAGAGTGGCGAGGCGATCCAGTGGCGACCCGGCTGCTTCCGCTCGCGGATCGGCGAGACGGTGCGACTGTTGCGGTTACTGCGACAGCGATTCTGGAAAGGCGATCACACCGAACACCCACTGTTGATCGAGGACGTTCGCGTCGAGTTCCGCCGTCGTCGTCGGCCGTTTCGCGGTGCGGTCAAGATGGTCGATGCCTTGCCGCCGAATCTGCCGCCGGGACTCCGCGAGGCATTCGTCCAGGCCGTCGGCTTTCCGACCGTGAGCGCCTTTCAGAGCCGGGCGATTCGCGAGGTGTTCGACTGCGCACAGGCGGGCAATCGCGACGGCCAATCGTTCGTCATCTCCGGTGACACCGGGGCGGGCAAGACCGAGGCGTTCCTGTTCCCCATCCTGCTCGACATCGCCGCGGAATCACCCGAGGTGCGGCGGCAACCCGGCGTGCGAGCCGTGCTGGTCTATCCGCGTATCCGCCTGGCGCTCAATCAACTCGGCCGCCTTCTCCGCTACACCGACGCGCTGCACCGGGCCGGTGGACCGCTCCTGACCGTCGGCATCCAGAACAGTGAGGTGCCCAGCAACCGCGAACGGCTCCCCGCTCACTGGCAGCGTCAACCGGGCGGCCGCCGACGGGTGCCGCTGCTGGAGACCTGCGTCCGTTGTGGCCGGGGCGGCTACCTGCTGAACGAGGCCGATCCCGCCCTGGAAACCGGCCCGGTCCCGCTGACCTGTGATGCCTGCGGCCACTCGTTGACGAACCTCTTCCTGACCCAGGCCGCCTTGCAGACCAACTGCCCGGACCTGCTCATCATCACGGACGTGTCGCTGCATCAATGGCTGGCTCGCGAGCGCTACGCCCACCTGTGGGGCCTGTGGCGGGGCGAGATGCGCACCCGCAGCACGCCGGGACGGACGGTGAAGCGCAGCCTGCCGCCGCGCTTCCTGGTCCTTGACGAGATCCACCTGCACGAGCAGGTGCGCGGAGCCCACATCGCCCGGCTGATCAAGCGGTTCGAGTCGCGTGTCAGCCTGGCCTACCGCGGTCACCAGGAACAGCGTCAACTGGTCGTCATCGGCGTCTCGGCCACGCTGCACGACGAGAAACGCTTCCTCGCCAAGGTTCTCGACGTTGATCCGCGTTCGCCCGCCTACGAGCGTCTATGCGTCATCAAGCCGGCACCGCAGGAACTCGAACCGACTCAGGGTCGAGAGCGCTACCTGTTTCTGTACCCACGCCGGGTCTCGCCGACGCCTCGCAACCCGGAGTACCGCGTCAACGATGTGACCGCTGCCATTCAGATCCCGATGGCCCTGATGCACAACCTTCGCCCCGCTGCGGTCCGGCAG
>CAYYJM010000416.1:0-3554 GCA_964471755.1 uncultured Alcaligenaceae bacterium
ATGAAAGCACTCATGGGGCTGACGCCCCACGCTCGCCTGGTCTGCCCCCCACCCTGGGCGTTCCGCTACAATCACCCGGAACCCGGGGAGGGCCGATCATGCCGACCGTGCTGGTGGTGGACGACGAACCCGATCTGCTGGTCGCTCAGTTGCGGCATCGCTTCGGGTCACGCAGCCTGACGATCGCGGTCGCCGTGACCGGAGCCGAGGGGCTGGCCCGGGCGGCGGAACTTCGGCCAGAGGTCATCCTTCTCGACGTTGCCCTCCCGGATGCTACCGGGCTGGAGGTCTTCCAGCAACTCCGCCTGCGCGACGCCCGCGTGCCGGTCATCTTCGTCACCGGTTCGACCACGGCCGACACGGCCATCGAGGCGATGAAACTCGGAGCGCTCGACTACCTGTTCAAGCCGGTCGATCTGGAACAACTGGAGAAGATCGTCAGCGCGGCGCTGGAACTCTCCCGGCGGATGCACGAGCCGGCCGTGATCCGCGAGGCGGTGCCCGATGAGCCGACTGGCGACGCGATCATCGGCCGGTGCGCCGCCATGCGCGAGGTCTACAAGGAGATTGGTCGGGTCGCCGCCCAGAGCGTCCTGGTCCTGATCACCGGCGAGAGTGGCACCGGCAAGGAACTCGTCGCCCGGGCCATCTATCAGCACAGCCCGCGTGCCGATCGGCCCTTTCTGGCGATCAACTGCGCGGCCATTCCGGAACAACTGCTCGAGAGCGAACTGTTTGGCCACGAGAAGGGAGCGTTCACCGGCGCGGATCGTCGCCGCATCGGTAAGTTCGAGCAGTGCCACGGCGGCACCCTGCTGCTCGACGAGATCGGCGACATGCCGGCCGGGGTGCAGGCCAAGGTGCTGCGTCTATTGCAGGAGCAGACTTTCGAGCGGGTCGGCGGCAACGAGACGATCCGCACCGACGTTCGCCTGATCGCGGCCACGAATCAGAACCTGGACGCACGGGCCCGGGAGGGGAAATTCCGCTGGGATCTCTACTACCGGCTGAGCGTGTTCACCATCCGCCTGCCCCCCTTGCGTGAACGAGTCGACGACCTGCCGTTGCTCGTGGAATACTATCGAAGGCGAGCCAACGCGGAGTTGCACAAGGATGTCCGCGAGATCACCCCGGAGGCGTGGCAGCGGCTGGCGGCACACTCCTGGCCAGGGAACGTGCGCGAGTTGCAGAGCGTCCTGAAGCAGGCCATCCTGCGGGCGGCGGGACCGATCCTGACCGTGGGATGTCTGCCGGAGAGCCTGGGCCTCAGCGCCGAGACGCCTTCCGGCGGTGAGACACTCGACGCCCTGCGGGCGTACATTCAGCAGCGGCTGACGGCCGGCAGTCAGCACCTGTACGAGGAGGTGCATCAGCTGCTCGACCGAACCTTGCTGCCGATGGTGCTGGAACACGTCGGCGGCAGCCAGGTGCAAGGGGCGGAGGTCCTCGGCATCGCCCGCAAGACGCTGCGCCTGAAACTGCGTGAGTTGGGTCTGACCGTCGTCCGGACGATTGATCGCGAGGAGGAGGACGAGACCTGAGACTCGACTGCCCAGGCTGGGACTTTCGGAACCGGGCGATAACGCCCACGAGGTTTGCCTTCTCCATCGATGATGAATCCGCAAGCGGCGACAGGGAGCAGGGTTGCGGCGAAGTCCTGGGATGTGTTATCATCTGGCACAGGACTCGCTCTGGAGGATGGGCGCACACGTCACCGACAGACGGAGAACCGCCATGAGCCCAACCGCCGTAACCACGCTCCCGACCGACCGGGTTGGTCCGCCGACGCCGGAGCCGGAACCCCCCCTTCCGACGAATCCGCGGCGGCTCCGCGTTGTCGGGATCGTGGGCGGTATTCTCCTGGTGGTCGTCCTGATCGTCGTGGCTGCGTTTGTCCTGCCGTCCTGGTTCGGCTCCGGTGTCAAAACGCTGACACTGCACGGTGTCGTCGAGGTCCAGGAAGTCCGGCTGGGGTCCAAGGTGGGCGGTCGCGTCGCCGAGGTTCTCGCCCGGGAGGGGGAACGGGTCCGAGCGGGCACGCCGCTGGTCCGGCTGGACCTGCCGGAGTTACAGGCTCAGCGCGATCTGCAAGAAGCGAAGGTGGCCCAGGCGATCGCCGAGAGGGAAAAGGCCAGGGCTGGCCCGAGGCCGCAGGAGATCGAGCAGGCCCGCGCCGCGATGGAGTCGGCCGAGGCGAAACTGCTGGAACTGCGCAACGGCCCCCGCGTCGAGGAGATCGCCCAGGCCCGCGCCGACCTGGCGGCGAGCGAGGCCGATGCCCAACTGCGGCAACGCGAACTGAATCGACATCAGAACCTGATCGGCACCGGCGGAACGACGCCGGGCGACCTGGACCAGGCCCGAAGCGCCTATCAGCGTGCCGTCGCCCTGACGAATTCCGCCCGCGCCAAACTCGACCTGCTGAAGAACGGCACCCGACCGGAGGAGATCGCCCAGGCGGTCGCCGAACGCGATCGTCTGAAGGCCCAGTATGACCTGCTCAAGGCCGGGACACGCAAGGAGGACCTCGATGTCGCCAGGGCTCAGGTCGAGCAGGCCCGGGCCCAGCTGAAGAACCTGGACGCGCAGCTGGCCGAGGGGCTGATCAAGGCGGAAGAGCCCTGCCTGGTCGAGGTGATCGGCGTCCGCAAGGGCGACCTGGTGGCTCCCAACCAGGCGATGGTTCGCGTGCTTCGCGCCGAGGACCTGTGGGTCCGCATCTACATCCCGGAACCGGACCTGGGCAAGGTCCGCCTGGGCCAGCCGGCCCGCGTCAGCCTCGACGCCTATCCCGGCATCGAGTTCTCCGGCCAGGTGATGCAGATCGAGAACAGCAGCGAGTTCACGCCGCGCAACGTGCAGAGCAAGGAGCAGCGCAAGCACCAGGTGTTCGCGGCCAAGGTCCGCGTGGACGATCCGCGCGGCGTCTTCAAGTCCGGCCTTGCGGCCGAGGTCGTCCTGCCTCTGTACGGAGCCGATCAATGAGCGTCGCGCTCGACATCCACGACGCGACGATCCGCTTCGGCAAGTTCACCGCCGTCAATCACGTCACCTTCCAGGTCGGCCGGGGCGAGGTCTTCGGCATGCTCGGGCCGAACGGCTCCGGCAAGACGACGCTGATCCGGGCGCTGTGTGGCCTGATCCCACTGGCCGAGGGCTGGGCCAGCGTCCTCGATCACGACGTGAAGACGCATGCCGAGGAAATCCGCTCGGCGATTGGCTACATGTCGCAGAAGTTCTCGCTCTACGGCGACCTGACCGTGCAGGAGAACATGGACTTCTACGCCGGCATCTACGGTCTGCCGTCCGACCAGGCCGCTCGGCGACAGGCGGAACTGATCGACCTGACCGGCCTCAGACCGTATCTGGCCCGGCGATCCTCACTGCTCTCGGGTGGCTGGAAGCAGCGGCTGGCCCTGGTCTGCTCGCTGATGCATCGGCCGCGACTGGTCTTCCTCGACGAGCCGACGGCCGGCATCGATCCGGTCGCGCGGCGCGACCTGTGGGACCTCCTCTTCCAGTTGGCCGCCCAGGGCGTCACGCTGTTCGTCACG
>CAYYJM010000417.1:0-3254 GCA_964471755.1 uncultured Alcaligenaceae bacterium
CGGTGGCAAGACACAAAGGGCGAAATCAAAATCATGCGAGCGACCGACGAGGCGTGCCTCTTTCTGAGCTATCCGAGCTTCCAGCGAAACGTCGCCCGGGAGGATCTGCTCGCCATTCTCAAGACGTCGTTCTGCAATCGGCTGCCCGGTTCGCTCGACGAAGAAGCCAGCGAGGCGCACACGGCGTACCAGATCATTGAGCGGCACGTCCTGCTCAACGAGGCCGCCTTCGCGGATGAGGAGACGACGCCATGATCTTCGAGGCCGAGCTGACAGCCGCTCGACAGCGACAGTCCGAGTTCGCGGCGGCTCTGCTCCGTTACCGCGAGGCGCGCGAGCAGGCCGAGCGCGAGCGCAACGAGTCCATCCATTACCTGGAGATGTTCGAGAACTATCTCGCCACGGCCCGCCTGCTCGATGCTCCGTTCCACGCCGCCGAAGAACCCGATGGAGGCAGCCGGGAGATCGATCCGAACGACCATCGCCGGCATGATCGCATTCGCCTCAACTGGTCCCGGCACATCGACCGCTGGACCCGCATCTTGACGGACCTCGACCGCCAGATCAGACGCCTGGAGGACCGCAAGTTCCGCCTCGATCTCTGGATTCTGGAGAAGGAGGAAGCCTGGGCGAAGCTCGACCCGGCCGTGCTGAAGGAGCAGATCCGTCAGGTCGTTCTCGACGCCGAGGAGATCGCTCCGTTCGTCCTGGGCCGTCCGGTGGAGATCGCCTTCGACACGCGCCCGGGAGCGCCGCTCGGCCACGTCCCGATCCATCCCGATCACAAGAATAGCCGCAAGGTCTTCCTGACCGCTGCCCTGTTCGAGGAGCAGCCCGAACACCTGCTCGACTTCTATCGCGCCCTGCTCGTCCACGAGATGGGTCATCTGCTGCTCCACCTGAAGAACGACGACTACCGCCGTCTCCGCCGCCTGATGCGCCGACACATCACGCTCGCGCCGGGGTTCTTCGACGTCTTCAACATCCTGCTCGATCAGCAGCTCGAACGCATCCTCCGCGACACGAAGCCGCAGTGGCAGGCCTGGTTCAACCGGCTCGACTTCCACGCCCGGCGCATTCCGCTGCACGACCTGCGCGGCTTCCTCATCGAGGCTGGCAAGGACGATCCCGAAGCAGTCATCGCCGACCTGGCCGCGCGCCGGCTGATCAAGGTCTATTCCGATCCGAAGAAGCCGTTCGCCGTCATCCTGTCCGGCGCGATCTTCTCCGAGCTGCCCTACTCGCGGATCTACGCCTTCCACGCCGTCTTCGCCAACAAGCTGCCGCTGGCGTCGATCCGCGAGCCTTGGCTGGTCGAGGCCCTCGCCCTGATTCCGAAGGACTTCAAGACGCGGACGGTGTTCGAGGTCCACGCCCTGGCCGTTGAGATCTACAAGATCCTGATGCCGGGAACGCCGCCGGCCTCGTTCCTCACCGTCGAGTTCGAGCAGCCCGGCGGTGCGGCCCCGGTGAAGGTCGCCATCCCCGGCGCATGGTCCTCCGAGCGCGGCCCGATCGCGCTGGTGAAGGAGTCTCGGAAGCGGAAACGCCGCGCCCGTCGCCGACGTGGCGACGATCCACCGGGCAGCCAGACGCCGCCGAACGATCCGACGAACACGCCCAATCCCGAGGGCGATCCCGTTCCGCCACCGCCGCCACCGCCTCCGCCGGAGCCGCCACCACGACGGGAGCGCCGGCCGGACATCCACCTCGCCACGTCGTCCCGGCGGGGAAAGCGGCTCAAGGGGCTATCCTGGTACGACCTGAAACACGCCCAGGGGAGAGGACGCGGCGACCGGCCGCTCGGTTCACCTGGGAAGCACCACCGGCCGCTCGGCATGCGCCGCAAGGAGAAGGACCGCAGCCCAGTGAAGACGGCCCTGAAGCCGAGCCCTGCGCCCCGGACGCAAAAGCTCCGGTCCCTGCCCAACGTGGGCCAGCCGGGAAAGAAGTCGCGCAAGGCCCCGATCAAGCCGGCTCGCAAGAAACCGGCCGCGCCGATGGTCAAGCGGCCACCCCTGCCGAAGCCGCCGCCGCCACCACGTCAGCCGACCGAGGCCGACCGCGCCGAGCGCCTCGCCGCCGAGACGATCCCGAACTGGACGCCGCAGAGCCCCGCCGGCCTGACGACGGTCCTGGCGAAGCTCCTCGCCGAGGTGCAGGCCGAACTCGCCGGCAAGCCGCCCGAGGTGCCGATCGATCGCATCCTGCCCGAGGGGGGCAAGCCGTCCGACACGCGCAACGAGACTGACGTACGGCTGTTCCCGAAGCCGGAGAAGGTTCTTCGTCTGATCCCTGATCGCCGGGCCAGCGCCGAACTGGCTCGCGAGGTCCGGCCCCTCGTGCCGCTGCTTCGCCCCTATCTGGCGGTGATCGAGGTGGACAAGACGCCGCACGAGCGGTTGCCGGTCGGCCGACGGCTCCTGTCCGGCGGCCTGGCCAAGCACCTTGCCTATGGCGAGACACGCCTCTTCGCCGACCAGCGCCTCGCCGAGATCGAGCAGCACCGCGACGTGCTGCTCGCCGTCCTGATCGACACTTCCGCATCGATGCAAACCGACGACCGCCTGCCGCGAGCCCGTCGCCTGGCCGCCCTGCTTGCCGGTTGTCTGACCGACTGCCCGCACGTCGAAACGGTCTTCCTGGCGTACAACCAGAACGTCTACCGCTGCGGCGACCACGACGAGCCGGCCCTGACCGGCCTGGCTCCGGCCGGCAAGACGAACGAGGCGGGAGCCCTGGACTATCTGCGTGAACACCATCTCGCCCGGCCGCGCCGACGCAGGGGGGTCGTCGTCCTGTCCGAGGAGCTGCCGCCGGAATGCTCGATGGAGTCGGTTCGGTGGCTGGTCCGCACGCTGGAGAAGGAGTTGGGCGCGCGGTTCCTCTACGGAGCCCTGTCCGGCAGCGATCATCCGGCGTATCGTCGTCGTGTGGACCTGACCGGCGACCTCGACCCGATCCGACTGCGATCGCTGGGTCGGGCCCTGGCGATGTCACTGACATGACAGTGGCGAGAACGGACGCGGACAGTCGGTTCTATTCGTCGCGTTCGGCGATGTCGGGCAGGCTCAGTTCATGCAGGTAACGCCGCTCGGCCTCGCGCATCGCCCGGCGGTCGTCGTCTTCGTGGTCGTCGTGGCCGCACAGGTGAAGCAGGCCGTGGATGACGTACAGGGCCAACTCGGCCTGCACGTCGTGGCCGCGCTCCTGAGCGACTTCCAGAGCCACCTCGACGCCGACGACCAGCTCGC
>CAYYJM010000417.1:3264-3531 GCA_964471755.1 uncultured Alcaligenaceae bacterium
GTACGGAATGCTCAACACGTCGGTCGGTTCGTCGTGATCGAGATAACGCTTGTTGAGCGTGTGGATCGTCGGATTATCCACGAAGGCGAGAGAGATCTCGTAGTCGGCGACGCCTTCGCCCTCGAGAACCGCCCGGACGATCGCGCGCAACTGACCCCGATCGATCGCGACGACCTCCTGCGGACTGGCGATGCTGATCCTGGCCATGTGCGAGTTCCGGTGCGCCGAGAAGACTCCCCCGGCTTTCGTGAAGGCGAGCCCCCCACG
>CAYYJM010000418.1:0-3504 GCA_964471755.1 uncultured Alcaligenaceae bacterium
GACATGCGGGGAGTCGGCCTGGCGATCGGGGTGGCCATCGGATCGCTGGTCGGCCTGATCATCGGATCGCTGGTCGGCGTGCCGCAGCCGATCGACCTGCGGAATTACCACCCACCGACGGGCACGTTGCGCGTCCGATTTCGCAACCCGGAGGTCGAGAAACGTTACCGCGAGTGGAGGGCACGCCATTGAGGAAGCCCGTGCCGACCAACGTGCTGACCGGCTTCCTCGGCGTCGGCAAGACGACGGCGATCCGTGACCTGCTCGCACGCCGACCGGCCGGCGAACGCTGGGCCGTCCTGGTCAACGAGTTTGGCGAAATCGGTCTGGATGGCCTCTTGCTGGAGGAATCGCGACCGGTCGAGGGAGTGAGCATCCGCGAGCTGGATGGCGGTTGCATCTGCTGCACCCTGAGTCTGCCGCTGGTGATCGGCATCGTCGAACTGCTGCGCGAGGCGAAGCCGGATCGCCTGCTGATCGAGGCGTCCGGCGTGGGCCATCCGGCCGGGCTGATCGAGACGCTGACGCGCCAGGACCCGCTCGACCGCGTTCTCGACGTGCGCGCGACGATCTGTCTGCTCGATCCGTCCGACTGGTGTCGTCCGGATGTCACGGACCTGCCGACGTACCAGGACCAGATCGCGCTGAGTGACGTGGTCGTGTTGAACAAGGCCGACCGGGCCGATGTCGAGGCTCGGCGACGATTCGCGGCCTTCCAGCGCGAGGTGTTCCCACCGAAGGCCATCACGGCGACGACGAGTCAGGGTCGGCTCGACCTGGCGTGGCTGGACATCGGCCGCGAACCGGGCCGCGTGCCGCTCTTTCCGGAGACGCACGCACACTCGACGGCAGCGCCGGTGAGCCTGGCGATGCCGCCGCGACCGGGTCGGCCGCGCCGCGAGGAGGCGACGATCGATACCCTGTCGGCGTGCGGCTGGCTCTTCGATCCGGCCGACGTCTTCGATGAGGAGGCGCTCCTGGAGCTGCTCCTGGGCGGCTACGAGGTGCGCCGACTGAAGGGCGTCTTCCACATGGACACCGGCTGGTACAGCGTCAACCGCTCCGGGAGTGACGTGGTCGTGTCACCGACGGCGTACCGGCGTGACAGTCGGCTGCAAGTGTTCCGGGATCGCCCGCCGCGGACGTGGGACGATTTCGAGCAGGCTCTGCTGGCGTGCCTGCGAGCGGGATGATCGGTTCGGCGGATCCGTCTCCGTATGCAGAGTGCCGTATCCTCCCGCGGGAGCGCGACGACACCGCAGCGGTTGGGCGAGAACAGGCCGGCACCATGACGCGGCCAAAAAGGGTGTGGGCCGAATTCGCGACCGCAACCACCTTGACCCTCCATCCCGCTGCCGGTACCCTGGTTCTGGTGGCGCGGACCTTGTTCTCGGCCCAGGCCCGAGGGGTGCCATGGATTCCCTGGTCGTGCCCTGGATTTTGCAGGAGCTGGCCGAGCTGTCGATCACCCTGTGCGCGGGACTGTTCGCCGTCGGACTGCTGCTCTACCTGTTGGGCGGCTACGGGCACCAGTTCTGGCTCGTCCTGGGCACGACCCTCGCGGCTGGTATCCTCGGCCTGCAATACGGGCCTCAGTTCGGCATGCAACGCCTGGTGGCCGGCCTGTTCCTCGGCATCGCGGCCGGGGCCATCGCTCAGGCCGTCGTGCGCATCGCCATCTTTGTCGGCGTCGGAGCCCTGGTCTGGTATCTGGCCGCCCTCATCGCCCCCGGCTGGAACGAACAACTGGCCTGCTTCCTGGTCGGCGGCCTGCTCGGCGTCCTGCTCTTCCGCGTCTGGATCATGGTGCTGACCAGCTTGCTCGGCACCCTGTTGATGACCTACGCCGCTCTCCTGCTCATCCATCGCTTCAGCGGCGCGGACGTGGCCGGACTCGCCGAACGGAACGGGCCCCTGTTCAACTGGGCCGTCGGTGGCGTCGCTCTGCTCGGGCTCATCTTCCAGACCCTGATCCTGCGCGGCCGCTGGGGCGGTTCCTCGGGCGGATCCTCCGATAAACAGGAGAAGAAGGACCGGAAACCCCGCGAAGAGAAGAAGGACCGGGATGGCGACAGAAATTCGGGCGACCGGGGAGAAGGCGGCTGGAGCCTCTTCCATCTTCTCGGCAAGAAGGCGAGTTGAGCCATGTCGATCCTCGGTTTGCTGGCCCAGGCCGTGCCGACTCCGCCTCCCAATCCATCGATCCCGGTCGATGAGGGGAGCTTCGGAATCTCGGTGGTGATGGCCGTCCTGATCACACTTCTGATAATGGTCCTTGTCTGTTCGCCGATTCGCCGTGATTGACCGACTGGAGATTCCCCGGATGACCGCGACCCCCGACCCCATCGACCTGGCCCGCCGTGTGATCGCCGGTGGCGAGATCTCCCGCGCGGAAGCCGACGCCCTGCTCCGGATCGATCCGACTTCCGACGATGTCTACGACCTGTTCTACGCCGCTCACAAGGTTCGCCGGCACTTCCACGGCAACCGGGTGACGTTCTGCTCGATCCTGCCGACGAAGTTCGGCAACTGCTCCGAGGACTGCGGCTTCTGCGCCCAGTCGGCCCATCACGACGCCGACGTCAAGGCCCATCCGATGATGGAGCCCGAGGAGGTGGCCGCCGCCTGCACCGACGCCCGCGATCGGGGCGCGAGCGCCTTCGGCATCGTCAACAGCGGTCGAGGGCCGAACAAGAAGGAATGGCCGAAGATCCTGGCGGCGCTGCAGAAGATGAAGGAAGTGAACGGCATCTGCCACTGCGCCACACTCGGTGAGTTGACGCCGGAGCAGGCCCGCGACCTGGCCGCGGTCGGCGTCCGGCGGATCAACCACAACCTGGAGACGTCGCGCGAGTTCTTTCCCCAGGTGGTGACGACGCACACCTGGGAAGACCGGATGCGGACCCTGCGCACGGCCCAGGCGGCCGGCCTGGAGGCGTGTTCCGGCTGCATCTTCGGCATGGGCGAGTCGGTCGAGGATCGCGTCAGCCTGGCGTTCAGCCTGAAGGAACTGAACCCGCACGTCGTGCCGCTGAACTTCCTGCACCCGATTCCCGGCACGCCGATGGCGAACGTGACGCCACTGCGGCCGATGGAGATTCTCAAGATCATCGCCGTGATGCGTCTGATCCTACCGCGTCAGGACATCAAGATCGGCGGGGGACGTGAGAAGAACCTGCGTGATTTGCAGAGCTGGATGTTCTACGTTGGCGCGACGAGCGGCCTGATCGGCAATTATCTCTCGACGTATGGTCGGCCGAACGAAGAAGATCTGCGGATGATCCGCGATCTGGAACTGACCTGGCACGAGGACCGCGTCGGCGACGTGGATCCGACCGTGACGGTCGCGTCGGAGCCGTTGGCGGCGTCTGGCTCGGGAACGTGGTCGCTGCCGCTGGTGTCGTGAAGCCATCTCGCGATGGAAAGAGATTCCGTGTCGTAGGCGTAGGGTGGGCCGAGCGCTAGCGAGAGCCCATACGCGCCAACTTAAGGCAGCCCGCCCGT
>CAYYJM010000419.1:0-3452 GCA_964471755.1 uncultured Alcaligenaceae bacterium
CCGCCGATCCAGTAGAGATCGGTCGACAGGAACCGGCAGCCCTCGACCAGGCTCTCCGCGAAGCGTGCGGTCTGGGCCGTGGGGGCGCTCTCCACGACGCGCCCCTCCTGGAAGGTCCGGAAGCCGCCCAGCCACAACGGGTGCCGGGGATCGATCTTGTTGTACTGCATCGAGATGAGCCAGTCGTTCATCTCGTAGACGGCGGCAGCGAAGCCGGCCTCACGGGTGGCCAGGTACGCCTCGCTGTAGGCGGCCGCCTGCCAGGGGATGAAGTCCAGGCTCTTGTTCGTCCGCCACCAGGGGAGATAGAACGCGACGGCCTTCTTGAGGATCTCGGTCTTCCACGCGGCGGGCCGATGACGCTGACTCAGTTGCAGGCCGTACAGAGCCATGCCGGGGAACTCACGCAGTTCGGCGCTGTCGCTCGGGGCGTGATCCGGGATGGCGTCGGTGAAGGCCAGCCAGCCCTCGGGCCGGGCCTGTAGCCGAATGTACGCGCAGAGCTGCTCCGAGCGAGCCAGCACGTCGGCCTGTGGGTTGGGCAGTTCGTTGATCGCCGCCACGAGCAGACCGGCCGCTCCGAGTCGGTTGACCGCCACGGAGGGCAGGGGAGTGAACCGCACCTGGACGCGGTCATCGAAGTGCGTCTCGTCCAGCAGCGACAGGATCGTCTGGCTGGCCAGAGCGGCCAGGCGGGCCTCGCCGCTGAACCGGGCCGCCCGGGCCAGGGAGAACGCCGCCCCGGCCTGGTGCAGGTAGTGATCGTTCTCCAGCTCGACCTTCAGTTCCGGCAGCCAGCCGGGAACGAAGCGGCCGTTCTTGCCATGCATTCGGGCCAGCCAGACCGTGGCTCGCTGGGTACTCAGCACCAGCTGTTTCTGCAACTCGTTCATCTTCTTCAGATCGAGCTGCTGGATTCGCGATGGGGCGCGAGCGACACCGGCTTCCGGCTCGGTTCGGGTTCCCGAGACGGGAATGATCGGCTGGGGGACCGCCTGGCCAGGAAGCGGATCGGTGATGGCTGCGGGCAGCGGGCGTGGCGGGGTGCCGGTCTGTGCGAAGGCGAAGGTGGCGACAACCACGGCCAGGGCACCCAGACTGACGGCGAACATGCGGCCCATGCGTTCGACCTCCTTGCCGTGCTGCCCTCCCGAAGGGCGGCTTCTCCGCCCTCGACTCTCACTCGTGGTTCTAGCACAGCCGGGCCGTCTGAATCAACCGGAACCACTCCAACGGCCCTGGCGCACCGGGATTCCGCACATCAATCGTCGTCGTCCATCAGATAGTTCTCGACGGGATCGTTGGACCGTCGCTTGCCGGGCTTCGGCTCCTCGCGGGAGCCCTTCTCCAGGCCGGCTCGCTCCAGCAGCGACTGCGAGAAGATGTCGTCCGTCTCACGCTCCTCGACCAGGGCTCCGAGCGGCATCTCGTACTCGATGTGATAGAGCCGCTTGCCGATCGAGATCTCGTCGCGGTTGCGCAGCAGTTTCTCCTGAACGCGCGCTCCGTTCACCTTGACTCCGTTGGTGCTGTTCAGGTCGCGGATGTACCAGTACCCCTCGCGGAAGGTCAGCTCGCAGTGAACGCTGGAGATGTTCGGAAAGTTCATGCTGATGTCGCAGCTGTCGCGTCGGCCGATGGTCAGCTTGACTCGCTGCAAGGGAATGTTGTCGCCGCCGCCTACCGGAATCAGTTCCCCGTTCGGCTTGATGGTACTCATGGCTGTCTCGTTGTGGAACGGCTCGTCACCGGGAACCAGAATGTGCGGTGGTTGAACCACCCACCTGTATCATACCCTGTGGGCGGTGTGTGCGACAGGACATTTTCCGGACCATCAGGGCCGTCGGATCGGGAGGGGAATCATGCAGTCGGCGTCCGACTTGCCGGCGGAACTGTGTCCGGAGCGACGGTATCGCCCGTTCAGCGTCTTTCTCCGGGAACGCTTCGGTGGTCGTGTCCATCGTGTCGCCCTGGATGGCGGCTTCACCTGTCCCAACGTCGATGGCACGGTGACCACCGGCGGATGCAACTTCTGCGACAATGACAGTTTCAGTCCCAACCGGCGAATTCGACTGAAGACCATCCCGGCCCAGCTCGAACGCGGCATCGCCTTCCTGACCCGTCGCTTCCGGGCCGAGCGGTTCCTGGCCTATTTCCAGGCCGGCACCAACACGCACGGCGCGGTGGAGAAACTGCGTCGCCTGTACGATCAGGCCCTGAGCGATCCGCGAGTCGTCGGCCTGGCCATCGCCACCCGGCCCGATTCGCTGCCCGACGCCGTTCTCGACCTGCTGTCGGAGTATCAGCAGCGAACCTTCGTCGGCCTGGAGATCGGGTTGCAATCGCCGTATGATCGCTCGCTGGAGTGGATGAATCGCGGTCATGATGTGGCCTGCTTCCACGACGCGATCCGGCGTTGCCAGGGCCGTGGCTTCGACCTCAGCGTTCACGGCTTGCCGGGCGAGACGCGCGACGACATGCTCGGCACGGCCGACTTCCTGGCCCCGCTGCCGATCCACGGGGTGAAGATTCACAATCTGCACGTCGTCCGTGATACCGTCCTGGCGAAGCAATACGAGCGGGGCGAGGTGCGGATGCTGGAACGCGGGGAGTACCTCGAACTGATCTGCGATTTCCTGGAGCGGTTACCGCCGTCGTTCGTCATCCACCGGTTGACCGGCGAGGCACCACCGGCGCATCTGCTGGCACCGATGTGGTGCCTGGAGAAGGAGGCGCTGCTCCGCGAGATCGTCGCGGAACTGATCCGGCGGAATTCATGGCAGGGGAAGAGGTGGCAGGCCGGCGCGGAAAAAGAGTCCGCCGAGTGGTCGCGAACGACCGCCCGGCGGACCTTACCTCTGGTGCAGGATCAACGATTCTGCCAGTAGGACGGAACACTGTTGCGCTGCCAGCTGACCGGAACCATCTGGGGGGCGTGGAAATTCCCCGGCCCGACGGGGGCCATCACGTTCGGAATCGCTCCGGGCGGGATTCCCGTGATCTGCGAAGGGGCGGTTGGCATCTCCGGCCCGGACTGCGGCCAGTAGGGATAGGCCGGAGGGGCCGGCGTCTGGAAGTGAGCCTCCAGCGGCCAGTAGTTGTACCACGGTCCCAGCTGCGTCCCGGCCGCGGGAACGAGCTGGAACTGGAACCGGATGTTGCTATCCACCTTCCAGGGGAACGGAGTGTAGGGAGCGCACGGCTGCGCCTGAGCAGCCAGGGGTGCGAGGAGAAGCCCAAGGAGTACCAACGCCATCCGACGCATCGGGAAAACCCTCCTGGAGAGAACAATCCAAGGGAGCGTCCTGCGTGGTCGTCCGTAACGCGGAAATCCTGTTCCCTGTCCGAAGACACCCAAGCATGCGCTCGGAACGTTCTCGGTGCCAGGCCTGGCGGGAGAGGAAATCAGAGATCCGCAAGGAGAACGCTGGCACAATGCCGGGAAGTGGAAT
>CAYYJM010000420.1:0-3406 GCA_964471755.1 uncultured Alcaligenaceae bacterium
GGAGTACCGGGGCGAGGGGCTTTCCGTGCAGCCTCTTAGAGTAGCCGCCCTGCTACGTCTCGCCGCCACGAGGTTGCACCCGAGTCCGAACGTTGCCTTGCATGCCCCTCGCCCCTGGCATAAAGTGGTCGCTTTGGGGCTACCCACGTCTCCCGCACGTCGGGGAGAATGAGGGAGTGGCTCCACCCTGCCTTCCGACCTCCTTGAGACACACACCATGCGACGACGGCTTCTCGGATCGCTCCTTCTCCTCGGCTGGCTGGTGGCGTTGGTTCCCGGCGCGGAGCGCCCGGCCAACTTCGGCCCGACCGACTGGCCCTGGTGGCGTGGACCGGAACGGAACGGCGTGGCCGCGCCGAATCAGAAGCCGCCGCTGAAGTGGAGCGAGACGGAAAACGTCCTCTGGCAGACGGCCATTCCCGGTCGCGGTCATGGGGCGGCCATCGTGGTCGGCGATCAGGTCTTCCTGGCGACTGCGGATGAGAAGGCCCACACTCAGTCGGTCCTCTGTCTCGATCGTCGGACGGGCAAGCAGCTCTGGATGACCGAGGTGCATCGAGGGAATTTCGAGAAGGGCAACGCCAAGGCGACGCAGGCGTCCTCGACCGTCGCCTGTGATGGCGAGCGCGTCTTCGTCAACTTCCTGCACGATCGGGCGATCCACACCACCGCACTCGATCGCCAGGGCAAGCAACTCTGGCAGACGAAGGTCACCAACTACAAGCTGCACCAGGGCTTCGGCTCGTCGCCGGCCGTGTACGGGCCGCTCGTTCTCGTCTCGGCCGACAACAAGGGCGGCTCGGGTTGCATCGCCGGCCTCGATCGAGCCACGGGCAAGGTCGTCTGGAAGTACGCCCGACCCGCGAAGCCGAACTACGCCTCGCCGATCATCCTGAAGGTGGCCGGCCGTGAGCAGCTGTTCCTCACCGGCTGCGATCAGGTGACGAGCCTCGATCCCCGCAGCGGCAAGAAACTCTGGGAGATCGACGGTGCGACCACGGAAACGGTCACCTCGACGCCCACCGATGGCCAGCACATCTTCACCAGCGGCGGCTATCCACGAAGCCACGTCGCCGCGATCCGGGCCGACGGCTCGGGCAAGATCGTCTGGGACAAAGCGGTGCGGGTGTATGTGCCGTCGATGCTGGTCAAGGACGGCTATCTGTACGGCGTCCAGGATTCCGGCACGGCGTTCTGCTGGAAGGCCGACACCGGCAAGGAAGTCTGGTCGGGTCGGCTGGATGGCACCTTCAGCGCGTCGCCCGTGCTGGTGGGCGAGCGGATCTTCGCCACCAGCGAGAGTGGACGGACCTACGTCTTCGGGACGTCGCCGGAGAAGTTCGCCTTGCTCGGCGAGAACCACCTCGGCAGCGAGGTGCTGGCCACGCCGACGTACTGCGGCGATCGCATCTACTTCCGCGTCGCGCGGACGACCTCGACCGGCCGGCAAGAGGTGGTCTACTGCATCGGGGCGAAGGAGTAGGGCCTCAGCCGCTTCCCGTCGCCGGGGCCGTCAGGATCTCGATGGTGCCGCTGGCGAGATCGTACAGGGCTCCGACGACGGCGACCCGGCCTTGCTGAACCAGGCCGCGAATGGTGCTACTCTGGGCCAGGATTCGCTGAACGGTGCGCAGGACGTTCTGCCGGGCGACATTATCGACGAAGGCGGTCCGCTCGGGACCGGGCGCGGGACCAATCCGGCGACAGGTCGGCACATCAATCGAGGGGGCGATCTCATCGACAATCTGACCGATGTGCTGACAGCCGGTGGCCGCCTCGGGATTGGCCTGGGAACAGACCAGATCGACCGTGGCACCGACGGCTCCACACTGCGTGTGACCGAGTACGAGGATGAGCTTGGCCCCGGCGACGGCGGTACCGTACTCCATGCTGGCGAGGACCTTGCGGCTGGAGACGTTACCGGCGACACGAACGGTGAAGATGTCGCCCAGGCCGAGATCGAAGACCAGCTCGGCCGGCGTGCGCGAGTCGATGCAGCTGAGGATCACCGCGAGCGGATGCTGGCCCCGCGTCGCGCTGTCCCGCTGCCGACCCAGATCGCGCGTCAGACGATGCCCCTGGCGGAAGCGTTCGTTCCCCTCGAGCAGGTACTGCAACACCTGGGCCGGGGTCACGCCTTCCTGTACCTCGCGGGTGGAGTAATCGACGAACTGAATCTCGTCGTCGAGATTGTACTCGGAGCGGAAGCCTCGCAGGCTGACCTGGACGCCGTGAGCCGGGGCGATCTGCTCGCGGAAGTCGCGGATCAGATCGAGAATGTCCAGGTCGATGTAGTCGGTGTTACTGGCGTCGAGCAGAACGTGACCACCGGGCGGCACCTCACGAAGCACCTTCTCCAGGGCGGCACGGTTCAGATAGCTGACCTGGTTGGCCAGCTCGACGCGCAAAACCTCGCCGCCGATGTGCTTCTCGACCGTGCGCCGCAGCGGCCGACGGACGTTGCTGTTGAGAATGAACGTCAGCGTCACGCCCAGGCCGATCAGGATGCCGATGAGCAGATCGGTGAAGACGATCGCGAGCAGGGTCACGATGAACGGCAGGAACTGATACGGCCCCGCTTCCCACATCTGCTTGATGAGCGTCGGGCTGATCAGCTTGACGCCGGTCACGAGCAGGATCGCGGCCAGGCACGAGAGCGGAATCAGATTCAGATACTGCGGCAGCAGCAGGACGCACACGAGCAGGAGAACGCCGTGAAAGACAGTGGCGAGTCGGGTCTGGCCGCCAGCGTTGATGTTGACCGAGGTCCGGACGACAACCGAGGTGACCGGCAGCGCACCGATGAGGCCGGCGAGCGTGTTGCCGATGCCCTGGGCGAGAAGTTCGCGCGTGGGCGGCGAGGTGCGTTGCTGCGGGTCGAGCTTGTCGGCGGCTTGCAGGTTCAGCATCGATTCGAGCGAGGCGACCGCCGCGATGGTCAGACCGGCACGGTAGACGGCGGGATCGGCCCAGTGGGAGAAGTCCGGAAAGGTCAGCAGGCCGAAGAAGCCGCGAAGGCCATCCGGAGTCGGCACCTGGACGAGATGTTCGGCCTTGATCTCCCAGCCGACACCGAGCGAGCGGAACACCAGACTCAGGGCAACACCGAGCAGGACGACGACGAGCGGACCCGGAACGATCGACTTCTTGAGAGCCCGGGAGCGTTCCCAGATCAGGAGCAGGACGATGGAGAGGATGCCGATGAGGGCCGCGCCGAGGTGGTAGTCGCCGAACAGGCGGAGGATCTCGGAGAAGGTGTTCTCGTGGTCCATCTGCAAGAAGCCCATGTCGCCTTCGGGGTAGCTGTCGTGCCCGAGCAGGTGCGGAATCTGCTTGAGGATCAGGATGACACCGATGGCGGCGAGCAGGCCCTTGATGACGCTGGACGGAAAGAAGGCCGCGAGGA
>CAYYJM010000421.1:0-3385 GCA_964471755.1 uncultured Alcaligenaceae bacterium
CGGGGAAGGTCGTCTCGGACATCGCTGCGATCCTTTCAAGGGTGGCTGCTGAAGCAAGCAGCCGCGTGCGTAATAGTTCTTGTTAATTCGTTCAGGCGGCCGGCGTCTCGGCCGGCGCTTCCTCGGTCTTCTCGCTGATCTTCTCGATCTGGCTGGCCACCTGGGACGCGGGTCCGGTGAGGCAACCGGCGATGGCTCCCGCCGGGGCGAGGATCGCCGCCAGGATGCCGGCAATGGCCTCCTCACGGGTCGGCATCTGGGTCGCCGTCTCGAAATCGATCAACTGGCCATCCGCCAGGGCACCCTTCTTGTTGACGGACGCCTTGTACAGTTTCTCGAACTTCGGATTGCGCAGTTCGGCCGCGACCTCTCGGCTAATCTCCGCGATGCTCCCCGGACCCCAGGCCAGGGCCAGCGGCCCCGTCCAGACGGGCGACTCCTTGGGAATGTCGATGCCCCCCTCCTGGAAGACACGCCGGGCCAGGGTGTTCTTGACCACCTGCAGGCGAATCTTCTTCTTGCGGAGGTTGGCGCGGAGCGTGGCCGTGCCCAGCGAGTTGAGCCCACTGATGCTCAACAGCACCACGTCGCGGACGTTGCCGAAGGACGCACGCAGCGCTTGCAGTTCCAGTTCCTTGACAGCCTTGCTCATGACGGTTCACCGTTCACGTGTAGCCGCCGGGTTGCCGGCGGTCGCCTCCACTCGCCGCCGACGACCCGGCGGCGACCTGGGGCGTGGGTTACTGGCTCACCGGCACGCCGGGGCACATGGTGGCGGAGACGAAGATGGTCCGGACGTAGTTCCCCTTCACCCCGGTCGGCTTGGCCGCCCGGATGGAATCGATGAAGGCCTGGATGTTCTCGATCAGCTTCTTGTCCTCGAAGCTCAGCTTGCCGACGCCGCCATGCACGTTGCCGCCCTTGTCGGCCCGGAACTCGACCTTGCCGGCCTTCTGCTCGCGGATCGCCTGGGCGATGTCCTGGCCGAGCGGAATGACGGTGCCGGCTTTCGGCGTTGGCATCAGGCTGCGCGGGCCGAGGATCTTGCCGAGCTTGGCCACCTTGCCCATCATGTCCTGTGTCGCCAGGGCCACGTCGAAATCCAGCCAGCCTTCCTTCTGGATCTTCTCGATCAGGTCGTCGGCTCCGACGAAGTCGGCTCCGGCATCCCTGGCCTTCTGCACGTTCTCGCCCTGGCAGAAGATCACCACGCGCTTGACCTTGCCCAGGCCGTGCGGCAACGGCACGCTGCCGCGGATGTTCTGCTCCGACTGCGTCGTGTCGATGCCGAGGTTCATGTGAATCTCGACTGTCTCGTCGAACTTGGCCCGCTTCATCGACTTGAGCAGCGCGACAGCCTTGGGGAGCGGGAGCGGCTCCTTGGGGATCTTCTGGTGGATGCTCTTCACCTGCCCCCGCAGTTTCTTGCCACGACGAGGTGGCACGCCTGGCTGGCGGCCTTTCCTCCGGGCCGTTTCGCTCTTTTCCGCGGCGGCCGGGGCTTCCGCCGGGGCGGGAGCGGGAGTGGAGGCGGCCTCCGGCTTCTCGACCGGGGTTTCGTCTTTCTTTTTCGCCATGGTTCTTCGCGGGGTTGGTGGTTCTGGCTCGGCACCGGCGAGCCAGGCTCACCGGACAAACGCCTACCCGGAGGCCGATCGGCATACGACCAGCACTCCGGGGATGTTCCGTTACGGGTTACTTCTCGACGGTCAGACCCAGACTGCGAGCGGTCCCCTCGATGATCCGGACGGCATGGTCCAGGTCCCGAGCGTTGAGGTCGTTGAGCTTCCGCTGGGCGATCTCGCGCACCTGGGTGGCGGTCACCTTGAAGCCCTTGTACTTGCCGCTCTGCTTGGCCTTTTCCTCGGCGGGGATCAACTCGCCGCCCTTCTTCTTCTCGATCGGGATGCCGGCGGCCTGCTTGAGCAGGATGGCGGCCGGTGGCGTCTTGACGATGAACTCAAACGAGCGATCGCTGTAGACGGTGATGACCACCGGGACGGTCATGCCGCGCATGTCCTTCGTCCGCTCGTTGAACTGCTGGACGAATTGACCGATGTTGACGCCGTGCTGACCGAGCGCCGGTCCGACCGGCGGTGCCGGGGTGGCCTGTCCGCCGACGCACTGGAGCTTGATGAGCCCCTTGACTTCACGAGCCATTGTGGCTGCCTCCGACTGCCGGGCCCCGCGACCCGGAGCCTGGTTCCTCGCAAGGATGGTTTGGGACGGCCCTACCGCCCGGATTCAGTTCTATTGTGGCAGGTGTCCGCTCGATGACAAGACCGGATTCTTCACCGAATCCGAAGATCCGGCGAAGCGTTGGCTCCGGGTCGTCACTCAGGCGGTCTCCACCTGCCAGAAGTCCAGGTCCAGCGTCACCGGCATGCCGAGAACGAGTACCTGGAGCTTGACCTTGTCGTCCGTGATGTCGATGACCTCGCCCTCCATGCCGGAGAAGTTGCCATCGATCACCCGCAGTCGGTCGCCCACGGCGAAGCGCGGCCGGGTGCGAACCACTTCGCGGGCGGGCTTTTCCGTCGTTTCGGCTCCCCCGGCGGTCTTGACCGGTTCGGCCTGGATGTTGAGCATCCGTTCCACCTCGGCCGGCTGCATCGGCGTCGGAGCCTTGCCCAGGGGGCCGCCACCGACGAAGTCGCCGACACCGCTCGTCTCGCGGAACAGGTACAGGATGCGGTCGTTGAACTCCACCTCGGCGAACAGGTAGCCGGGATAGAGCTTGTGGCTCTTCGTCACCCGCTTGCCTCGACGCAGTTCCTGGACCCGCTCAACCGGGATGAGGATCTGGCCAAAGAATTCATCCAGGCCCTCGATCCGCACCTTGCGAATGATCGCGTCCTTGATCGATTCCTCACGGCCGCTCTGGACCTTGACCACGTACCAGCGCTTGTTGTTCGGCTTCTCCTCCTCGACCGGCGCTTCCTCGGCGGCTGGCTCCGGGGTTTCCGGATCAGTCGGCACCGCATCCGAAGGGGGGGCCTCCGAACTCGTCGCGTCGGCTGCCAAGGCTGCCGGAACCGGTTCTTCTGGAACCGTATCCGTGATCGCCGTCTCGTCGGCAACCGGGCTCACCGGCTCCGATTCTGCCTCGGAAGGTGTCGGCTGCCAGGGCTCGACAGCGCTGGCTTCCTCCACCGGAGCGGGGGTCTCATCGGGCGAGGGAGTCACAGCGGTATCCAGCGGTTCGGGAATGTCGTCCGGCATGGTGTCCTCTTCTGCGAGCAAGCAGTTCACCACGGCTTCGGGCCGGCGTTCTTCTGCGTTTCACCACCATGATCGATCTGAATGACCCGAATCCATTCGTTGCCCAGGACATTACGGCAGGTAAGATCGACCAGGAGCAGGAAGCCGGCCATCAGGAACACGG
>CAYYJM010000422.1:0-3276 GCA_964471755.1 uncultured Alcaligenaceae bacterium
CGGTGCGCTTACTCCGCTCGGCCTGCGGCCTCGCTGCGTGCGCGGCTCTGACCACCCTGTTGTGATCGTGACAGGCCAGAGAGCTGGCAATGAGAAGTGGTTCGGTTCGGCTGCCTCCGGCCTACCAATCTTGCCCGATCCGCAGAGTTTACCTCTTCTCAGACGTGCCCCTTCGCGCTATGCTCAAAACGGGCCTGGAGTTGCTCCCGCTCCGGGCCGCCGCCGGGGACATGGCGGTCGGGCCGGGGCAGGGCGCAGTCGTCCGGCAGCACACACGGTCGGGGGCCGAGGTTCCGAGCTACGATGACTCTCTTCCGTCTGGGCCGCACCGCCGTCGGGGCCGTCCTTCTCCTCTCCCTCAGCCTCCTGGCCGACCCCGTCCACTCGCAAACCGCCAGTGATCAGGACAAACACATCTCCGATCTCGAAAAGCAGATCGCCGCCCTGAAGGCCAAGCTCGCCGAGTTGAAGAAGCCCGGGACACCGGCCGAAACGAAGAAGGCCCTCACCCTGGCCGATGCGGAGGACTGGAACTCCATCCGCGGAGCGACCCTGTCCAGCGACGGTCAGTGGTTCGCCTGGGCGATCGGCTCGTCGGAGGGCGAAGTCACGGTCCACGTTCGCCAGACGAAAGGCGAGAAGCAGTGGAAGTTCTCGGCCGGCAAGAAAGGCGGCAGCGGCATCACCTTCGCGGACAACAGCCGCTGGCTCGTCTACACGGCCAGCGCGCCGAAGGGGAGCAGCGGCGGCAACCGGGCCGTCCTGGTCAACCTGAAGGATGGCACCAAGCAGGAGTGGGAGGGCATCCGCCGGGCGACGTTCTCCGGCGAAAAGGCCGACTGGCTGGCACTGCATCGCACACCTCCCAGCCCTCCGGCCGCGACGACGAAGGGCGACTCCACGCCGGCCTCGGGCGAGAAGGCCAGCGGCACCGACCTGCTGCTGTGCGACCTCATCGATGGCAACGAACTGGTCCTGGGCAACGTCGCCGAGTTCGCCTTCAACAAGCAGGGCACGATGCTCGCCCTGCTGATCGACGCGGCCGGCCAGATTGGCAACGGCATCCAGCTGCGCGACATGGTCCTCGATTCGCTCACTCCGCTCGACACCGACAAGGCCAGCTACCGCCGGCTCACCTGGACCGAAGACGGCCGTGCCTTCGCCGTGCTGAAGGGGGCCGAGGACAAGGGCTACGAGGAGAAACGCTACAGCATCCTCGCCTTCACCGACTTCGACGCGAAGACGCCGCGCAAGGTCGAGTACGACCCGGCGAAGGACGCTTCCTTCCCCAAGGAGATGACCATCAGTCCGAATCGCACCGCCGCCTGGCGTGAGGATCTCTCGGCGATCACCTTCGGCATCCACGACCTGAAGAAGAAGGCGACCCCGGAGAAGAAGGAAGCGAGCAAGGACAAGGACAAGGAGAAGGAAGGGGCCAAGGCCGAGACTCCAAAGACGAAGAGCGACAAGAACGAGAAGCCCGATCTGGTCGTCTGGCACTGGCAGGATGAGCGGCTCCAGTCGATGCAGCAGATGCAGGCCGGCAGCGACAAGACCCGATCGTTCGCAGCGATCTATCACGTCGCCGACAAGAAGTTCGTCCGACTGGCCGACGACAAGCTGCGCGACGTGTCGATCCCGACACGCGGAGCGTACGGCATCGGCATCGATCGGCACGGCTACCAGCTACAGGGTTCGCTCGACGGCAAACGCTTCGGCGACGTTCACGCCGTGAACCTGAAGACCGGCGAACGTCGGCTCCTTCTGAAGAAGAACCGCTGGCTGTCGGACCTGTCGCCGGACGGCAAGCTGCTGCTCTACTACGAGGAGGGCCAGTTCCGCACCTGCGAGGTCGCCACCGGCAAGACGGCGATCCTGACCAGTGACGTGCCCACGTCATTCATCGACGTGGAGGACGATCACAACATCGATCGGCCGCCAACCGACGATCTCGGCTGGTCGAAGGAGAGCAATGCCGTGCTGCTCTCCGACGGCTGGGATCTCTGGCTGGTGCCCATCACCGGCGGCACTGGGACCAACTTGACCGTCAACGCCCGCAAGGACGGCCTCCGCTACCGGACGCGCTACCGACTCGATCCAGACGAGAAGGGCATCGACTTCAGCCAGCCGCAGTACTTCGCCGTACAGCACGAGTGGACCAAGGAGTCCGGCATCGGTCGCATCGACGGTGGCAAGGCCGGGGTGACGAAGGTTCTCTGGAGTGAAGCCGAGTATGGCCACCTGGAGAAGGCGAAGAAGGCCGACGTCTTCGTCTTCACGCGCGAGACGTACAGCGAGTTCCCCGATTACCACGTCGTCGGCATCGACTTCAAGAATCCCCAGCGTCTGACGACCGCCAATCCGGACCAGGGCAAGTTCGCCTGGAGCGCCGGCACGCAGCTCATCGAGTACAAGGGCGTCAAGGGCGAGCGGCTCCAGGGTCTGCTCCTGCTCCCGGCCGGCTACGAAAAGGGCAAGAGCTACCCGACGATCGTCTACATTTACGAGAAGCTGACAAACCGTCGTCACCGCTATCTGACGCCGTCGATCCCCGGCGGAGGCTTCAACCCTGGCCTCTACACGAGTGCCGGCTACGCCGTGCTGATGCCGGACATCTCCTACCTGATCAACGATCCCGGCATCTCGGCGGTGACGTGCGTGACGAACGCCCTGGCCGCCGCGGTCAAGACCGGCATCGTCGATCCGAAGCGCGTCGGCCTGCACGGCCATTCGTGGGGCGGCTACCAGACAGCGTTCATCATCACGCAGAGCGACGCCTTCAAGGCCGCCGTCGCCGGCGCGCCGCTGACGGACCTCGTCAGCATGTACTCGTCGATCTACTGGAACACCGGTTCGGCCAATCAACCGATCTTCGAGAGCAGCCAGGGCCGTTTCACCAGCGGGTACTGGGACAATCAGGAAGCGTACCTGCGCAACTCGCCGGTCTTCCACGCGAAGAACGTCAAGACACCGCTCCTGCTGCTGCACAACGACAAGGACGGCGCGGTGGACTGGAACCAGGGCATCGAGTACTTCAACACGCTGCGGCGGTTGCAAAAGCCGGTCGTCCTGCTTCAATACAAGGGCGAGAACCACGGCCTGGCGAAGGCGGCGAACAAGAAGGATTACGCCGAGCGGATGCGTGAGTTCTTCGATCACTACCTGCTCGGCAAGCCCGCTCCGGTCTGGCTCAAGGAGGGCGTGCCGCACCTGAAGCTGGACGAGCATCTGAAAGACCGCGGCAACTAACCCAGGGCTTCCGCTCTGGGCTACTGA
>CAYYJM010000423.1:0-3045 GCA_964471755.1 uncultured Alcaligenaceae bacterium
CGGCTTGCCGGCGGGTTTTCGCTGCGAAGACCGCCGGCAAGCCGGCGGCTAAATGAAGACGGGCCACGGAAGATCGGGAGAACGGTGATGAGTGAACTGGCCGGCAAGGTTGTGCTGATCACGGGTGGATCGTCGGGCATCGGCAAGGGCCTGGCTCTACATCTGGCCGGCTGCGGTGTCCGGCTCGCCCTGGCCGCCCGGACTCCGGGACCGCTGGAGGCGGTGGCCGCTGAGGTCGCCAGTCGCGGGGCCGAGGTGCTAGCCGTGCCGACGGATGTCGGCGACGCGGCCCAGTGTCAGGCGCTCGTTCGCCAGACGGTCGATCGATTCGGCCCGATCGACGTGCTGGTCAACTCGGCCGGCATCTCACTCCGGGGACCGTTCGAGAAGACCACGCCGGAGACGGTCGAGCGCGTCTTCCGCGTCAACGTTCTGGGCACGATCTTCACCAGCCAGGCGGCGGTGCCGTATCTCCGTCAGACGAAGGGTTCGTTGATCGCCCTGTCGAGCCTGGCCGGCAAACGTGGGACGCCGTCGTACTCGATCTACGGGGCGAGCAAGTTCGCCGTCTGCGGCCTGTTCGAGGCCCTGCGGATCGAACTGTCCGACGATGGCGTCCACGTCGGCGTCGTCTCGCCGGGCTTCGTGGACACGCCCCTGCGCGAACACCAGCTCGGCCCGGACGGGCAGCCGTGGCCCGAGCCGCAGAAGGTGCCGTTCAAGATCTGGCCCGTCGAGCGCGTCGTCGAGTGCATCCTCTACCTGCTGCGAACCCGCCGGCCGGAAGTGTATCTGCCGTGGTTCGTCCGCTACTACCTGGCGATCGACGCCATGACCCATCAGATGATCGGTGATCGGACCCTCAAGGACCGGTTTCGCCGGACGCGAACGGCGGAACCGAAGTGACAGCGGCTTCGCCTGCTTGCCCCCTCCCCGGAGCGGTGGTAGGCTTTACAGAACGACATCGTTAGCGGGAAGGTTTCGCCATGGGGTTGACGCTCGAACAATACGCGACCTATCTCGACACGCGCGACCTGGCCTGGCCGGCCGCGCCGGTGGTCGAACGGCCCAAAGCGCGGCCCCACCTGGAGCGACTGCGGGGCATCCGGGTCGTTCTTTGGAACGTCTACGGCACCCTGCTGGCCATTCCGGGGGGGGATCTGCTCTACGAGCATCCGATCGAGTTCGTCCAGTCGGCCGCCCTGGAAAAGACGATCCAGGAATTCAAGATGTGGGGCTCGATGTCCCGCAAGCCGGGCCAGCCGTCGGAATATCTGGGGCAGATCTACGCCCAGTTGCTGCTCGAACACCGCAGCGGAGGGCCGGGAGAGAAGTATCCCGAGCCGCAGGTAGAAAAGATCTGGGAAGCGATCCTGATGCGGCTGCTTCAGAAGGAGTACAAGTTCGACGTGGGCTTCTTCGGCTCGCTGAACGAGTATAGCCGGAAGGTGGCCTACTTCTTCCAGGCCAGCATGCAGAGTACGGCCGCCTACGCCGGAGCGGCCGAGGCACTGGCGAAGGTCCACGCGGCCGGCCTGACCCAGGGCCTGCTCGCCGATGGCCAGTGCTTCACGACGGTCCAGCTACAGCGTGGCCTGACGGCCCAGGACGCGGCTGCGCGTCTGGATACCCTGCTCGACAAGAGCCTGACCGTCCTGTCCTGCGACGTGCGCGGTCGCAAGCCGTCCGAGCGGCTCTTCCAGCAGGCCGTGAATCAGATCCGCGCCCGTGGCATCGACCTGAACGCGGTGCTGCACGTCGGCTCACGCCTGGTGCAGGACATCGCCCCGGCGAAGCGGCTGGGGATGAAAACCGCCCTGTTCGCTGGCGATCGCGGCTCGCTCCAGGCCAGCGGCGAGCAACTCAAGGAGAACGCCTACCGGCCCGATGTGCTGCTGACCGAACTCGGACAGATTGCCGAGGTGGTGGCGGAATCCTAGATCAATGAACGGGTTCCTGACGACTGATAACTGTGAGTGCAGACCATGCCGCCTGAGGCCCTGTTCGACCTTTCCCAGGTGGATTTCACGAAGGTGGTGGCCGACCAGGAGGCCATCCGCGCCGTGAACCCCCAGCGCTTCGAGATGGAACACCTCGACGCGGTGGTCTATCTCGACCAGGAGGCGGGTGTGCTGGTCGGCTACAAGGACGTCCGACCCGATGAGTTCTGGGTACGCGGCCACATGCCGGGGTATCCACTCATGCCCGGCGTGATCATCTGCGAGGCGGCCGCCCAGCTGTGCAGTTACTTCGTTCGCCGACGTGACATGATCGGCGGCGAATTCTTCGGCTTCCTGGGGCTGGAGAAAGTCCGTTTTCGCGGTTCGGTCTTCCCCGGCGACCGACTCGTTCTCGTCGCCAAGGTGGTCAAGATCCACCCCCGCCAGAGTACGTTCAACGTTCAGGGTTACGTCGGCACGACCATGGTCTTCAACGGCGACATCCTCGGCGTGCGCCTGGACCGGGCGACCTGATTCCGACACGAGTACCATGCGCAAGCCGGCCAAACTGCCTCTGGAGGATCTGGAGCCGTATCTCCTGACTCCGTCCGATCCGCCGACACCGATCGACTGGTCGGCCGTCTTTGGCAATGATCGTCCCGTCGAGCTGGAGGTCGGCTTCGGCAAGGGCCTCTTCCTGCTGCACGAATCGACGGCCCATCCGGAGGTCAACTTCGTCGGCGTCGAGATCATTCGCAAGTATCAGTTGTTCACGGCGACGCGGATGGCGAAACGGCAGCGGAGCAACGTCCGGCTCGTCTGCGACGATGCCCGGTCGTTCCTGGTTCACTGCGTGCCCGCCGCGAGCCTCACCGCCTTGCACGTCTACTTTCCCGATCCGTGGTGGAAGAAGCGGCACCACAAGCGGCGTGTGTTCACGCCGGAGTTCGCCGATCAGGCGGCGCGTATCCTCCGGCCCGGAGGTCGCTTCTCGATCGCCACGGACGTGGCCGATTACTTCGCGATGGTGCAGGAGATCCTCGCCGGCGAGAACAAGATGAATTGCGGCCTCTGCAAATACCGCGAGCAGGTCCTGGGCTTCGAG
>CAYYJM010000423.1:3055-3275 GCA_964471755.1 uncultured Alcaligenaceae bacterium
TCCTCGCCGGCCGGCCGATCTGGGAGCCGCTGCCGCCGCCAGAATCGGGCACGCCGGCCCACGATCTCGACTACCTGACCAACTTCGAGCGCAAGGCCCGCCAGGAGGGCAAGCCGATCTACCGCCTGCTACTGCGGAAGCCGAGTCTTGTAGGGTGGGCCGAGCGCCAGCGAGAGCCCACCGACTCCGGAACGATGAACGATGAACGATGAACGATGAA
>CAYYJM010000424.1:0-3262 GCA_964471755.1 uncultured Alcaligenaceae bacterium
TTATCGCAGCTTACGCAAACAAACCCTCTCCTGACAGACTTTTTCAGCAGTCTCTGGTACTCGGGGGAGAGGGGTTGGGGTGAGGGGGCTCGGCCCACACGGACGGGCGGTATCCCCCTCACACCAGCCCTCTCCCCCGGAGTACCAGGGGAGAGGGAGCGGATGGTGCCACCCTGGAGAGCCCGCATGACGACCCCGGTTGACGACGGTCCCTTGCTCCAGCAGGCCGCCGACGAGCAGCGCCGCTACGACGCCAGGGCCAGTTTCTGGCAGCGGCTCCAGTTTCGTCTGCGTCTGGCCGTCCTCGTGCTGGGCATCTTCACCGCCCTGTTCGGCGTCCTGTCGCGCGGCCACATCGCCACCGAGGCATTCGGTTCCTGGATGCCGTTCCTGCTGTTCGGTCTGCCGGGCCTCGCCGTGCTGCTCATGCTGCTCATCTACGCGATCAATCCCGGCCAGCGCTGGGTCGCGTATCGAGCCGGCAGCGAGTCGCTCAAGACCGAGACGTTTCTGTTCGCCACCGGGGCGGAGAAGTACGCCGGAGTGTCGGCCGAGCAACGGGTCGATCGGTTCGGCCAGCGCCTGGAGAGCATCGGCCAGCTGGTCGCCGATCTTCAGCCGCACGGCCTGTTCGTCCGCCTGGCCGCCGGCTGGCGGAACCTCTGGAGCCGGCCGACCGCGTCGCCGTACGCGGATGCGCCCTACACGCCGGCCACAGCACTCGACCCGACGGCGTACTTGCACCAGCGTCTGTTACCGCAACGCGACTGGTACGACAGTCGCGGCCAGGGCCACCGCTCGACGCAGGGCTGGCTGAGTGCCGGCGTCGTCGCCTTCAACCTCGTGGCCGGCCTGCTCGCCCTGGTGGAACAGGTCCTGTGGATTCCGGTCGCGACGACCGTCGTCGGTGCCCTGGCCACCTACTCCGCCCTGTCGAACTCGGAGTTCCTGGCCAACAGTTATCGCCAGACGGTGCTTCAGCTCAACCAGCTGCTCGACGCCTGGGAACGCGGCGAGTACGCGACGACGCCGAACGGCTTTCAGCAGTTCGTGCTGCACGTCGAGCAGGTGATCGCCCGCGAATACACCGGCTGGGTGCAGCTGGAGCCGGGCGAGGCGGCGAAGTGATCTCCGATTCGTGTCAAAAAAACGCACAGGTCCACGTAAACGCTCTGGAGTGGCCACCCGGCCCACTACCCCTCCTCATTCATACCGTGGAGATGCCAGCATGCAGTACGATCCCCAGCCCGTGGACACCAGCGCCATCGTCCTTGAAGGCGACCTCCTCACCCTGGTCGAGAAGCTCGCCGAGAACACCCACGACGTCTGGGCCAGCAAGCGTCTCAGCGAGGGCTGGACCTACGGCCCGAAACGCGATGACACGAAGAAGCACCATCCCTGCCTGGTCCCGTACGACCAGCTCAGCGAGGTCGAGAAGGAGTACGATCGGGCCACCGCCCTGGAGACGATCAAGCTCCTGCTGGCCCTCGGCTACACGCTCAAGAAGCCGGCCGGGCGGAAACGCCGGGCGACGTGAGAAATGACGCACGGAATGCCGAGGCCCGAATTCCCTGGAGACGTCCCATGAAGCGACTGGCGAGCCTGCTCCTGCTGATCGGCGTCCTGACCGCACCGACCGTGGCCGATGACCTCGACCTCGGCAAACTGCCGCCGGTCGTCGTCAAGACGGTGCCGCAGGCCGGGACCGACGACGTGGACCCGAAGACGACCGCGATCCACGTCACCTTCAGCAAGGACATGGCCGATGGCTCCTGGTCGTGGGTCACCATCACCCCGGAGAGCTTTCCGAAGATTGCGGGCAAGCTGAAGTTCCTGCCCGACCGACGCACGGCCGTGATGCCGGTCGCCCTGGAGCCGGGCAAGACGTATGCGCTCTGGATCAACAGCGAGAAGCACAACAACTTCAAGGACGTGGCCGGCCGATCGGCCGTGCCCTACCTGGTGACGTTCCGCACGAAGAAGTGAAGCGGGACCAGCCGACGAGCGGCGCGGCGGCCGCGCCGCTCGCCAGGACATCACGCCAGCAACGCCCGGATCACCTCCGCGTTCTCGACGCCGGTCAGTCGCTGGTCCAGCCCCTGGTAGCGGTAGCTGAACCGGCGATGATCGAAGCCGAGCAGGTGCAGCACCGTCGCATGGAAGTCACGGATGTGGACCGGATCCTTGACGATGTTGTAGCTGAAGTCGTCTGTCTCGCCGTGGACGACGCCTGGCTTGAAGCCGCCACCGGCCATCCACATCGTGAAGCAGCGCGGGTGATGATCCCGGCCGTAATTCTGCCGACTCAGGCCGCCCTGACTGTAGATCGTTCGGCCGAATTCGCCGCCCCAGATGACCAGCGTCTCGTCGAGCAGGCCGCGTTGCTCCAGGTCGTGGATCAGGCCGTAGCATGCCTGATCGACATCACGACACTGGTCCGGCAGCCGGCCGGCGGCGTTGCCGTGCGTGTCCCAGTTGTTGTGGTAGACCTGCACGAAGCGCACGCCACGCTCGACGAGCCGGCGAGCCATCAAGGCCGTGTTGGCGAACGTGCCCGGCTTGCGGGCCGCGTCGCCGTACAGGGCGAACGTCTTCTCCGGCTCTTTGGTCAGATCGACGAGGTCCGGCACGCTCGTCTGCATCTTGTAGGCCATCTCGTACTGGCTGATGCGCGTGTGCGTCTCCTCGTCGCCGACGAGTTGGTAGTTCTGCTCGTTGAGCGACTTGATCGCGTCGAGCGTCTTGCGACGGACGACCTCGTTGACGCCGGGCGGGTTGTTCAGGTAGAGGATCGGATCGCCACTGGCCCGGAAGGCGCAGCCGGCGTGTTCGCCGGAGAGGTAACCCGACGACCAGAGCCGGGCCGAGATCGCCTGGACCTGCTCCTGATTGGTCGGCTTCGCGACCATGACGACGAAGGTCGGCAGATCCTTGTTGAGCGAACCGAGACCGTACGACATCCACGACCCGAGGCACGGCCGGCCGGTGATCTGGTTGCCGGTCTGGATGAACGTGATGGCCGGCTCGTGGTTGATCGCCTCCGTGTACATCGACCGGATGAAGGTCAACTTATCGACCATCTTGGCCTTCCACGGCAGCAGTTCGGAGACCCACATGCCGCTCTGGCCGTGCTGCTTGAACTTGAACTTGCTCGGCGCGATCGGGAAACGCGCCTGGCCGGACGTCATCGTCGTCAGACGCTGGCCCTGACGGATCGAGTCGGGCAGGTCCTTGTCGTAGTATTCGTCCATCTTCGGCTTGT
>CAYYJM010000425.1:0-3233 GCA_964471755.1 uncultured Alcaligenaceae bacterium
CGAGCTTGAGCGCAACCCGCTGCGGCGCGTCGGCTTGCGTGATCTCCATGCTGCCGGCGCCGATATTGCTGTCGCCGTCCCAGCTGTAAGTGGCGCCCTTGCCGCTCGCCGACCCGCCATAGGTCCGCTTCATGTCCGGATCCTTGGTCTCGTAGGCCGACCATTCCGGCCAGCGGCGGCGACTTCGGATCGAGCATCCACCAGCAAAAGAAGAACGTCAGCACGGCGGCGAAGAGGATTTCGAGCAGCACGCCACTGGTCAGGGCTCCGACGGTGATCCGATTATCCTCGCCCCGGAAGGCGAGCAGATGGGGCGTGCCGAGGTAGGCGTCCTGGCAGACACTCCGATCGAACAGCAGGGTGACGGCCAACCCGGCCAGGACGGCCCCGATCATCTGGACGGCGATCAGCCGGATCGTCGTGAGCAGGTTGAATTTCTGTCGGACGTAGAGAGCCAGGGTGATGGCCGGGTTGAAGCCGGCCGAGCGGAGTGGGCCGAGAACGCTCAGGAGTGCCCCGAAGATCAGCCCCTGAGCGAGGGCGATACCGGTCACGTCGATGCCAATGGGCAGGCCGGTCGTGTTCAGGTGTGCGTCCAGGTTCAGATGGCTGGCGCAGACCGTGCCCGCGCCGAACAGCACGACCAGGAACGTGCCGAGCAGCTCGGTGAAGTAAAACTGTAGCGTGACTCGCATGACGCCTCCCATCCTCCCGACTCGCGCCCCGATCAGCATTCAACTGCGGCACGGCTCCGAGGTCAATCGGAACCAGGGCTCAACGGGGCGGGGTCTGCAAGAGCATCGGCAGCGGCTCGCTGGTCAGGGCGTGCAGGTAGAGCAAGAGCGCCTCCTGATCGGCCTTCAGGAGATTCCGCTCGCGGGGTTGGGCCGGTTTACCCGGCACCAGAAACAGCGGGTCGAGGTAGGTCGTCCAGCGTGGCGTGAGATGCTGCTGGACGGCACTGGCCAGGCTGGAGGCTCCGCCGGAGTGGAAGTAGGGCCAGGTCCGGGCGACATCACGCAGCGAGGGCGTGTGGAAGGCTCCCATCATCCCGGCATTGCGCAGGCCGGCCGGCACCGTCGCGAAGTGGCCGGGACCGTGGGTCGGGTCGTTGAACTCGTCCAGCGAGAGGTTGTGAAACCCCCGATCGGAGAAGAGTGGGCCGCCGTGACACTGGACGCAGGCCGTCGGCGTCGGCTGAACCTGATCGTGGAAGAGCAGGTAGCCGCGGTGCAGATCCTGGGCGACCTCGAGCGGTTTCGCATCGGCACGTTGCAGAGTCGTGAGGGCCGCGGGGTCCTTCTCCAGGAGGGCGGCGAAGTGTTCGACCTCCGGCTCGGTCTTGCCGACGGCCTTCGCCGCGGCCACGGCTCGATCGTGCAGACTGTTGCCGCCCAGCAGCGTTCGCAGGTAGGCGGCCAGGGCGCGAGCGACCGTGTCCTGATTCGGGTCGGTCCCGAACACCCGGCGGAATTGCAGCCGGTACGAGGTGCTGTAGCGCAGCCGCTCGACCGCACCGGGCCAGGTGTGTCGGCTCGCCAACGAGGCGGTTCGCTCTCCTTCCGGCGGACACTGCAGACAGGCTTCCAGCGTCTCGGCTCGCCCGTCCCAGAACAGACGCTGCCGGAAGGCGACGTTCAGCAGACCCGGCGCGTTCAGGACCTGATCGACATCGAAGGCCTGGTGGGAGGCGAATCCGTAAGCCGGATCGTGGCAGGTGGCACAGGCCAGGATGCGTTTATCGACCAGGTAGGAGGTGTCGAAGTAGAGGCGGCGACCCAGCTGCCAGGCCCCGAGGGTGGGCGGACTCCCGGCCGGGAAGTTGGCCGTCGGGTCCGGCAGGCCGCGTGGCACCTTGATCTCGACGCGCGTCGGCCCGGTGATGGCCAGCGTGGTCACCACCTCCAGGGGCGAACGAAGCAGACCGGCGATGCCGCGCGGATCGGCCAGCGGGGAAGGCGTCCAGTATCCCGGCAGGGCCGCCCAGCGGATCGCGTCCGTGTTCTCCGCGACGAAGACGATCGGGATGTCAGCGGGGCGGACATTTCCCGGACCCCAGTGAGGCATCTCCCAGATGAGATTCGGATCGATGGGTCGGGGAGGTGTGGGAGTTGGTCGATCGATCGGGCGTGCTTCCAGCTCGGGTTTCTTCGGCGTGTACGAATAGCGGGATGCGGGCTGGCAGCCGTGGATCGCCACGAGCAGAATCAATCCCAGGCTGGTGACCCATCGCATCCGCATGGCCGCTCTCCGGGCGAGTGTTTCCCTTCCTGAGGGCATGATATCGCGAACGCGGCCATCGGGACAAGGCATCGGGCACCAAACAGAAAGCCCCCGCCGAACCGGGATTCGAGATCCCGAACAGCAGGGGCTCGTCTGGGCTCGCTCCGGAGCCCGTGTGTCGGAACGATCCGCTGGATCGTCCCGCCCGGTCAGCTGCCGACGCCGGACATGGCGCTACCGACGTTCAGGAAGGTGGAATTGGCATTCGTGCCAAGGGTGCGGACGGCCGCAATGCAGACAACGATGATCAGAGCCAGCATGACGGCGTACTCGACCGCGGTCGGGCCGTCTTCGTTCTTCAGGAAATCGACCACCTTGGTGCAAATCGTGCGAATCATTGTCAGATCCCTTTCGTTAGTCCGACGAAAGCGGACAGGCCCAGTGCCCATCCGTTCGACCCGGTTCTGTCTGGCCGGGCCACCACCACCGAAACCGCTCCCCGGACAGGTCGGGGCGGGCGCGATTGCCTGGATTCCAACGCCTCATTTCATCTCGCCACACACATACCGATGAACAACGGAGTTCCGGTCGGATTCCCGGGTAGACTATCCTTTCGGCAGCCTGGCGATCCTGCCCTCGACAGGGAGGAGGACCCATGGCTTTGCGTCCCAGCCTTGCGACTGGTTTGCCTTTGTCGAGGAACCCGGTGTGTGCGAGAGGAAGGGGCGGCTTCACAATCACGCTCCCGCGTAAAGTCGTCCGTTGGCTTTCGTATCGAGTCGGCCCCGAACGGCTTCGCACCAAACGTAGAACAGAGAACGGTAGTGAGCAACCGGAAAACCAAAAAAAGAATCGTCCGCCTGGCAGAGGCTGCACAGGCGGACGACGCACGGATCGCGGATTGGGTCAGCTGCCGACGCCGGACATGGCGCTGCCGACGTTCTGGAAGGTGGAGTTGGCATTCGTGCCAAGGGTGCGGACGGCCGCAATGCAGACAACGATGATCAGAG
>CAYYJM010000426.1:0-3227 GCA_964471755.1 uncultured Alcaligenaceae bacterium
TGGCGTCGGCGCAGGCGGAGGCGGTGGAGCGGAAGGAGCGGCTGCGGAAGCTGGTCTCCGAACTGAAGGCGATGCCGGAGGTGACCCCGCCCGGAACGCATCGTCTGGAGATCATCGGAACGAGCCTGTCCGAGGTGCTGCAACGGCTGCACGAACACCCCGAAGTCCACGAGGCGACCATCTTCGGCCAGTCGATCCACGCCCTGGTGGAGAAGAGCGCGACGGCGGAGCAACTCGGCCTGGCCGGGATGTCCGTCCGCGAGACGTTGCCAAGCCTGGAGGATGTCTTCGTCACCCTGTCCCGGAAGCGGATGGAACTCGACCGCCAGCGACGAGGTGGACCATGAACACCCTTTCCCTGCGACGAATCTTTTCGGTCGCTCGCAAGGAGTTGCTGCACCTCGTCCGCGATCCGACGACGATGTTCTTCGCCCTGTTCCTGCCGCTGTTGCAACTCGTCCTGCTGGGGTACGCGATCGACACGAACGTCAAGCACATCCGGACGGCGGTGTTCGATCTGGCCCGGACGCAGGAGAGCCGCGAGTACCTGCGAGCCCTGGTCAACTCCGAGGATTTCGACATCGTCAAGGAGGTCTTCACCGACGAGGAGCTGACCCGCCTCATCGTTGCGGGCGAGGTGCAGGTCGGCATCAAGATCCCGGAGGACTACTCGCGTCGGCTTCTGGAGGGCGAGACGGCACAGATTCTGGTCCTGGTGGACGGCTCCAACTCGTCGGTCGCCGGCGAGGCGGTCAACGTGAGCAACGCCATCGCGCTGCGAGAGTCACTCAAGCGCGTCCTGGGGAATCAGAGCCTGCCGATCGACAATCGGCCGCGCGTGCTGTTCAACCCGGACACCCGATCGCCGAACTTCTTCCTGCCCGGTCTGCTGATCGTGCTGTGTCAGTTGATGGCCACCATGCTGACGGCCAACGCCATCGTCCGTGAGAAGGAGAACGGCACCCTCGAGCAGCTGTTCATGACGCCGGTGAAGGCTCACGAGCTGATGCTCGGCAAACTGTCGCCGTACCTGGCTCTGGGCTTCGTCGAGTTCTTGCTCATTCTGGGGCTGATGATGGCCTTCTTCGAGGTGCCGCTGCACGGTAGCCTGATCACGCTGGCGACGATCTTCCTGCCGTTCGTGCTGGCGATGCTCGGCATGGGGCTGCTGATCTCGACGCGAGCCGACACGCGCGACGCGGCCAGTCAGATGGTCATCGGTACGGTCATGCCGTCGATCTTCTTGTCGGGCTACATCTTCCCGGTCGAGTCGATGCCGTGGCTGTTCCAGTACCTGGCCCGGCTGGTGCCGACGACGTGGATGATCGACGTGTCGCGCGGCGTGATCCTGCGGGGAGCCGGCTGGCGGGAACTCTGGCTGAACGCGCTCGTCCTGTGGGGCATGGCGGCGGGGTTCATCACCCTGGCCACGATCCGCTTCCGGAAACGGTTGTGAGGCTCACTCCCGGCCCATTATCCCAGAGGTTCGCCCAGCTCGGCCTCCACGGCGGCCAGCAGGGAACCGGAGCGGATCAGTTTCTCGACCGCCTCCAGATCGCGGTGCAGGGTGCGATCGCGTTTCAGCGGCGCGACGTGTTCGCGGACGTGTCGATACGCCGCCTCGACGGCCCGGGCCGGTCGCAGCGGTTTGTGGAACTCCAGCCCCTGAGCGGCACACAGGATCTCGCAGGCCAGCACGCGCGTGGTGTGCGTCGTGATCATCCGTGCCTTCCGCGCCGCGATCGGTGCCATCGAGACGTGGTCCTCGCGGTTGGCCGAGGTCGGAATCGAATCCACGCTTGCCGGATGAGCGAGGGTCTTGTTCTCGCTCACCAGGGCGGCGGCCAGAACCTGGACGATCATCATGCCGCTGTTCAGGCCGGGCTGTGGCGTCAGGAAGCCGGGCAGACCGCTGAGGTCCGGGTTGACCAGGTTCTCGACACGGCGTTCGCTGATGCTCGCCAGATCGGTCAGTGCGACGGCGACGGTGTCCGCCGCCAGGCCGACCGGCTGGGCGTGGAAGTTGCCGCCGGAGATGACCTCGCGCGTGTCGGCGAAGACGAGCGGGTTGTCGGTGACGCTGTTCATCTCGCGTTCGACGATCGCCGTGGCGAAGGTCAGACCCTCTCGGCAGCTGCCGTGGACCTGGGGCATGCAGCGCATGCTGTAGGCGTCCTGGACCTTGGCGCAGTCGGCATGCGAGACCATGATCGCGCTGTCGGCCAGGAGTCGGCGGAGGTTCGCGGCACAGATCGCCTGGCCAGGATGCGGCCGAATCGCCTGGATGCGCGGATCGAACGGCTTCTGCGAACTCTTGGTCGCCTCGACGGTCATGGCTCCGGCCAGGTCGGCGACGCGAGCCAGGTGCCCGGCGCGGACCAGCACGTCGGCCAGGATCGCCGTCGAGATCTGCGTGCCGTTGATGAGCGACAGGCCCTCCTTGGCTTGCAGGCGATAGGGTTCGAGGTGGACCTTCCTGAGGGCCTGTCGGCCGTGCATCGGTTTGCGATCGCCGCGGGGCTGATGCGTGTCGGGCTTGCTCAGGAAGGCCTCGCCCTCGCCGGTGACGACCAGGGCGAGATGAGCCAGTGGAGCCAGATCGCCGCTGGCTCCGACGCTGCCCTGCTCGGGAATCGCCGGCACGACGCCGCGGTTGTACAGGGCGATGAGGCGATCGAGCAGGTCGAGCGAGACGCCGGAAAAGCCCCTGGCCAGGGCGTGAATGCGCAGGCTGAGGGCGAGCCGGCTGACCGGTACGGAGAGCAGTGCCCCCATGCCGACGGCGTGGCTGCGCAGCAGATTCTGTTGCAGGGCGACGACCTCGCTCGGTTCGATGCGCTGGTTGGCGAGTTTGCCGAAGCCGGTGTTGACGCCGTAGATCGTCTGGCCCTCGCCGAGCAGGGCGAGGACGCAGTCGCGGCTGGCCTGAATCCTCCGGCGAGCATCACGGCTCAGGGCCAGCTCGCCGACGTCGCCGTGGAGGACGGACGCGGCATCGGCCAGGGTGAGGTTGTCGCCGTCGAGTTCAAGCGTGGCTGCACGAGGCATGGGGTTCTCCTTGCGAGGATCGCTGTCAGAGCCGCGCACACAGCGAGGCCGCAGGCCGAGCGGAGTAAGCGCACCACCACCTGCACATCAGGGCGACGGAGACGCATCACCGCTCACTCGTCCGGGTCTCGGTGCGCTTACTCCGCTCGGCCTGCGGCCTCGCTGCGTGCGCGGCTCTG
>CAYYJM010000427.1:0-3157 GCA_964471755.1 uncultured Alcaligenaceae bacterium
GGTGGGCCATCGGTGACGCTCCGGACCGCCCTGCTATTGGCGTCGAGATGACCTGCGTCCAGGATCGTGCTAGCACTTGCGTGCCAGTCCGAAAGTGCTATACTGAGACGAACACCCTCAGAGATGACGCACCCGGAGAACGTGACATGAAGCCCGGCAAATTACTGTCCGGTCGGATCAAGGAGTTACGCGAGGCGGCCGGCCTGTCCCAGCAGGAGCTGGCCACGCGGGCCGACCTGAGCGTCTCGCAGGTGGCCAAGCTGGAGCAGGGAGCCAAGGCCGATCCACGGCTCAGTACCCTGCTCGCCCTGGCTGGCGCGCTCGGCGTCAAGCCGGGACAGATCCTCGACGGCCTGCCCTGGCCCTTACCGAAGGACCGCAAGGAGAGCAAGAGCAAGAAGAAGGAGCGAAAGCCCCGTAAGGAAAAGGGCCGCAAGGGCAAGAAGGACAAGAAGGCCGCGAAGGAGCCCACCGCCACCGTCGAGAGTCCGGGTGTCCTGCCCCTTTCGACGAGTGACAACGGCATTACAGTCAAGCCCGGCACCTCGTACTGATCGTCCGGAAGGAGGAGCCTTCCGGGGCCCACATCCTCGGCAAGGGGAGGGTTGTTGCATGGACAGGAGGCCTTTCCACGGTCGGATCACGATTCTCGGCGATCCGACCCTGAGCCACGTCACGCGGTCGCTCCTGCTGACGCATCTGGACCTGTCTCCAGAACGGTTCACGCTTCAAGACAGGGACGGCCTGCGATCGGACGATCTGCTGATCGATCTGGATGGTTCGCCTACTCGGCTGGCTCGGTGTCGAGAGCGTGGCGTTCTCTACCTGAGCGCGGTGCAGCCGGCAAGAACCGGGTTGACTGACGCCGGATCGACAGCGGTCCTGGGTCACGGGGCCTGGCCGGGGTTGACGGCGCATCTGGGCCGAATCGCTTTGCGTGATCTGGCCGCCAGGACTCTGGGTAACCGCGCGGCGGATCTTGACGGCATGGAACTGGCCAAACTCCTCCGCGAGGGCGATTCTGACACCCTGGCCCGGCTGTCTGGCGTCCGCACGATCCGGCCCCTGACCTCGGCCAATCGGAGCGAGGGATGGGCCGTCCTGGGCGTGCTGGTGTCCACCACCCCCGGCAGTCCCGCCTGGTGGACGGGGAGCCTGCTCGATGACGCCGAGGCGAGCCGACACGTTGCCGGCTGTGACGCCGTCACAATGCAGACGGCTGTCGGTCTTCTGTCAGCGGCCCTGTGGATGGTCCAGAATCCACGACACGGCATCCGCATTCCGGATCAACTGCCGTACGAGGAGATCCTCGAGGTGGCCTTGCCCTATCTCGGCCGCTGTGTGTCACATGCGGTCGGTAGTTCGACACCGGGGTGAGATCGCCGCCATCATTTAACCGCCGGCTTGCCGGCGGCAAAATGATGAGGCCGCAGCTCATCTTTTCACTTTTGGGGCCGTCATTCGTCCGGTAGAGTGTGCCTGGTTCGTCCCATTCTTTGCACACAACCGCCAGGGCTCTACCCGGACATGACAACGCTGCCCCCGACCGCCGACCCTCGGCCGACGAACTACCGCTACGGCGTACTCGTGTTCTGCGCCCTGCTAGCGATGCTCAACTACCTCGACCGGGTCTGTTTCAGCAACGTCGCCAAGTTTATCCAGGCCGAGTTCTTCCTGTCCGACGCCCAGCTCGGCTATCTGTTCGGGGCGTTCGCCCTGGCCTACGCGATCTGCGAGGTGCCGACCGGATGGATGGGCGATCGCTTCGGCCCTCGGGTGACCCTCATTCGTGTGGTCCTCTGGTGGTCGGTGTTCACCGCGCTGACGGGCCTGATCTTCCCGTCCATGGTCGGCACGGCTCGTACCGGCATGACGGCCGTCATCGTCCTGGTGGGTGTTCGCTTTCTGTTCGGAGCGGGCGAAGCCGGGGCGTTTCCGAACGTGTCACGAGCCTTCGCCAACTGGATTCCGCTCGGCGAACGCGGCTTCGCTCAGGGAACGGTCTGGATGGCCGGTCGGTTGGCCGGCGGCCTGACGCCGTTCATCGTCCTGGCCCTGCTCATCCCGACCGGCGAGACCTTCGCCGGGGAGCCGGTTTACTTCTGGCGACACTGCTTCTGGATCTTCGGCTTTCTCGGAATCATCTGGTGCGTCTTCTTCTGGGTGTGGTTCCGCGACCGACCGGATCAGAAGGTGGGCGTCAACGCGGCGGAACTGGCCCACATCCAGGCCGGCCAGGCACCCGAAGTCGGCCATCTTGCCGTGCCGTGGGGCCGACTCCTGACGAGCTGGAATCTGTGGGCTCTGTGTCTGATGTACTTCTGCGCCGCCTACGGCTGGTACTTCAACATCACCTGGCTGCCGAAGTTCCTCGATGAGCAGTTCGACGTCAATCGGCGAACGTGGGGATTCTGGATGGTCAGTCTGCTCCAGGGATTGCCCCTGCTGCTCGGAGCCCTGGCGTGCATCATCGGCGGTCTGCTGACCGATGGCTACGTCCTGCGAACGGGCAACCGACGCTGGGGGCGACGTCTCTACGGCATGCTCGGCCACGGCCTCTGCGCCCTGTGCTATCTGCTGTCGGTCTACGCCCGCAATCCGATCCTGTTCGTGCTGGCGGTGGCGGCGGCGTCGTTCTGGAACGACCTGACGATGGGGCCAGCCTGGGCCAGTTGCATCGACATCGGCCGTCGGTACGCCGGCGTCGTCTCCGGCATGATGAACATGATCGGGAATCTCGGTGGCTTCGTCGCCGGGGTGGCGACGGGCCTCATCCTCAATGCGTACACGCTGCCGGTCAAGCAGGAACGGGCCGCCGTCGTCGCCGCCGTCACGACCGCGGACGTCTTCGCCTCGATGGGCAATCCCTTCGGCCAGGTCACCGGAGTGCTGACCGGCCCGGCCGTCGCGCCGCAGGTCCAGGAGTTGAACGCTCGCTACCTCGAGCAGGCCCGCATCGGCTGGAACCTGAACCTGTACAGCTACGCCATCGTCTACGCCCTGGCGGTCCTGCTCTGGTGGCGGTTCGACGCCAGCCAACCGATCGTTGCCGAGGGGGAACCGCGCTTGGACTGAGAGACTACACGGAAAGCGGCTCCCTCTCCCCCGGTACTCCGGGGGAGAGGGTTGGGGTGAGGGGGAATGCCTACGAAACCAG
>CAYYJM010000428.1:0-3127 GCA_964471755.1 uncultured Alcaligenaceae bacterium
CGGTCGTCGCCAGGCCGGCATGGGCGAGCAGGGACGGTTCCAGCCCCACGAGCAGCACCGCGAGTCGGCCCGCCCACGGCCCGCCGAGGGCGTGGCCCAGCAGCAGGGCGTAGATCAGCACCAACCACCAGAACAAAAGCGTCATGCTTCGAGCGATGACCAGCATCGTCGGCAGATCATCCGGCCAGACCCACGGCTGCCCGGACACCACCTCCACGAGGTAGAGCGGCAGCGTCTCGATCGGTAACGGCATGGTCCCGGCCTGGAGGAGCTGGCCCGGCTTTCCCTCGCGCCAGAATTCCAGACCGCTTTGCAGGTAGAAGGGTTCGTCAAAGGTCGGGCCGATCTCGCGTGCCGTGCCCAGACACCACAGCGAGGTGCCGACTCCGACCACCAGCAGCAACAGCCAGTCCAGCTTGCGCACAGGCACCCCTCCCTGGAAGCCACTCGCGTCCACGCCTGGCTTGTGGCCGGAAGGGGGAAGATCTGTCAAGAGCAAGCCCGGCTGCCGGAGTCAGAATCCGGAAGCCGGGCAGGATAGGTAAGGTTAGAGAACGATCAGGCCGGTTCAATGAGCAGAGCCAGGCCCCGGCTGGCGAACTGTTCGACGTACAGTTCGGCCCGTTCCAGGTGCGTATGAAGGAGGACGGAGCGGCCCAGGTGATGGGCCTGCCACATCTTGTGGGTGGCCTCCGCGCGCAGAAATCGGGTCAGCTCCATGATCGAACGAACCACGTGCATGAGGTCGAGCTGGCGATCCGACACCAGCACCAGTCGATACCGCGGCAACGCGCGCGGCGTTGGCCGATGCAGCGACGAGGGAACCGCAGGTCGGTTTGAATCCGGACGCTCGGACTGAGGCGCGCACATGAGTAGTACTCCTCGCCGGAATGGCATGGAGGAGAAGAGGTGGAGGCGATCGGGTGCCTCCATTGCTCCATTGTAAGCGCGCCGCAGGGGAGATCCCAGTTTCGACGACCTCGAAGGGGGACATCTCCGCCGCGCCGAGGCGCGGATGTGCCGCGCGTAGCGACTGCGCCAGTGAGTGGCTGCGCGGGCCCACGGACACGGCCTCGCGACCGTTCCGGTTCCGTCGGCGCGGAGGGCTGGGGTCGGATGTGCCAGGAGGAAACAATCGCAGGCTGGCCTGTAAGCCGGGTTCTGTCCCGCCCGCGAACGGACGGGGACGATCATTTATCTGGTCCGACGATTGCTCGTCGGATCAAGCGACCTACCCGGGGTTCATGACGGGCCGGACCAGCCCTCACCCCCTATTTGGTCTTGCTCCCGGTGGGGTTTACCGAGCCGACCGGTCACCCGGCCGCTGGTGCGCTCTTACCGCACCGTTTCACCCTTACCTGATCCCCCTCCGAGGAGAGGGCCATCGGCGGTGTACTTTCTGTTGCACTGTCCCTATCCTTCCGGAGCGGAAGTTCCGCTCCGTCGGACGGTGGGAGTTACCCACCACCGCGTCCTGTGGAGCCCGGACTTTCCTCCGACGCTGGAGCATCCCGAAAGACGCTCCGACGCCGACGATCGTCCGGCCAGCCTGCGAAGTTCCTCTATGATAACCGTACGCGGGCGGATTGGCCATCCGACACTTCCGTTCGGGGGTGCCCAGCAGAGAAGGTGTATGGCGACGCACTGGATCGACTGGCATGAAACGCCGCCGGACGGCTGCCGTGGCGGCGTGGTAACTGTCGGCAACTACGACGGCGTCCATCGAGGCCATGCGGCCCTGCTGTTGCAGATCGTTCTGCAAGCCCGGGCCTTGCAGACTCCCTCGGTCGTGGTCACGTTCGACCCGCATCCGCTGGAGTTGCTCCGACCCGGAGCCGCTCCGCCGCGACTGACCACGGCCGCCGAGCGTGCCGCACTCCTGCACGATCTCGGCGTCGGCCAGGTCGTGATCCTGCGAACCACGGCCGACCTGCTCGCCCTGGAGCCGGAAGCCTTCTTCGAGGCGGTTCTCGTCCGCGGTCTGCAAGCGCGGGCCCTGGTCGAGGGGCACAACTTCGCCTTCGGTCGGCGACGACGCGGCACGATCGCCACCCTGGCCGATCTCTGTGGCCAGCACGGCCTGGCCCTGACGATCGTTCCCCGCCAGGATCTCGCCACGGAGGAGATCTCCTCGACCGCCATTCGGCAGGCCCTGATCGCTGGCGACGTGGTCCGGGCCGAGCATCTCCTGGGCCGGCCTTACCGCCTTCAGGGCCGGGTGATCGCCGGGGCGCAACGCGGTCGGACACTTGGGTTTCCGACTGCGAACCTGGCCGAGGTCGCCACGCTCATCCCGCGTGATGGCGTCTACGCGGTTCGAGTCTGCCTGGGCGATCAGGTCTGGCCCGGAGCGGCCAACATCGGTCCGAATCCGACCTTTGGCGAAACCGCTCGCAAGGTCGAGGTCCACCTGATCGACTACCCCGGCGGCGACCTGTACGGTACGACGCTCGGCGTCGATTTCATCGCTCGGTTACGCGACACCCGCGCCTTCGCTGGCGTCGAGGACCTGCTCGCCCAGCTGCGCCGGGACATCGACACGGCCCGGGCCATGACCACCCTTGGAGACACGAGATGAAGACCATCGATCCGATCCTGCTGAAAGAGCGTGTCGCCCGGATTCTGTGCGCGGAGGTCGCCCCGGCCCTGCAAATGGACGGAGGCCAGATCGAGGTGATCGACGCGACCGATGGCATCATCCAGGTTCGTCTCGGCACGATCTGTGCCGGCTGTCCCAGCACGATCCAGGCGATCCTGTTCAACCTGGAGAGCGAGTTGCGTCAGCGTCTGCCGGAGGTGGAGTACCTCGAGTTGGTGCCCTGATCCGGGCGGATTGTAACGATCGCGCGGCCGGCCCCGCGTCTCGGGCGGCCGCGTCGTCTCGGTGAGCGGGTAGCGATCGGCCTTGCTGGGTCGATGGAAGGGGAGTCACGACCCCGGAGGCCCCATGTCCACCTTCTATCTACTGCCACCGCGTCCGGTTCTGGGCGACCGCCTGGCCGGCTTCCTGCACGCGATCCTGCCCGGCCTTGACTGGGACACGGCCACCCGTGCGACCCTGGCCGATGCCATCGAGGCGGCCGCTCGTGCGCACGAGAACGTCTACGTCGTCCATCGTGAGGATCTG
>CAYYJM010000429.1:0-3113 GCA_964471755.1 uncultured Alcaligenaceae bacterium
GTGGGGGGAGTTTCCGCCCTGCAAACTCCCCCCACTTTCGTGGGGGGCTCGCCTGTCCGGGGGCTCGCCTGTCCGGGGGCTCGCCTTCATTCTACCGACTCACGCGGTTGGGGCCATCGTTGTCTGCCGCTCGGCGGCCGACTCCGTCGTCGTCTCAACTCGGGCCGACACGATCTCGACGGCATCCTCGCCGATGACCTCGCGAGCCAGAGCGGCGTAGTCCTGGGCTCCGTTGCTCGTCGGTGCGTAGGCGAAGATCGACTGGCCGAAACTCGGACATTCCGCCAGCTTGATGTTCCGGCGAATCCTCGTGTGGAAAATCCGAGCCTGGCTCCACGGCGTGTTGCTGCCCCGACTCCGCTCCAGGAACTCGCTCAGATCGCGCAGCACTTCCTGGGCCAGCTTCGTCGTCAGATCGTACAGTGTCGGGACGATGCCGGTCACCTTCAGGCCCGGGTTGAGACGCCGAGCGACGAGAGCGGTCGTCTCGAACAGCTTGCTCATGCCGTGCAGGGCGAGGAAGTGCGGTTGCAGCGGGATGAACACCTCGCTGGCTGCCACCAGAGCGTTCAACGTCAGCACGCCCAGCGAAGGACCGCAGTCCATGAAGACGAAATCGAACGCTCCCTCATCCGTTTGAAGCATGTCGCGCAGGATGACCTCGCGGCCGACGACGCCGGCCAACTCGACCTCGGCCGCGGCAAGGTTGATGTCCGAGCCGGCCATCCAGAGATTGTCGGCCACCTGGCGACGGACCTCGGCCAGCGGCTTCGAGCTGACCAGGACATCGTACATCGAGGGCGACTTGCCGTCCGGCTCGATGCCGAGATGGGAGGTGGCATGGGCCTGTGGGTCCAGGTCGAGAACGCAGACACGACGACCGGCCTGGGCCAGTGCGGCCGCCAGGTTGACCGTCGTTGTCGTCTTGCCCACGCCGCCCTTCTGGTTCAGGATCGCGATCCGTCGCATCTTGCCGGCCCTCCGCTTCCGTGCTGGAACTGGTGGCGGGACTATACCCGTTCCACACGGCGGGCGGTAGCCCAGCCCCGGGCGCAACAAAAAGCTCCGGCGAGTTCCCTCGCCGGAGCTGCAGGAGGTCGCTCGACCTTACTTGATCTGCAATTCCTCGGCCTCGGTCCCGACGGCGGAGACCTTTCGGCTGGAGTAGTCCGCGTAGGTCAGGCCGAACAGAATCATCAGCGTCAGGACGGACGTGACGATGATGACGCGGACCAGCGGCCCGGCGTGCATGGCGTGCATGAAGATCATGATCACCAGGGTCGCCTTGATGACGGCCACGACCATGGCGACCGTGACGTGACCAGCGGACCAGTTGGGGAACGAGATGCTCGCCACCCACACGGTGATCGCCGTCAGCAGCATCAGCGCCGTGAAGACGCCGAAGTACAGCAGGATCGGATCGGAGTGCCCATGATCGCCGTGGGCGTGTTCTTTCTCAGCCATGTCCATCCCTTCGCTCAATGGCGGATCAGGTACAGCAACGGGAAGAGGAAGATCCACACGATATCGACGAAGTGCCAGTAAAGACCAGTCACCTCGATCGGGGCGTAGTACTTCGGGTGGTAGGCCCCGAGCCTGGCGAAGTACGCCAGCGTCCCGATGATGAAGAAGCCGATGATCATGTGCAACGCATGCAGGCCCGTCATCCCGAAGTAGAGCGAGAAGAAGACCTTCATGTGGTTGGCAAGGTTCGGGTTGACCTTCCCATGCCTGATGTCGCCCGCCTCGGGATGCTCCGAGGGCGCGACATCCGTCGCCTTGCCCGCAGCCTTCCGGGCCTCCAGTTCGTGGATGGCATGATTGGGATGCCACATCTCACCGATCGGCACCAGACCTTCGCGGTAGTCGGCGGTCCACTCGACCCCCTTGACGCCGAGAAACGCCATGCCGAGGAGGATGGTGGCGATGAGCCAGCCGAACACCCCGAGGCCGGCCGGCTTGCCGAGTTGGGCGGCACGGACGGCCAGTGCCATCGTCAGCGAACTGCCGATCAGGATGGCCGTGTTCACCGCACCGAGAGTGACGTTGAGCAGTTCACTGCCCGTGACGAAGCCCTCGAAGAACCGCGAGCGGTACATGGCATACGCGCCAAAGATGCCGCCGAAGAACATGATTTCGGTGGACAGGAACATCCACATGCCGAGATTGTTGGTCTCGTGCTGCTGCTCGATGTTCTCAAAATGATGAGCCAGCAGCGTCGTTTCAGTTGCCGACAAGGGGTTGCTCCTTCCGCGTCTGGGGGTAGTGATACGGGTCGGAGTTCACCACCGGAGTCTCCTCGAAGTTGTCATGGGCCGGCGGCGAGGTGGTCTGCCATTCCAGCGTGGTGGCACCCCACGGATTGTCCGGAGCCTTGGGCCCGTAGAACCACGACCAGACCAGGTAGAACATCGGCGTGGCGTAGCCGACCGCCAGGATCGAGGCTCCGGCCGAGGACAACACGTTCAGCACCTGCCACTCGGCAGCGTACTCATGGTAGCGTCGCGGCATGCCCATGTAACCGAGCAGGAACTGCGGGAAGAACGTCAGGTTGAAGCCGACGAAAACGATCACCGCCGCCACCTGGGCAATCCCTTCGGGGTACATCTTGCCGGTCATCTTCGGCCACCAGTAATGGATGCCTCCCAGGTACGCCGTGATCGCGCCGCCGACCATGACGTAGTGGAAGTGGGACACCACGAAGTAGGTGTCATGCAGATGGATGTCCGAACCGATGGCCGCCAGCGGCAGACCCGTCACGCCACCGATGGTGAACAGGCCGATGAACGCCATCGCGTAGAGCATCGGCGTGGCGAACGAGATCGAGCCCTTGTACATCGTCGCCAGCCAGCTGAACACCTTCACGCCGGACGGGACGGCCACCAGGAAGCTCAGCACCGAGAAGATCAGGCCGGCGTACTCCGACTGACCCGAGACGTACAGGTGATGGCCCCAGACCAGGAAGCCGATGATGGCGATGGCCATGGTCGCCGAGGCCAGCACGCGATAGCCGAACAGATCCTTGCGGGAAAACGTGCTGACGATCTCGCTGACGACACCCATGCCCGGCAAGATCATCAGATACACGGCCGGATGCGAGTAGAACCAGAACA
>CAYYJM010000430.1:0-3019 GCA_964471755.1 uncultured Alcaligenaceae bacterium
CAGCGGATAACGCTCACAGTAGGCGCAGATCTTCTCCGGCGTCAGGCCGTCGATGGCGGCGCGGATCTCCTCGAACGAGCGCACCCGACCCAGGTAGTACCAGTCGCTGAGGAGCGAACCCGCCCGGGCCGTGGTCGATTCCTGCTGGAAGATCTGCGACGTCTTCAGCGTCACGATGACGCGCTCGACCTCGTCCGGAGTTACGCCCTCGTGGAGCTTGCCGAGTTCACGCAGCAGCAGATCGAGCGTTCGCTGGGCCTTCTCGTTGACGGAACCAGCGTAGGCCATGACGACCGCCCGGTCCTTCAGCGACTGGTAGCTCGCCGACACGGAGTAGCACAGCCCTTCCTTCTCGCGGATCTCCGTGAAGAGCCGACTGCTCATGCCGCCGGACAGGACGCCGACCGCTCCCTGAGCGGCATAGTAATCGGGATGACCGAACGGCACGGCCGGGCAGGACAGGCCGATCTGCGTCTCCTCCACGTCGCGCGTCAGGTGAACGCGATTGCCCGGCGTCGGTGTCAGTGACAGATCACTGTCAAAGCGCCCCTGCCAGTCGCCGAGAAGTCGGCCGACGCCGTCGAGGAGGGCGTCCCACTGCACGTCACCCGCGACGGCGAGAATCGCTCCATGAGGTCGGTACGTCTGCTGGAAATGGGTCCGCACGTCGTCGATGGTCAGGCCGGCAAGCGTCTCCTCGGTGCCGCGATGATCGGTGCCGAGCGGGGCTGGATAGGTGTAGCGGTACAGTTCAACGAAGAGTCGGCTGGGCGGATCGTCCTCCAGGCCGCGCAGATCCTGCAAGGCCAGGGCCCGGACGGGTTCGAGTTCCTCGGCGTCGAGGTGCGGCCGACGCAGGATGTCGGCGTAGATTTCCAGGGCGGCCAGCAGGTTGACGCCCAGGCCGACGCCGCGAAAGCGGACGTTGTACAGGCCGACGGACTCGCCGTGATCGAGGCCGAGATTGTCCAGAGCGTTGACGATCTCCTCGGAGGAGCGCGACCCGGCTCCCCGGCTAACCAGTTCGGACAGCACGTTGGCGATGCCGAGTTTCCGTGTCGGATCGTGGGCGGAGCCGGCCGACACGGCGAGCGTGAAGGCCGCCGACCGGACGTGCGGCATGGGCTCGGCCAGCAGCGTCAGGCCGTTGGGAAACGTGTGGATGCGGATCTCGTCGCTCGACTTCATTGCACCGCTCGTCTCGTCTCGCCGGGCCTCGTTCATCGCTCGGCCTCACTTCTTGCGTTTAGTCGTCCCGATCCGTGAAGGTCACGGCTCCCGGCCAGTCGTGTGTCTCGCTGCCATCCCGCGGAATGGCCTTGTAGAGAACGCGCGTCTTGAGGAAGCCGAGCCGACGGTAGAGTCGAACGGCCCCGTCGTTGCTCGCGGTCGCCTCCAGCGAGCCAATCCCCAGGCCCAGTTGCCGAAATCCGTGCAGGGCCTTCAGGACCAGGGCCCCGCCGACGCCCCGCCCCCGGAAGCCGGGCAGGACGCCGACGTTCTGGATGGCTCCCTTGCCGTGCTGTTGCAGGGCCTGGATGCTGCCGCACGGCGTGCCATCCGGAGCGGCGAGCAGCCAGGTCGCCTCCGGAAGGAAGGCTCTCTTGCGACAGACCTCCTGCATGAGGACGTGACAGCCGAGCAGATCTCCCAGGCTGGGGAAGACGGCCGCGTCGATCTCCTGATGAAAGCTGTCATACAGAACCCGAGCATGGGTGTCGATCAGATCCGGCCGCCAGGCCAGCCAGGTGAAGCCGGTCGGCGTCTGGAGCGGGCCGACCTCGGCAAGGCGCACCTCCATGCGGAATCGCTTGTAGTAGGTGATCCGCGCGACCGGGTCCATCGTCGGTCAACCTCGTACACACGGACGGGTGATCGGGGCATTTTACCGGACAGAGGGAAGGGGGTCAAAGAGTCGAGAACAGTCAGGTCTCACTGTCTCCCTTTTTTGGACTGCGGCGATGCTTCTTCGCCGCTCTGACTTTCTCACTGGAACGACACCCCTGGGCCGAGCGGCATCACAAAGCAAGTCAGAAAGTCAGAGCGGCGAAGAAGCATCGCCGCAGTCCAAAAAGTCAGAACGGACCAGGAAACCCGCTCATCGCTCGCGATCCTCACGAAGCATGTCGGTGCTGTCGGGCGTACCGGGAGCCGGTGTGATCCGGTTGGCCGCGATCCAGGCCAGAATCTCTCGGACGGATCGGCCCTCCTGTGCGGCCGGGGGGGTAGTCGATTCCGCCAGTGGCGTGACCCCCCCCAGCCGCCGGCCATCCCTGGTCTGAATCTCCACCGGTTCCGCCGCCTGCTCCAGTGCAGCGGCCAGGGCGTCGTCGGCCATCACGATGGACATGGCAAATCCTCCCGTTCGTCCTGGGTTTCATTCTACCAGACGTACCGGGCCGATCGGAAGTTCAGGCCCTGTTTCTCCTTGACGCCCGCGCCGCGCTGGCGTATCCCTGGAAGGCACACGCTTGCGCAACCTGGAGCATTCGAGAGTACTCTCATGGCCGATACTTCCTCGCCGATCACCAGCGTTCTCAAGGAGACGCGTTCCTTCCCGCCGTCGGCCGAGTTCGCCCGGCAGGCCCTGGTCGGCAGCCTGGCCCAGTACGAGCAGCTCGCCCAGCAGGCCAGGGACGACCCGGAAGGCTTCTGGGCCGAGCAGGCGAAGAGCCTCGACTGGTTCAGCCCCTGGACGAAAGTTCTCGAATGGAACGAACCGTTCGCGAAATGGTTCGTCGGCGGACGTATCAATGCCAGCTACAACTGCCTCGACCGGCACCTGACCGGACCCCGCAAGACCAAGGCCGCTCTCATCTGGGAGGGCGAGCCCGGCGACCAGCGCGTGCTGACGTATCAGATGCTCCACCGCGAGGTCTGCAAGTTCGCCAACGTGCTGAAGGGCCTCGGCATCCAGGCCGGCGACCGCGTCACGATCTACATGCCGATGATCCCCGAAGCGGTCGTCGCCATGCTCGCCTGCGCCCGCATCGGCGCGCCGCACAGCGTGGTGTTCGGC
>CAYYJM010000431.1:0-2947 GCA_964471755.1 uncultured Alcaligenaceae bacterium
TTCGGGCGTCGAGATCTGGAACACCCTGGAGGCCCGTGGCATCGACCATGTGATCCTGGTCGGCGTCCACACGAACATGTGCGTTCTGGGCCGACCCTTCGGCCTGCGTCAGATGGCGAAGAACGGCAAGCACGTCGTGCTGATGCGTGACATGACCGACACGATGTACAATCCGAAGCAGCGGCCGATGGTCAGCCACTTCAAGGGCACGGAACTGATCGTCGAACACATCGAGAAGTACGTCTGCCCGACGATCACGTCGGACCAGGTGCTGGGCGGCAAGCCGTTCCGGTTCAAGGGCGACACGGGAGAGTGAAGCTCCGGTAGAATGCAGGTGGAAGGGACCGATCGATCCGGAGGCTCTGCCGTGGTTGCACGTGGTCACGTTCGGAACGGTGTCGTGGTGCTGGAAGACGGCGTCCAATTGCCAGAGGGGATGGAGGTGACCGTGGTGGTGCCACCATCGGCGAGGAACCAGCATGGCGTTCTGGATATCCGTCCGGTGAGCGTGGGGGCGGTCGTGGCTCCCATTTCAGCCGAGGTTGATGTACTGGGCGAGATGCTGGAAAGCCGGCAATGATCCACGGCCTGGACACCGGCTTCCTCGTGGCCGCCGCTTTGCTGGAACACGCTGACAACGCGACGGCACAATCAACCCCGGGACGACTGATCGCGGCCGGGCTTCACCTGGCCGAACAATGGTGGACAGCATCGGAGGTTGTCCAGGTGTTTCCCGACGTAGCGGCGACGCGCCTCTTTCTCGCCTGGCTCCAGCAGTTCTCGCTGGGCCGAAAACGCTTGCTCGACACGCTCCTGGCAGCCACCTACCGGCAAAACGGGATCTCGTCGATCCTCACCACGAACCCGGGGCGTCAGACCAGGGGCCGTGGCAATGCGTGCTGACGGATCTACCCAGAATCCTGCTTGAGAAGGATCGTCGCACCTGTCATTCTGAGGTGCCCGAAGCCCGCAGCGCAAGCAAGGGAACAACACCGATGCAACGACACCTCGGGCCGACGGCCCTCCTGACGGTTCTCAGCCTCGCCCTCCCCGGCGCGGCCCAGCCGAAGAACCGGGTCGATTTCGCCCACGACGTGCTGCCGCTGCTCAAGGCCCGCTGTGCCGAGTGCCACACTGCCGGCAAGCACAAGGGCGGCCTGTCGATGGACACACGCGAAACGCTGCTCCGGGCGAAGGCCGTCGTCCCCGGCAAGAGCGGGCAGAGTCCGCTCGTCCAGCGCATCACCGCGAACGATCCCGCCGAGCGCATGCCGCCGAAAGGCCCGGCCCTGACCGCGAAGGAGGTCGCCCTCCTCCGCATCTGGATCGACGAGGGAGCCTCCTGGCAGGAAGGTTTCTCCTTCGCAAAGGCGGGCTTCGTTGCGCCGCTCAAACAGCGCCGACCTGTCCTTCCGCCAGCTCGTGACGGGATCACCCATCCGATCGACCGCATTCTCGACGCCTACTGGCAGCAGAAGAAGGTCACGCCGCCTGGGTCGATCGATGACGCTGCTTTCCTGCGCCGCGTCTCCCTCGACGTTATCGGTCGGCTGCCAACGCCGGAGCAACTTGACGCCTTCCGCGCCGACACCGAAACCGATCGGCGAACCCGACTCATCCGCCGACTGCTCGATGATCGCCAGGCGTATACCGAACACTGGCTCACCTTCTGGAACGACCTGCTGCGCAACGACTACCAGGGGACCGGTTACATCGACGGCGGTCGCAAACCGATCACCACCTGGCTCTACCAGTCGCTCCAGGACAACAAGCCGTTCGATCAGTTCGTGCGTGAACTCATCAGCCCGACGCCGGAGTCGGAAGGCTTCATCAAGGGCATCAAGTGGCGGGGCGTTGTCAACGCCAGCCAGGTGCCGGAGTTGCAGTTCGCTCAGAATGTCGCCCAGGTCTTCCTCGGCATCAACCTCAAGTGCGCCTCGTGCCATGACAGCTTCATCGACGACTGGAAACTCGCCGACGCCTACGGCCTGGCGGCCATCACCAGCGATCGGCCGATGGAACTGTACCGCTGCGACAAGGCGACCGGCGTCAAGGCCCAGCCGCGGTTCCTCTTCCCCGAACTCGGGACGATCGATGCCGTACGATCGCGAACCGAGCGACTCCAGCGTCTCGCCGAGTTGATGACCCATCCGGACAACGGCCGACTGCGACGGACGATCGTCAACCGTCTCTGGCAGCGTCTCATGGGACGCGGCATCGTCCATCCCGTGGACGTGATGAGCAACGAGCCGTGGAGTGCCGATCTGCTCGACTACCTTGCCGTCCACCTGGCCGACAATGGCCACGACCTGAGGAAGGCGATCGAACTGATCGTGACCTCGCGAGCCTACCAGTCGCAGGTTGCACCCCTGGCGAAGGAACCGGACGCCAGCGAGTACGTCTTCCGTGGACCGCAGCCGAAGCACCTGACGGCCGAGCAGTTTCTCGATGCCGTCTGGCAGGTGACCGATACCGCTCCGGCGAAGCCTCACGCCAGCTTCCGCCGCCCTCCGGGGGATGATCCGGTTCGGGCGTCGCTGGTGCCAGCCGACCCGCTGATGCGCTCGCTCGGCCGGCCCAATCGCGAGCAGGTCGTGACGACCCGGCCGGAGGAGTTGAGTACGCTCCAGGCCCTGGACCTGACCAACGGCCCGGTCTTCGCCGCCCTGCTGGATCGTGGAGCGAAGAACCTCCGCCGACACCACGCGAAGAGCAAACCCGATGAGATCATCACGGCCGTGTACCGCGCCGCCCTGTGCCGCAAGCCGACCGAGGCGGAACTGACGACGGCCCGACAGTTTCTCGGTTCGCCGATGACCGACGACGGCGTGTGCGATCTGCTCTGGGCGGTGTTTCTGCTGCCGGAGTTTCAGTTCGTGCGGTGAGTCGGATCCATTTATCCCATGTTAGGAAAGTAATGCACGGGGAAGCGGGAGTTCAGAAGCAT
>CAYYJM010000432.1:0-2928 GCA_964471755.1 uncultured Alcaligenaceae bacterium
GTCGGCGAGGCGGTATTGCTCGGCGTAGGCACCGATGTCTTCACCCTGCCGACGAACGCTCGCCAGGAACCGTCTTTACCGAGAGACCCATGAGCAAGAAGAAAGTCGACGACCTGACCCTGGAAGAACTGCAGGACGAGGCGGAAGGTCTGCGCTCGCGGTTGAACAACCTCCGCAAGTCGCTGGGCCGCTTCTTCGTTCAGAAGCAGGAACTGATCGACCTCATGGTCGTCGCCGCCGTCGCCCAGGAACCGCTCCTGCTCGTCGGCCCACCCGGCACGGCCAAGTCCGACCTTGTCATCAAGTTCAAGGACGCCATCGGCGTCAGCGACGACGAGTACTTCGAGTACATGCTGACGCGCTTCACCGAGCCGTCGGAGATCGTCGGCCCCATCGACATCGCCCAGCTGCGCGAGGGCCGCTATATCCGCCGCGAGCAGGGCAAGCTGCCGACCGCCCGCCTGGCCTTCCTTGACGAAATCTTCAAGTCGAACTCGGCCATCCTGAACATCCTGCTGACGATCATCAACGAGAAGAAGTTCTACCAGGACGGCGTGCCGCAGCCGGTCAAGCTGCGTGTTCTGTTCGCCGCCACGAACGAGATCCCCGAGCAGGCCGAGTTGGCCGCTCTGAAGGACCGCTTCGCTCTGAAAGCAGAGAGCCTGCCGGTTCAGGAGAACTACTTCACCCAGTTGATCGACGCCGGCATCGCTGGCGAGGTGTACAAGAGCCTCAACCAGAAGCCCTGGCAGGAAGGTCATGCCAACCTGGAAGACCTGCTCAAGGCCAACCGCTATCTGACGCTTACGTTCTCACGTCGGCACCGGACCACCGGTCGCGGCGAGGATCAGAACGACCGACAGGTCTATTTCCCTGCGGAGGTCTTCGACGAGTTCCAGCGGCTCATCAAGGTCCTGGTCCGCGAACACAAGCTGTTCATCAGCGATCGAAAACTGGTCAAGCTGTACAAGCTGTTCCGCGTCCGCTCCTGGCTGTTCACCGGCGGAGCCGTCACGCGGGACGACCTGCGTCTGCTGGCCTACCTGGGAGAGACGCACCACGAGATTGAACTGCTGCGCGACAAGGTGCCGGAACTGCTCAACAAGTGATTCGGCCGGGCCGGAAGTGAAACACGCGGGGGGATGCCCCGCGTTGTTTCGGTAGATGTGGTTTCGTCGTTCAGGCCACGTTCTTCGCGGGGGCCGGCTGGCGGACCTTCGCCTCGAACGCCCGCGTCTCACCGACGGCCAGCTGGATCGCCGGCATCGTCCAGCTCGCCAGGTCCGACTCGAAGCCGGCCTTGACCCCCGCCGCCACGACGTGCTTGACCAGGTCGCCTTCCTGGCACACTCCCTGCTCGGCCAGTTGCCTGTCCTTTACCGTCAGCCGCTTCAGGAGTTCCATCCCGGTGGCCGGCAGCTTGTGGCCGCTCTCGCTCGGGGCTTCCTCACGCTCGGCGGCGATCACCTCGCGCGACTGGCTGGCGACCTCGTTGGAGCGCGGCACGCTCTTCACCGGCTTCTTCTTCTCGACTGGCGTCTCCGGGATCGGTTCGGCCACCACTTCCTTCGGGGCCGGCGTCGGAGCCGGAGCCACCTTCCGCTTCGGCTGGGCGGCGACTGGCAGCGTCGGCCTGTTCTTGATCTGTCGCTTCTGCGGATCGTAATCGACCCACTGCTGCGGCAGTCGATAGAGATAGCGGCCCACGCCGAACTTGACGGCCGCACGCTTCAGCGCATCGCTGACGGCGGCCTTGCGCCGATCGCCCTCGTCGGGCTGCTCGCTGGGCCCGCCGACGTCCATCTTGGTGATCCACTCGTCGCCGAGCCGCAGACGCAGTCGGCAGACGACCGAACCGTCGGACAGAAACTCGTACTCGTCCTGCCACCCGGCCGCCCCCAGGACATCGTCGAGCCGATCCTGGATGACACGGGCATCGACATAGGCCAGGGCCAGGGCTCGATTGCCGGAGACGACCGCTGGCTTGAACTTGACCTCGTCCGGCTCGAACGGCGCGGCCAGCGCCTCCATCAGCGCCGCGACGCGCTGGTCCCTCAGTGCTTTCCCATCGTGCTGCTCCACGGGCTACCTCCTCAGAAATGGTGAAACGATCGCCACCACTCCATATAGTGTACGTCAGTCCATATCGACAATCAAGGGAGGTAGCTACAGGAAAAAGCCCGCCGCGCTGCGTTGGCAGCGCGGCGGGCTTCAAAGAGGAGATCAGATCACTTCCTTCAACGCCTCGTCTTCGACGAGGTGCTGGGGTCGGCCGGTCGGATCGTTGACCATGGTCGTCATCGGGTCGAGGCCGAGGTTGCGGTACAGCGTGGCCAGGATCTCGCCATGCTTCACCGGCCGGCTATTGGCCACCTCACCCAGGCGGTTGGTCGAACCGATCACCTGGCCGGTCTTCATGCCACCGCCGATGAGCAGAGCCGCCGCCACCTGCGGCCAGTGATCCCGGCCGGCGTCCTTGTTGATGCGCGGCGTGCGGCCAAACTCACCCCAGACGACGATGCTCACGTCGTCCAGCATCCCCCGGATCTCCAGGTCATCGACCAGGGCGCTGAGGCACTGATCGAGCTTGCCGCCGTGATCGCGGACGAGATCGAAATTCTTGCCGTGGCTGTCCCAGCGACCATAGCTCAGCGTCACACAGCGGACGCCCGCCTCGATGAGTCGGCGAGCGAGCAGAAACTGGTCGTTGACCGTCGGCGCACCGTCGTACTGGAACTTGTACGGCTTGCCGTCGCCGTAACGCTCGCGGACCCTGGCCGGCTCCTTGCTCAGGTCGAGGGCGTCGAGCAGCTTGCTCGAGGTCAGCACGCCGAGAGCCTTCTCCTGGAGGGCGTCGGCGACCTTGTAGCTCTCCACGTCCTGGCGCAGACCATCGAAGCTGGCCCGGAGGGCCTTGCGGTCGTCGAG
>CAYYJM010000433.1:0-2912 GCA_964471755.1 uncultured Alcaligenaceae bacterium
GGCCGTGCTGCTCGGCGTCGAGGCCCGGGACGTGCAGGCGGTCGGCAATCTGCTCGGTACGAAGCTCGTCACCAACGAGGTCGTCGCGTTCGGTGAACTGAGCCAGATCCAGGCCGACCTGTCGCCGCGATCGCGGATGCTGGCGACGTTCGCTCTGACGGGCTTCGCCAACATCTCGTCGATCGGCATCCAACTGGGCGGCATCGGTGCGATGGCCCCGGAACGACGTGCCGACCTGGCCCGACTCGGTCCCTACGCCCTGCTGGCCGGCTTCCTGGCGACGATGGTCAACGCCTGTCTGGTAGGAGTCCTGATCCCATGAGCGACGAGACGACTCTGCGAAAGGCCGCCGCCGATGCGATGAAGCATGCCTGTGTGGCGTACTCGAACTTTCCCGTCGGCGCGGCCCTGCTCGATGTCGATGGCCGACTCTGGACCGGCTGCAACGTCGAGAGCGCCAGCTATGGCCTGACGATCTGCGCCGAGCGCGTCGCGCTGACGAAGGCCCTGTCGGAGGGGGTGCGGCGGTTCACCTGCATCGCCGTCGCGACCGCGGCGACGACACCGACGCCGCCCTGTGGGGCGTGTCGGCAACTGCTGTGGGAGTATCTCGGCGACGTGCCGGTGCTGCTGGTCGATGCGACGGGGACAGAGACGGCCCGGTTCACGCTCGGGGGACTGCTGCCGTGCGCCTTTGGAGCGGCGAATTTAATTTAGCCGCCGGCGTGCCGACGGTCTTCGTCCCAAATACCCGCCGGCAAGCCGGCGGCTAAATGAAGAGCGTCACTTCTTGTCATCGCTCAGCTGCTTTTCCAGGGTCCGGACGGTCTCGGCGATCCCTTCCAGGCCGGGATGGATCTTCAGGGCCTGCTGGAAGGCCCGCAAGGCCGCTCGGCCCCTGCGCAGCTGCAACAGACTCTGCCCCATTCCAGAGAGCGCTCCAAAGTGCTGCGGGTTGAGCGCGATGGCCTTCTCATAGTCCGCGATGGACCTGACCCAGTCCTGGCTGTGAAAGTGCAGGATCGCCCGCTGATTGTACGCCTCGGCAAAGGTCGGCAACTTCTCAATCAACCGGGTCAAGTAGGCGACCGCCTCGCCGGGGCCGCGGCGGCGGAGTGCCTTCTGCAACTCCTGATGGGCCGCCTCTCCGGCACCCCGAAACCAGAGGTGCCAAAGCGATTCGACCGTTTGCTGACGGACCTCGAAGTCGTCGTCATGGAGCCAGTCGGACAGGGGACGATTGCTCTGTTCCATGGTCCCCAGCATCCCCAGAGCAAGGATGGCGGCCTTGCGTGTGCGAACGTCATCCGTCGTGACGAGCAAACGCAGAACGGTGCTTTCCAGATAGCGTTGGGCGACCTGTTTACGGAATCGCTCACGGGCCGCCTTGTAGCGGATGCGCCACTCGAGGGGGTTGTCCTCCGGACAGCGTTCGGGCAGCTCGTCGAAGAACTCCAGAATCAGCGCGTTGCCCACGGTTCGACCTCGTTCAATCGGTGTATGCGAGGGGGGAGCCTTCCCTCCAGCCGTCTGTGACACCGCCTCAGCTGGAAGGGTACACCAATCCTATAAAGAGCATCCGATCCGGGCAAAGCGAAAAGCCGATACCTTCGGACAATTCAGCACCTCGGCTGGTAATCCTTGCCTTCCAGGCGAGAAAAAACGAGGAGGAAGGCTCAGATGACGTAGTCCTGAGCGAACACGCGTACACGTCGCGGCACCACGAAGACGAGGTCGCCGGGCTTCAGGCCCAGTTCGGCATGTCGCTCCGGCGTCAGTTCGACGTGCAGGGACAGGCCGCCGTCCAGGGCCTGCAAGTGGACTCGCCGCACGGCCCCGGCCGGGTGGATGTGCTGCACCGTCGCCGGCAGACTGCCGCCTTCGTCCGGCGAATGGCTCACGTCCAGGTCGTGCGGCCGAACGTAGACGGTCACCGGGCCGTCCACCGGCCCGGGCGACTGCATCGCCTTCAACGCCAGCGGCCCGACGTACGCCTGTCCATTAACCACGCGGGCATGGAAGACGTTGACGTTGCCCAGGAAGTCCATCACGAATGACGTGGCCGGGTGGTCGAACACCTGCTCGGGGCTGCCCGCCTGCTCGACCCGACCCCGGTTCATGACCACGACGTGATCGGCGACCTCGAAGGCCTCTTCCTGATCGTGTGTCACCAGGAGCGTCGTCACGGTCACCTCGCGGTGCAGCCGGCGCAGCCACTGACGCAGTTCCTGGCGGACCCTGGCATCCAGCGCGCCGAACGGTTCGTCGAGCAGCAGCACGGCCGGCTCGGCGGCCAGAGCCCGGGCCAGGGCCACACGCTGCCGCTGCCCCCCCGAAAGCTGGTCCGGCCGACGCGTCTCCATCCCCTCCAGACGGACCAGATGAAGCAGTTCCCGGACTCGCTCGCGGATCTGCGCCTCCGACCGACGCCGAATGCGCAGCGCGAAGGCGACGTTCTCGAAGACGCTCATGTGCCGGAACAGGGCGTAGTGCTGAAAGACGAAGCCGACGTTGCGAGCCTTCACCGCCTGATGCGTCACCTCCTGCTCGGCATGATGGACGCTGCCCGCATCGGGCGTCTCCAGGCCGGCGATGCAGCGCAGGAGCGTCGTCTTGCCCGAACCGGACGGACCAAGCAGGGCCGTCAGACTGCCGGTCGGGGCCGACAGGCTGACATGGTCCAGGGCGATGAAGTCGCCGTAACGCTTGAAGAGGTTCTCGACACGGATGCTCATGACGCTGCCTCCGATTGCTCGTTCCCGTGCGAGTCTCCGGCGTGATCGTTCCCTGGCGAGCCCCCGGCACCAGGCGAGCCCCCGGCACCAGGCGAGCCCCCCACGACAGTGGGGGGAGTTTGCCGCGTCGGGAACTCCCCCCACTTTCGTGGGGGGCTCGCCAAGAGGGGGCTCGCC
>CAYYJM010000434.1:0-2868 GCA_964471755.1 uncultured Alcaligenaceae bacterium
TCTTGGTGCGCTTACTTCGCTCGGCCTGCGGCCTCGCTGCGTGCGCGGCTCTGACTGAGTCGAAGTGCGAAAGGTGGGTAGAAACGCCATCAGCCGTCGCAGTCATTACCGCGACGGCTGGCCATCAAGAAAAGGGAGTCTGTTGATCTCGGACCGCAGATGTGAACTCAGACCGTCGCACCGGCTGACTCACGCCGCCGAGCTGCTTCCAGCAATCGCCGGCACCGCTCCAGATCACGCAGCATCGTCTCGGTCAACAAACGAATCGCTGTTGCTTCCTCGGTCCACTCCAGTTGCTGCCGGCATTCGCTCAGGTGTTCCAGGGTGTCCCGCAATCCGACCAGGGCCGCTTCGCGCATCGTCATGGCTCGCCTCCCGTCGTTCTTCTCTCGGATCCTGACGGAATCATCATGCAACCCGTGTGCCAATTCCTCGCTGTCTGCGATGTTCACCTCGCAATCCGCTGTCGTTGCAAGGAATCACGCTCCAGCTGGCATCGGGCATCCGGCTCTCGGATTGCAAGACTTACAGCAGGTCCCGGGAAGCAGAGTGTAATCTCGTCCGTGGCGAGGCAGGCTCGGCAGACGCTCCTTGTCGCGCGGGCACGGCCATCTACAACAGGCGTGGAGCCCCTTCTTCTGGAGCGCTGTCTGATGGCCCCTCTCGTGTTGCCTCGCGGATTCCGCTTTATCGGGACGCACTGCGGCATCCGTCCCGATCCCCAGCGTCTCGACCTCGGCCTGATCGTTACCGATGCCGAGGCCAGCGCCGCTGGCGTCTTCACGCAGAACCGCATCAAGGCGGCTCCCGTTCGTGTCAGTCGGGAGCGTGTCCCTGGCGACAACCTGCGTGGCGTCGTCGTCTGTTCCGGCAACGCCAATGCCTGCACCGGCGAACGCGGCCTGGCCGACGCGCGTCGCATGGCCGAGGTCGCCGCGGAATCGCTCGGCTGCCGACCGGAGCAGCTGCTCGTCTGTTCGACCGGCGTCATCGGCCGACATCTTCCCATGGACGCGGTCGAACCCGGCATCCGCCAGGCCGTCCCCCGACTCCGGCCCGACAGCGAGGGGCTCGACGCCTTCTCGCGCTCCATCATGACCACCGACACGCGGCCCAAGGTCGCCTTCCGATCCCTGACCCTGGAAGGCCGAAACGTCACCGTTGTCGGCATCGCCAAGGGAGCGGCGATGATCGGCCCAAACATGGCCACGATGCTCGCCTTCGTCTGCACCGACGCGGCCATCGCCCCGGCCGATCTCCAGCGGATCGCCGGTCACGCCGCCGACGAATCGTTCAACTGCGTCCGCGTCGAGGGCCATACCTCGACCAATGACACGCTCCTGTTGCTGGCCAACTGTCAGGGCTGGTCCGGCGAGCCCGCCCGCGGCGCGGCCTTGCAGACGCTCGGCGCGACGATCACCACCGTATGCAGCGACCTCGCCCGGGCCATGGCCGAGGACGCCGAGGGAGCCAGCCATCTGATCGTTCTCGATGTCGAGGGGCTGCGAAACAAGATCGAGGCGCGGCAGATCGCCCGGACTGTTGCCGATAGTGCCCTGGTCAAGACGGCCATCTTCGGCGCGGACCCGAACTGGGGCCGGATCGTCTCCGCCGCAGGCTACGCCGGCGTCGAGTTCGAGGAGGAACACCTCTCGCTGTGGATCGGCGAGACGCTCGTCTACGACCACGGTACGCCGCAACCGTTCGACGCCACGGCGCTGTCGGCCTATCTGAAGCAGCATCGAACGGTCCACCTCCGCCTGCGTTTCGACCTCGGCACCGCGAAAGCCACCGTCTGGACCTGCGACCTCACCCACGAGTACGTGCGTCTCAATGCCGACTACACCACCTGACGCCGGCGCTCCCCGGCGTTTCTGGCTGCTGCGTTTCTGGGACAGCTTCATCGCCGCGCCCCTGCGCCAGGCCAACGAGGAGGCACGCCTCCACTGGAACGACCCGAAGTCGGCCCATTTCGACGGCCGGGTCGTCACCATCCTGATCGTCGTCGCGATCATGCTGACGTTGCAGCACTACCTGCTGAGTTACGGCTACCAGTTCGGCTATGTCCTGGGTTTGCTCGACGAACTCGGTCTGGGCCGCTTTGCCGACTGGTGGCTGACGAGTCTCGGCAATCCGTGGGACTCGAATCCCACCGTGGCCCGCAACGCCCATCGACGCTGGCTCATCTACTGGGCCGTCGGCAACTTTGTTCTCTACGTCATCATTCCCGGCCTGGTCGTCAAGTTGGTCTTTCGCCAGACCCTGGCCGAGTACGGGCTCAAGCTGCAAGGAGCGTTCAAGGACTGGTGGGTCTACCCGTTCTTCCTGGCGGTCATGCTGCCGATCGTGTTCATCGTCTCGCACAACGCCCATTTCCAGCGGACGTACCCGTTCTACGAGCTGGGCGGCGAGCCGCTCTGGCCGTGGTTCTGGGTCTGGGAAATCTTCTACGCCTTGCAGTTTCTCGGCCTGGAGTTCTTCTTTCGCGGCTTCATGGTGCATGGTCTGCGGCACCGCTTCGGAGCGTACGCGATCCCGGTAATGATGGTGCCGTACTGCATGATTCACTTCCAGAAGCCGATGCCGGAAACGTTCGGCGCGATCGTGGCCGGTTTCGTGCTGGGCTTCATGAGCCTGCGGACACGGAGCGTCATCCTCGGCGCGGCGCTGCACGTCGGCGTGGCCGTGTCGATGGATCTGACATCGCTATGGCAGCGGGGTTACTTCGGGCTCTCGATGAGCATCGCGTCGCCGTAGCTGAAGAAGCGATAGCCCTGCTCGATCGCGTCGCGATACGCCGCCAGCATCGGTTCGCGGCCCATGAACGCGGCCACCAGCAACAGCAGGCTCGACCGTGGCAGGTGGAAG
>CAYYJM010000435.1:0-2855 GCA_964471755.1 uncultured Alcaligenaceae bacterium
ATCCACGTCGGCCCACGGTCCAACTCGCGCTCGATCGACCAGTCGCCCAGACGGTCGCTGCTCATGGTGAAACCCTGCCACTGCGAGTTCGAGGGGCCTGGCGAGCGGCGCGGCGTGAGCCCGCCGGTTCTTTCCGCGAATGTCAGCCCGCCGGTTCTTGGCGCGACGAAAACAACCGGCGGGCTGACGCCGCGCCGCTCGCCACGCTGTACCCCTAGGATAGCAAGGGAGAGCCACCCTGACATCGGGAACGATACCATGACGCAGGCCGTGCTTCTGATCGCTCACGGCAGCCGAAACGCCGGCGCGAATGCGGATCTGCTCCACCTGGCCGAGGTGCTGCGCGGTCGCGGCCATCCGATCGTGGTGGCCTCGTTCCTGGAGCTGGCCGAGCCAGATATCGCCGCCGGCGGCCGGGCCTGCGTCGAGGCCGGTGCCACGCAGGTCGTTCTGCTCCCCTACTTCCTGTCGGCCGGCCTGCACGTCGGCCAGGATCTGACGGCCGCTCGCGATGCGCTGGCGGCCGAGCATCCCGGCGTTGCCTTCCTCCTGGCGGCTCCCCTGGGCCGGCATCCGCTGCTGGCCGACATCGTCGAGGAACGAGTCGGCCAGGCCACGCGCGATCACTCCTCGCCGAAGTAGCCGGCATCAGCCTGCCGATCCTTCTCCTGACATCGATCCCGACTTGACGCGCAGCCTCCCGGCCGGATGTAATGCCGCTCCGACATCGAACCATCCGCCCGGAAGCGGACGCCCGGCACGGCGAGAGACAAGGAGGACTCCCGATGAATCGTTGTTCTGTTCTGGCCCTGGCCCTGCTCTCGCTACCGACGGCCGCCCCGGCCGAGCCGATCCAGTCGACCGAAAACGGCCACTTCTACGAACTGGTCAGCCCGTCCGGTGGCATCACCTGGTCTGCGGCGAAGGACGCGGCCGCTGCGGCAACCTACTCGGGTCTACCGGGCCACCTGGTGACCTTGAACAGCGAGGCGGAATGGCTATTCGTCCGGACGACATTTCCCCGCAATTTCGTGTGGATCGGCCTCTCGGATGAAGCAGTCGAAGGGGCCTTTCAGTGGGTCACCGACGAGCCCTTCGCGTTCTCGGCGTGGCTGCACTTTGAACCAAACAACGCCGCTGTCGGTCCGGGCGAGGACTGGGTCTGGTACGAGAACCGTTACGGCCAGCAGTGGGGCTGGAACGACTACCGGAATGTCCCGCTGGCCGACACAGGGCCGGCCCAGTTTCCGCTCAGCTACGTCGTCGAGTACGGCGATGCGGCACCCATCGCGCTGCCGGAACCGTCCTTCGTGACCCTGGTCCTTTCCGGCCTGCTCGGCCTCTCACTGACGAGCGCGTCCCGATCACGCGCTCGTCCGAGTCGCGGATGCAGCCAGGCCACGCAGGATCACTCCTCGCCGAAGTAGCCGGCCCAGGCCAGGTCGAGGACCTGCGGCGTCAGCTCCAGGGCCTTGTTGTGATATCGGCAGATGTCCCGCGCCCGCTCGATCAGGTCGCGTGGCTCGCACGCACGCAGTTCCCGCTTCTGGGCGCGATACCGGGCCAGCAGCTTCTCGACGATCTCGTTCGACACCGCCACGCCCTGCTTCTGAGCGTAGCTCTTGAAGATACGAGCGTACTGCTCCGGCGTCGGCGAACCGAGGAAGAGACGATAGCCCATCCGCCGCAGGAAGGCCGGGTCGGTCACCAGGTCCGGGCTCAGGTTCGTCGCGATGATCAGGCCGTGCCGCAGCGGTAGCTGGATCTTCTGGCCCGTTCGCAGAGTGAAGTAGTCGATCTGATGCTCCATCGGCGTGATGAAGCGATTGAGCAGTTGCTCCGGCGAGATCCGCTCGCGGCCGAAGTCATCGACGAGGAAGACGCCACTGTTCGCCTTCAGATGCGGCGGAGCCTCGTAGTAGCGCACCGACGGCACATAGATCAGGTCGAGCAGATCGAGCGTCAGTTCGCCGCCGACGGTGACCAGCGGTCGGCGGACGCGAATCCAGCGCTGATCGATCGCCTCAGGCTTCTCCGTCGGCACCTCGATGCGCTGGTGGATCTGCGGATCGTAGAGCCGAATGACGCTGTCGCCGACGCTGATGGCGTAGGGTATCCAGCAGTCGCCCTGTAGTGCCGCGTGGAGCTGGCGACCGAGACTGCTCTTGCCGTTGCCCGGCGGCCCGAAGATGAACAGACTCCGCCCCGACGACACGGCCAGGCCGGCCAACTCCGCCGCCTTCTCACTCAGCACCAGGCCCGACAGCGCCGCCGCGACGTGGTCCGGCTGCACGACCGGCCGATTGGCGAACTGCCAGCGCAGGAAGGCGGAGTACGTCTCCAGGCTCACCGGCGCGGGTCCGACGTAGCCGCAGATCTCCATCAGCCGCTGAGCGTGTTCGCGACCGTGATCGGTGATCTTGTAGTGCGAACTGGCCTGCGACGTCTGCCAGAGTTGCTCGATCGAGCCCTCGAAGGTGAGCTTTTCGAGCAGTTCCCGGATCACGCCCTGAGACAGGTACAGGTTCTTGTACATCCACTCGGTCGTGAACCGTGATACGGTGTAGGCGAAGCGGAGAATCAGGCCGGTCAGGGTCGCCTCGTCGAGGCCGCAGGTGGCCATCGTCTGCGGCGCTTTCGGCACGATGAGACTGGCACCGACACGGGCCAGAGCCGGCAGGTGCGGATCCTTCTCCGGAGTCGAACTGGTGGCCATCGTGGAAGCCCCTCACGGATGCAGGTTTCCTGTGTTGTAACACAGGGCCGAGCCGACCGCTACCCTCCATCCGATGCGGAACTGGGCGAGCCCCCCACGAAAGTGGGGGGAGTTTGCAGGGCGTGAACTCCCCCCACTT
>CAYYJM010000436.1:0-2732 GCA_964471755.1 uncultured Alcaligenaceae bacterium
ACCACCTCGGCCCGCGTCAGCAGCCCCGCCGCCAGGAGCGTCAGCAGGACGCTGAGAACGAAGAGCTTGTCGGCCACCGGATCGAGCAGCCGACCCAGATCGCTCTCCGCACGCAGCCAGCGACTCAGGGCTCCATCGAGCCAGTCGCTCAGCGCCCCTGCGATCACGACCGGCAACCGCCCGGCTTCCGGCACGAACGGGAAGGCCACGGCCAGGACGAGCCGGCCGATCGACAGGGCGTTCGGGATCCAGACCCGGGGGCTCACCGCTGGCCGCCTCCGATCTCCAGAAACGGGCTACCGTGCTTCAGCGCGTGACCGCACGCGATGAACTACTCTGAAGAAGTTCGATCACCTCTTCATCGGTGACCTGGCGGAAGTTCTGATAGAACTGCCCCACGGCCCAGAACGACGTCGGCTCCAGCAGACAGATCACGTCGTCGCACCAGGCGCGGACTTCCTTCACCCCTTCCGGAGCGCCGACCGGCACGGCGACCAGCAGTTCGCGTGGCGTGCCGTGATGGTGCGAGCGCAGCATCTTCAGGGCGGCGATCATCGTGGCGGCCGTGGCGATGCCATCGTCCACCACGATCACCGTGCGATCCTCCGTCGAGGGGGTCGGCCGGCCCAGTGCGTACAGTTCACGGCGGCGGGCCATCTCGCGCGTCTGATGGCGGCACTCCTCGACGAGGTAATCGGCTTCCTGGTCCGCCACTTCCTCGCCGTGTGGCGTCAGGTAAACCTCGCCCGCCTCGGAGATCGCTCCCAGGGCAAACTCCAACTGGCCCGGATGACGCAGCTTGTGGGCCAGGACGATGTCCAGTTCGGCGTCGAGTTCCCGGGCCAGGACCGCGCCCAGGACGACGCCGCCGCGCGGGATGGCGAGGATCAGCGGTTGATGCAGCTCTCGGGTCCGGAGTCGGCGCGCAAGCTGGAGAGCGGCATCCTCACGATTGCGGAACATGGCTGCATGTCCTCCGCGCTGGTGGCGGAAGCCCGTCCCTCGAACGAGGTCGGCTTCCTACCTCGGTCCCTGGATTGATGGGCAAACCTGGTGCCATGCAAGACGAAACCGCAAAGAACGTGTCCAGGGCGCGACCACGAACCGGAACCGCCCCAAGGGTCATGATATCGCGCCAGCCAGTCCGCGCGTAGCTGTGCGAAACGGTCCACCGCCGTGGACCATTTCCGCACGCAGAAGCGAGATGTCGTCGGGCGTCTATTCCCAAATGGTGGGTCATCCTCGCCAGTCTGTCGATCAATCGAGCGAAGTCGACCCACCACGTTTGGAATCGATGCCGACTACAGGGGCCGCATCTACGGGATGCACCCGCACGACCGCATGACCGACCACGCCCACACTTTGTCTCACGGCGCGAAGGGTCTGTAGGATGACATCCGGAATCGTCGGCCCGAAAGCCGAACACCCGTTCATCCCGGAGACTTTCCATGCACACCCCGACTCTGCTCGCGACCCTGGCGGCGGTCCTGCTCGGCGTCCTGGCTCTGCCGGCCGCCGACTGGCCCGACCCGAAGGATCTCCCCATCCGCGAGGAACTGCCCGATCCGCTCGTCTTCTTCTCCGGCGAGAAGGTGACCAGCAAGGACCAGTGGGGCAAACGCCGCGAGGAACTCAAGGCACTCTTTCAGCACTACATGTACGGCACCTTCCCGAAGGCGGTGCCGACCACGGCGAAGGTGCTTCACCGTAACGATCACTACCTCGACGGCAAGGCCAGCCTGCGTGAGGTCGAGCTGTCGTTCGGGCCGGCGGAGTGTCCGAAGGTTCGCCTTCTCGTCGTCGTGCCCAACCAGCGCAAGGGGCCGGTAGCGTGCTTCGTCGGCCCGAACTTCGGCGGCAATCACACCCTCGTCGATGATCCGAAGGTGATGCTGCCGCCCGGCTGGATCTACGCCAACCGCGTCGGCGTCAAGGACAACCGGGCGACCGCGGCCGGCCGGGGAACAGAGAAGGACAGCTGGGCCATCGACCAGACCATCGCTCGGGGCTATGGCATCGCGACCTTCTACTCCGGCGACGCGGTGCCGGACAGGGCCGACCTCTGGAAGGAGAGCATCCGGCCCTACTTCCTCGATACCGGCAAGGAGAAGCCGCCCGGCCCGGCGGCCTGGGCGACGGTCGCCGCCTGGGCGTACACCGTCTCGCGGGCCGTCGATTACCTCAGCGGCGAGAAGGACATCGATCCGAAGCGGATCATCGCCGTCGGCCATTCGCGTCTCGGCAAGACGGTCCTGCTGGCCGCCGCCTTCGACGAGCGCATCGCCATGACGATCCCGAACCAGGCCGGCTGCGGTGGCAGCGCTCCGAGTCGCGGCACCGCCGGCCTGCCCGGCAAGTACGAGACGGTCGCACGGATCAACACCAGCTTCCCGCACTGGTTCGACGGCCATTTCAAACAGTTCAACGACGACCCACGCCGTCTGCCGTTCGACCAGAACGGCCTGGTCGCCCTGTGCGCTCCGCGGCCGGTTCTGTTCACCAACGCGCAGGAGGATCAGTGGGCCAACCCGAGCGGTCAGTTCGAGGTGCTGAAGGCGGCCGACGGCGTCTATCGCCTGCTCGGCGTCCAGGGCCTGGAAGCGAAGGAGATGCCGCCACCGGGCAAGCTCGTGGATAGCCGACTCGGCTACTACATCCGGCCCGGCAAGCACGCCATGACGCGCGGCGACTGGAAGGTCTACCTCGATTTCGCCGACAAGCACCTGAGCCGG
>CAYYJM010000437.1:0-2584 GCA_964471755.1 uncultured Alcaligenaceae bacterium
TCGACCAGCGGTTGCAGGACAAAGAGTCGCTCGTGCAGACGCGGATGCGGCAGGATCAACTCGGGGGAATGGCGAACGAGATCATCGTGGAGGAGCAGGTCGAGATCGAGCGTTCGCGGACCATCCTTCTCGATGCGCTCCCGGCCGAGAGCCTGCTCGATGGCGTGCAGCACGGCGAGCAGCGCTTCCGGTGACAGCGTCGTGACAATCTCGGCGGCACCGTTGAGGTAATCGCCCTGGTCCGGCGGGCCGCCAACCGGCTTCGTGTCGTACCACGACGAGACGCGCACGACCCGGACGCCGGGCGTCTCGTCCAGATGGCGTAACCCGGCCGCGAGGTGAGCCTTCCGGTCGCCGAGATTGCTGCCCAGAGCCAGGTACGCGACGTGGCTCATTTCGCGTCGAGCCAGTGCAGGACGATGGCGGCGAAGTACGTCGCGCTGGCGCTCGACGGCTGACCGGGAGCGACGCCGAAGCCGCCATCGGCGTTCTGACACTTCGCGACGAAGTCCCGGATCTTCGCCGCTCCGCCGGGCTGCTTGCCGAGCATGTGGTAGCAGCGCATCACGCGGTAGGTCGTCTCCAGATCGCTCCCCCTGGCGTCGGCCTTGCCGTAGCCGCCATCGGGCCGCAGACCGGCTTCGAGGGTCTTCAGCACGGCCGACTCGTTCTTGAGGGGCACGCCCGCTCGCAGGATGATGACGGCGGAGCCGCCCGTGTCGCGAGCGGCGGCGTCTCCCTTGCCCCACGTCCCGTCGGCATTGGCCTGGCTGGCAATCTGCTTCGTCCAGTCGGCGAAGCGGTCGCTCTTCTGGCGGATCGCCTCCAGGCCGGCGATGGCAATGCGAATGCCCTCGTACCCCTCGGCGTGGTCGCCGAGATACTTCGCCACCTTCGCCTTCATCGCATCACTGGGCGGTTCCAGTTCCGCCGCTGCCATGACGCCGACAGCCGTCGTCCGCACGGTCGGCTTGCCTCCAGGCGTGTCAGCGAAACTGCCGCTGTCCGGGTCGTAACACGCCGCGACGAACTTCGTGACGAGGTTCTTCCGGGGCAGTTCGCCACCGAAATACTTCAGAGCCCGGATCGCCGCGGTGGTCGCTCCCAGGGATGACGGCGCACTGTCACCGGACGCCTGGAAGCCGCCGTCCTCGTTCTGAAGTCCCACGACGTAGGCGATGGCCTTCTTCTTGGCCACGCTGTCGTCGCCCTGACTCAGGGCCGGCAGCAGCACCACCACCACCAGGCCGAGCAGCAGTCCACGCATGAATCGCCCTCCTCAGGCGTGCAGTTCGACCACGTCCTTATCGTGCAGGACGTGGTCCTTCGTCACCGTCTGGCCATCGAAGACGCCGGTGCCCCAGATCTTGGCCGACTTGAGCTTCTCGGCCACCTCGCGATGCACCTGCTCGGCCAGGTCGAACACCGTGCCGCCGACGGGCAGGGTGAAGGGCGAATCCATGTCGGCCGGCTTGCCCGGTCGCTTGGTGTAGACGCGGATAACGTTCAGGAAGCGGTAGATCGCCGTCCGCAGTTCCTCCAGGTTCTGGCCCGATTCCAGGTCCACGGTGAGGATCGGGAAGCGCTCGGCGAACATCTCGCCCACGATCTCCAACCGATCGGCCGCTCCGTCGGCGTCGAGCTTGGTGCCGACCAGAAGCGTCTTGACGTATTCGATGGTCGGGTCTTCCGGGTCGGCCGGTGGCGTGCCGATCAGCGTGGCCTTCACCTCGGCGAGACGATCGATGACGGCCTGGGTGGCGAAGGGGCCGTCGTCATCGGCCAGATCGACCAGCAGGAGGCAGGCGTCGGCACTGCGGACCATGCTGGAGATGTAGCCTTCCATGTAGTCGGCCGTGATCGGCGGCATGTCCACGAGCTGGACGCGGACGTCCTCCCAGCTCATCATGCCGGCCGACGGTTCGCGGGTCGTGAACGGGAACGGAGCGACGGCCGGCGTCGCGCGGGTCAGTTTCGTCAGCACGGAACTCTTGCCCGCGTTGGGGCCGCCCAGGACGATGACCTGGCCGGCTCCCTGGTGCGGAATCTTGTAGCTGACGCCGCCCTTCTTGCCTGGACTACGGCGTTCCTTCTCGAGTTCCTTCTTCGTCTCGGAGATCTTCGTTTTCAGCTCGGCCTGGACCTTTTCGGAGGCCTTGTGCTTGGGCAGCTCCGTCCACATGCGACGGAGACAGTCGAGGCGCTCCTCGGCGGTCTTCGCCTTCTTGTACGCTTCCTCGGCCTCGTGATACTGCGGCGTGAGGTTGACGGCCATTGCCTGCGGCTCCTTTCCCCCTGTCCGATCTGCCATCGTTCACTGTATAACGGCTGACGACCCACGACGAGATCCCGGCGAGCGGCGCGGCGTCAGCCCGCCGGTTCTTCGCGGGAAAAGCCACCGGCGGGCTGACGCCGCGCCGCTCGCCCGGAAACGAATGGAGCGACCGATGCCGGAGCTATTCGACCAGATCCAGGAAGCGACCCAGACCATCCAGACGCGCTGGAAGGGCCAGCCGAAGGTCGGCATCATCCTCGGCACCGGCCTGGGCAAGCTGGTCGAAGAGATCACCGACACGACCGTCTT
>CAYYJM010000438.1:0-2433 GCA_964471755.1 uncultured Alcaligenaceae bacterium
GGGGGAGTTTGCAGGGCGTGAACTCCCCCCACTTTCGTGGGGGGCTCGCCTGCCGCCGGACACACCAGTCATGCCGCCGTGTCGATGTACTCGTAGAAGACGTTCCGCTGCCTGGGAATGTAGCCAGCCTCGACGATCGAGCGCTGGATGTTGTCGAGCGTCTGGTGATGCACCGTGCCGGCCGAGCTGACGACGTTCTCCTCGATCATCAGACTGCCCATGTCGTTGGCCCCGAAATGGAGGGCCAGTTGGCCGATCTTCGCTCCCTGCGTCACCCAGGACGACTGAATGTTCGCGATGTTGTCGAGGTAGAGCCGGGCGATGGCCTGCGTTCGTAGATACTCGAACGCGCCGACCGGAGTGATGTGGCTCATCGCCGTGTGTTCCGGCTGAAACGTCCAGCAGATGAACGCCGTGAAGCCGCCCGTCTCGTCCTGAAGGTTCCGCAGGACGTTGAGCGTCTCGATCCGCTCGGCGAGCGTCTCGACGTGGCCGAACATCATCGTGCAGGTCGATCGGCCGCCCAGTTGGTGCCAGGTGCGATGGACCTCGAGCCACTGCTCGGTCAGAACCTTGTTCTTCGTGATGGCCTTGCGCACGCGGTCGGTCAGGATCTCGGCTCCGCCACCGGGCAGACTGCCCATGCCGGCGGCCTTGAGACGCTCCATCACCTCGCGCAGCGGCAGCTTGTTCAGCTTGTGAAAGTGCCAGATCTCCGAGGCGCTGAAGGCGTGCAGGTTCACCTGTGGATAGCGGGCCTTCAGATCGCGCAGCAACTCCTCGTACCACTCCAGTTTGAGCGACGGATGATTGCCGCCCTGCAACAGGACCTGGTCGCCGCCCAGAGCGATCGTCTCCTCGATCTTCTGGTAGAGCGTCTCGCGCGACAGAACGTAGGCGTCGGCGTCGGCCGACTTGCGGTAGAACGCACAGAAGTCGCACACGGCCGCGCAGACGTTCGTGTAGTTGATGTTCCGGTCGATGTTGTACGTCCGATACGGCTCCGGGTGGAGACGACGGCAGACGGTGTCGGCGGCCCGGCCCAGCTGGGTCAGGTCGTGTGTCTCGAACAGGGCCAGGCCCTCGTCGAAGGTGAGCCGTTCGCCGTCAACGGCTTTCTGCAAGATCGGCTGCACGGTAGAAGTCAAGGTTCACCCCCGGCCGGACGAGCCCGGCTTCACAGGCCAGCGAATAGTAATGCCGGAGCCCGGCCAGCTCACGCGGCCCGAGTCCGAAGTGGATGATGCTCTGCAAGTAGCGCCGACAGAAGCCGGCGTCGAGGCCCAGGTTGGGAGCCTCGCGGGCGGCGATGGGACCGATCCGTTCCAGACCGCGCCGCTTCGCCTCGATCAGGGCGTCCGCGACCCGGCCCAGATCGACGCCGGCACGAACGGCCCAGACGGCGTAGACAAAGGGCAGGCCGGTCCACTCCGTCCACTCCTGGCCGAGGTCGAAGGCATGCGAGAATCCCGGCAGGCAGGCGTGCATGGCGCGATCGCCGATGAGCAGCACGGCGTCGATGTCGAGCGTCTCGGGATCGGCGTCCATCGGCAATGGCACGACCTCGGGCCGAACGCCGTGCCGCTGGCGGAGCAGCACCTGGGTCAGGGCGGCGCTCGTCCGTGAACCGACGTCGAGAGCGACCCGACCGATCTGGTTCCAGGGCTTCTTGCTGAACAACGTGACGCTGAGGACCGGCCCGCGCGAGGCGATTGAGATGTCCGGGACGATGGTATAGGTGCCGGCCCGGAAGAATTCGACGACCGGGATGAGGGCGACATCGAGTTCGCCGGACGCCAGTCGGTCGGCCAATCGGCTGGGCAGATCGAGGATCAGGTCCGCTTCGGGCGCGATCTCCGTCAGGTCGTGGATGAGCGGCTTGGTGTTCAGGTAGTTCACCGCTCCGATACGCAGTCGCCGCTCCATGATCGCCCCTCGTCCTGGCGGATTCTCGACCCCGCGTCGAAATTGTAGGAATCGCTCGGTCTCTTTCAAAGAGTTCTGAACGATCCGACGCGGCGGAAGACTCGCCAGGAAGGGAACCGAGGAGAGCGGACGGTTGTAACCGGGCGGGAAGCGAGATATCATCGTGGAGGAGAGGAGCGGTTTCCAGTCGGGGCGGAACGTATGACGGAAAAAGTACTGGTCGAGCTTCCGGAAGACCTGATTCAGCAAGTTCGGACGGTTGCGAGCAGAACCCATCGTTCCTTCGATGAGGTCCTGGTGGAGTGGATTCGGCTTGGAGGTGGGGAACCCGTTCTGGAATTGCTGAGCGACGAGGAACTCCTGGCCATCGCGAACGGTCAGTGGGATGAGAGCCGGCAAGCCACCCTGAGCGACCTCCTGGAGCGCAACCGCGAAGGGGAACTCGACAGTGTGGACCGGCAGCGGCTGGACGACCTGATGCGTGTCTATCGGACGGACCTGGTGCGG
>CAYYJM010000439.1:0-2428 GCA_964471755.1 uncultured Alcaligenaceae bacterium
TCTCCCCCGGAGTACCGGGGGCGAGGGAGCCGCTTTCCGTGTAGTCTCTAAGACGCGAGCCTTCACGGAACCACCTCCATGCTCTGGCAACTTCGCGATCGCACGCTGGACCTGACGCCGCGTGCCCTGGTCATGGGCATTGTCAACGTGACCCCGGACAGCTTCTCCGATGGCGGCCGCTTCGCCAGCACCGAGACGGCCGTGGCCCACGCGATGCGTCTGGTCGAGGAAGGGGCCGACCTGCTCGACATCGGCGGCGAATCGTCCCGGTTCGGAGCCGCTCCCGTGCCGCTGGAGGAGGAACTGCGCCGCGTCGTCCCGGTGGTCCGCGAACTGAGCAGGCGCACTGTCGTTCCGCTGTCAGTCGATACCGTCAAGGCCGAGGTGGCGCGTCAGTGCCTCGCCGAGGGGGCGCAGATCATCAACGACATCACCGCCCTGGCCGGCGATCCGGATATGCCGGAGGTGTGCCGGGCGGCCGGAGCGGGTGTGGTCCTGATGCACATGCAGGGTACGCCACAGACGATGCAGCTCGATCCGCGCTACCAGGACGTCGTCGCCGAGGTGCGGGCGGAGCTGCAGTTCGCCTTGCAACGAGCGATGGGAGCGGGTATAGCAGCAGAGCGTCTGATCCTGGATCCCGGAATGGGCTTCGGCAAGACGAACGAGCATAACCTGCGCCTGCTGGCGAATCTGGACCACCTGAGCGACCTTGGTCGGCCGCTCCTGCTGGGTGTGTCCCGGAAAGGGTTCCTCGGCGTCGTCCTGGGCCGGGCTCGCGACGAACGGCTCGTCGCTTCGGTGGCCGCGGCGGCCTACACGCTGGCGCATGGCGGCGTTCGCCTGGTCCGTGCCCACGACGTGGCCGCGACGCGGGATCTGGTTCATCTGTTCGCCGCCCTGGACGCGGTGCGGTCGTAGACCGTACCGAAACACCACAGGCCTCGGGACCCGGTCCCGAGCGATCCCCTGATACCCACCGGCCGAGGAGAAGGCCCTTGAACGACCGGTTGGCAGTTCTCTACGACGCTCTCACCTTCCACGACGTCCTCGAGATTCTCATTCTCGCGGTGGTCTTCTACCTGGCCCTGCGCTTTCTGGGCCGGACTCGCGGAGCCGGCGTCGTGCGCGGCCTTGGCCTGGTGGTCGTCGGCCTGTTCCTGGTTGCCCAGGTGGTCGTCGCCAGCTTCGACCTGACCGTTCTCGGCCGGGTCCTCGACTACCTGCTGACCACGGTCGCCCTGTCGCTGCTGTTCATCTTCCAGCCGGAAATGCGCCGCGGCCTGATGGTCCTGGGCCGCTCACGGTTCCTGCGGTTCTTCGCTGAGGACCCGGAGTACCCGCCGATGGCCGAGCAGCTCGCCGACGCTGCCATCGCCCTGTCACGCGAGCAGATCGGAGCGCTCATCGCCCTGGAGCGTGAGACGACCCTCGACGCCTACATCGAGACGGGCGATCCGATCGATGCGGCCGTGACGCCGTTGTTGATCCGCTCGGTCTTCAACAAACACAGCCCGCTGCACGACGGGGCGATGATCATCTCCAACGGCCGGATCGCGGCGGCGGCCTGTCAGTTGCCACTGGGCCAGCCACCGGAAAACGTCGATGGCCACCTGGGCATGCGTCACCGAGCCGGCCTGGCGATGAGCGAGGAAACCGACGCCATCCTGATCATCGTCAGCGAGGAGACGGGACGGATCTCGCTCGCCGTCGCCGGCCGACTGGAGCCGGTGCCGCGCGATCAGTTCCTGGGCCGACTGACGACCCTGCTGCTCGGCCATCACCCACATCCGCCGGAATCGACCGAGAAATCGCGCCACGCCGCCTGAGCTGCCGGCTCGACGAGGAACTCACACATGATCGATCGTTTCTTCTCGTTGCTGATCGCCCTGACGCTCGCCCTGCTGGTCTGGCTCTATGCCCGCAGCCGGGACCAGGAGATCCTCGACAACATCGCCGTCCCGGTGACCGTCAGTTCGACGCCGGCCCTGGCCGAAAACTACTCCCTCGAAGTGGCCGGTACGCCCCAGGTGCTGGTGTCGTTCACCGGCTCGCCGCAGCGTATCCGCGAACTGCGCGGCGTCCTCCAGCGCAACGAACTCCAGGTCAACCTGATGGCCTCGGTCCCGCCGGAGCGCGAGGTGGAATCGCGCGTTGCCGACACGATCGTCGTCTCGGCGAGTGACATCCCGACGCCACCGGGAGTCAAGGCGATGGTCATCGAGGGACGCAATCGCATTCCGGTGGTCTTCCACAAGCTGGTCGAACGGCGACTGCCGGTGCGCTTCGAGCATGGCTCCGACGATGCCTCGTCGCAGGTGATCGTCGAGCCGGCGACAGTTCTGGTGCGGGGTCCGCAGGAGGTTCTCGATCGCGCCAAGTTCATCGCCACGGAGCCGGCCGCGCTGCCCGTCCGGCCTGCCGGTGC
>CAYYJM010000440.1:0-2371 GCA_964471755.1 uncultured Alcaligenaceae bacterium
GTCGTGGTGCGCTTACTCCGCTCGCCTGAAGGCTCGCTGCGTGCGCGGCTCTGACGGAAAGCATCCGTGTCAGGGCACCCAGTCCTGGCCCGGCTCCAGCGACAGACACCAGGCGGCGAGCAACTTCGCCGCACGGTCCAGATCGTCGAGCGAAACCACCTCGACGGGACTGTGCATGTAGCGGTTCGGGATGCCGATCAGACCGGTGGCGACTCCTTCGCGCGTCAACTGCATGGCGTTGGCGTCGGTACCGCTGCCGCGCGGCAGACCACACACCTGGACGGCGATCTCCTGAGACCGGGCCGTTTCACGCAGGCCGTCGAAGACCTTTGGATGGACATTCGCTCCACGAAACAGGACCGGCCCGGAGCCGACCTTGACCTCGCCGAGCAGTTTCTTGTCGTTGCCCGGCGTGTCCGAGGCGTGGCAGACGTCCACGGCGATACCGTGGGTTGGATGGATGCCGTACCCACTCGTGGTCGCGCCACGCAGGCCGATTTCCTCCTGCACCGTCGAGACGGCAAAAACGTCCGCAGCGAGGGGCTTGCCTGCGAGTAGTCGCAGAGCCTCCATGCAGACCCACAGGCCGACCTTGTCGTCCATCGCGGGAGCATGGGCCAGGCCATTCCGCATCGCCCGGAAGCCAAGGTCGAACGTGACCGTGTCGCCCGGTTGAACGTACCGCTCGGCCTCCTTGCGGTCCTTGAAGCCGGCATCCACCCAGACATCTTGAAAGCCGGGCACGCGCGTTCGCTCCTCCGGCGTCAGCAGATGCGTCGCACGTCGTCCGATGACCGCGGGATGTGGCCCCTGCTGACCCCAGACTGTCAGTGCCTGGCCGAGCAGGATTTGCATGTCCCAGCCGCCGATCGGCTGGACGTAGAGGTAGCCGGCGTCGTCGATGTGCTGAACCATCAGGGCGATCTGATCGCAGTGGCCGGCGAGCATGATGCGTGGCGGCGGAGCGTCTCCCACGGCGCGTGTCGCCTTCCGGCGAGCGATGACGTTGCCGTGTCGATCGGTGGTCACCTCGTCGGCATGAGGCTGAGCCCAGGCCCGGACGACGGCTTGAATCGGCTGCTCGTAGCCCGACGGGCTCGGCGTCTCCAGAAGCTGCTTGAGAAACGCCAGTGACTGCTCTTCCATCCTCGCCACTCCCCAAAAACAAGACGGCCCCGCGCTGCCACCGCCAGGGTAGCAGACGGGACCGGGTTGGAGTAGACGGAACCGCTCCCGGAATCACCGGCTCGCGGTCACCTCCGGCTCGATCGGCCAGTTCCGCCACTCGACGAACACGCGCGGTCCTTCGAGCGTCTCTTGACCGAAGGCCCAGACACGGACGCGATCGTCGTGCCAGCCCCAACCGCCGAGCAGTCGGGCGTTGGCCTGCGGAATGCGACGGCGCAGCAGACCCAGCGTCGGATGGTCGGCGTAGAACCGCCCCAGAACACCATCCAGGCTGGCCGCTCCGCTGCCCAGCTTGGCCTTCAGTCGGCCGACCACCCGCACGGCCCGATCCTGCTCGAAGTAGACCACCAGGGCATCGAACACGCTCGACGTGGGCTGATTCAGGACCATTCCACCATCGGCCATCGTCGGTGCGGCTGGCCAGCGAGTTCGCAGGTCCGCCCTGGTGCTGCCCAGGAGACAGCCATCGGGACCAGGCCCGATGAGCGTCAACGGTGCGAGTTGAACGCCCAGCGGCGCGTTCAGCGGCCGATCCTTGACGGTCACCTCGGCTCCGAACGAGTCGCGCTGGATCTCGATGACGGTGCGATCGTCCAGCCAGCGGAACGCCTGGGCGGGGCTGCCCACCAGGGGCAGATCGGTCCAGACCTTGCTCCAGGTGGCCGGGATCGGTTCCGGTTCGCCGTGGGACTGCCGCAGTGCCTCGAACAGACCCGGATTGTTCGGCTCGCTTGGTGCAGGGCCTTCGGTGTAGAGGCCGCGAATCTGTGCGACCTTGCCGGCGTCGTCGAAGCCAATGCTCAGCATCCGCAACCAGGATGTCGGCCGGATGGCAGGGTTCGGGGCGGCACGGTGGACCAGGACGAGGCTGTTATCCAGCTGGATTCGCTGCCATTCCTGCGTGCGCGGCACGAGCTGCAACACCTCGTCCTTGCTCAGGCCCAGCTTCAGACCCGCGAGGTAGTGCGACCGTTCGAGACGCTCGATCGGCTTGCGCTCCGTCAGCCGCTGCTGGCGGTCGTCGCGATCCTTCGCCTCGGCCTGTTTCTCCCGCTTCGCCAGGGCCTCGGCCGATTGCTCGATCTCGCCGATGGCGAAGTTCAGGCTCTCGTTGTCACTGTAAGGCAGGCGGAGCGTGTAAGCGACGTTCCCCTGACTCCAGCGCAGCAGCAGGGCGTCGCCG
>CAYYJM010000441.1:0-2364 GCA_964471755.1 uncultured Alcaligenaceae bacterium
TTGAAGCCATCCTCCAACTCCTGTAGTTTGGGGAATCTGTGATGCGTAGGCCCTGGTACGTGCCAGCACCGAGTACGGGTGTGTTCCCGACGCCGTACTGTCGCACGACCAGGCCGGACGACCGTAGCATCCGCAAAGCAGCTTCGAGCCACTCGGCTGAGACGTGACCGTCGGGTTGCGGATCGCAGTACAACGCTGCGGAATGAATTACTTGACTCGTCGGTTTGGGTTCCTCCGAACTACGGACCCCGGCGTGGGTTGTGGATGCAACTGACACCATCTTGTTTGGTGGCCGTAAAACAGAACTTTGGATACGACCGACAAGTCGTCCACATCGACCCAGCGACAGGCCAGACAGGTCGTTGATTCGATCCGAGTCTGCTAGCCGAATCACCGCCTGGACAGGATTGTTGTCTGGTTGATGAGTTACCTGGAACACGCCGTGGCCAACGACAGTCGATTCGGACATTAAATCTATCGGATACCAAACTCGCATTTCCAGGGGAGAGGACGAGGTGGTAAACAAAGTGGGATCGCTGGATATCAAATTCGCTATACTTTGTTGTGAATAAATCAGCACCCGCAGGGGATCTGGGACGAACTCAACTTCCGCAAGAAACTCCAGGCAAACAGGAGCCTGGAGGGAGGAGGTGACTAAGCAGTCGAGCAAGTTCATTTTCATCACCTCGGAATCCGTCCCATCTAGGTTGATCTCACGTAAGCGCATTGACCCTTGGCCGCTGTGAGGGGGATACTTCCACGACAGTCTTGTGGGGTGAAACTGAATGCGACACGGCCTCACGGTCGGGGAAATCAGCCAGCCTTCGGACACCCCTCGATAAACGGAGACCGTCCCAACTCTGCCACGGGTGTCCCGTCGCACGATAAGCTCGATTGGCGCAGCTGGAAGCATCTGCTGGAATCCTGTTTGAAAAGAGATCTCTCCGGAAGCCTACGGTTGGATGCTCTCTACCCGTTGGAGCAGAGCCCGATATTTCTCCATCGTCTGGAGGTAGCCCTCCAACGTCTGGCTTTGAGCATCAACGACTCTGTCCCACTCACTTGTGCTTTGGTAGGCCGACCGCACTTGTTGTCTGGCGAAATCTTTCGCGGCGGGTTCGATTTCCAGGTATCGGATCGATTCTTCAAAGGCACGCCGCAAATCGGGTTCCTGCTGAAGTCGGGTTACCAGATCATCGAGGTTGTGCCCCGTACTCGTGTACAGCGTGTAAACCCTATCGGCTTCTCGAAAGGCGGCATTTCTTGCCTCCAGTTGGGCAACGCCCTTCAGTCCAAAGGTCTTGATGAACTGCCCAAGGTGGCAAATCTCCTCGTATACGACCCAATCGGGGACTCCGACCGATTCTGGGAAAATAACAGTGTATCTCCCGTTTCGGATGACCACCCCCGGACCGCCATTTTCCAGGCACAGGGCATCGGAAAAGATGATTTCGACCTGCTTACCGATCGCCTTCCTCGGCACGCCGAGGTCGCTCAGGTGCTTTCTCGCAACCTGGATGATTTCATAGGGATTCATCTTGTTCCCAACATCGGGAACGTCGATGTCCGCAAGGCTGAGGCGATTACCCCGGGATGTCACTCCCGAACCCGGAAGGCCAGTTCCCGCCTCGGGCGGATCGATGCGTTTGCCGTTGCGCAGCCACTGCGCCCCGGCCTCGTCGGTCGCCTGGGCCGCGGCCCGCTTCGCCTCGGCCAGCGCCTTCCGCGCCGCGACCAGGGCCGGGGTGCGCAGTGCCGCCACCCGGGCCGATGGAGCCGTGCCGGTCGCCGTCGCCTCGGCCAGCAGCGTGTCGTACGCCTGCTGGGCCGCCTTCAGGTTCGCTTCCGCTGTCTCCAGAGCCTGGCCGCCGACCGCACGGATCTCGTCGATCTCGCGGACCAGTTTCGCCACGGCCGCCTGCAAGCGCGCCTGGCGAGCGAGCAGCGTGACCGTGTCCGCCCCGGCGACGGCCAACTCGTCCGTCGTCTGGGCCAGGGCGCGGGTCGCCGCCGTCCAGGCCGCCACCCGGCCGATCAGCGGCGATTGAAATGTCGGTAGCGCCCGCTGCATGCCGAGGCCGGTCCCGACGCCGGCCGCCAGGCCGACGATCAGCCGGGCCGTGCCCTTGAATTCTTCCGGGATGGACGACGCATCGATCGCCGTCAGGGCCGTCGCCGCTGCGGCCCCCGAGACAGTGAGAATGGCAAGGTGACGGCCGCCGCTGATCAACTGGTTGCGTGCCAGGGCTGCGCTCGCTGGCAGGAACCAACCGCCGCTGATCGCCGCCCGCGAGCCGGCACCCAGCGGTAGCACCGTCAGGACCGACAGCCCGAGATCGACCGACGTCCAGAGTGCGCCGAAGT
>CAYYJM010000442.1:0-2328 GCA_964471755.1 uncultured Alcaligenaceae bacterium
CGAACACGTACTACCCGACGAAGGAGACGTGTGCCATCCAGCCGCTGTCGTTCCACGCCTATGAGGCGGCCAACTGTCGCGACCTGCTGGCGAACCTCCCCTACGTCGATCCGGCCCGGATCGGCATCGTCGGTCATTCCTACGGCGGCAAGTGGGCCCTGTTCGCCTCGTGTCTGTACGACCGCTTCGCCTGTGCCGCGTGGTCCGATGGTGGCGTCGTCTTCGACGAGAAGCGGCCGAACGTCAATTACTGGGAGCCGTGGTATCTCGGCTTCGATCGGACGCTGACGAAGCAGCGCGATCGGGGCGTCCTGACCGAGAAGAGTCCGCGTACCGGGCCGTATCGGAAGCTGATCGAGACGGGCCGCGATCTGCACGAACTGCACGCTCTGATGGCTCCGCGACCGTTCCTCGTCTCCGGTGGCTCGGAGGATCAGCCGGAGCGCTGGAAGGCCCTCAACCATGCCGTCGCCGTCAACCAACTGCTCGGCTTCCGCGATCGCGTCTTCATGACCAATCGTCCGAAGCACTCGCCGACGGAGGAGTCGAACGAGCAGATCTACCGCTTCTTCGATTACTTCCTGAAACACGGGATGACCCGGAAGAAACCGTAGTCGATGGCACCGACTCTACCATGCGGGCAGGCGGTGCCATCAGTACAGACCGGATAGAGCGTCCGTTTCTCGGGGCGCGGAGATCAGAAGCGACGCAAGTCGAGCCAGCCCTTGATTGACAGGCCCGCGCGATCCTTTACACTGGAGAAGGTGGCGGGATTATCCCATCTCCTTCGTGCTGTCCAAAACTCCCGGCCGAGTCGAGGTCCCGACGATGGCAAAACAAAAAACCGAATCGAATCAGGGCCTGGTCGTCTCCCTGGTCTTCTTCATCCTCATCTCGATTGCGCTCGGTGTGACCACCTACCTGGGCTACTCGGGCCAGGAGGGGGCCGAGCAGAAGATCAAGGACGCGAACACCAAGACGACGGTGATGACCGGCGACCGGGACTGGTATCGCTGGCAGGCGATGGCCTACCGCATGGCGATCGGCCGACTGAAGCTGAAGAACCCCGAAGAGTTCGACGTGGTTCGCCGCGACTTCATCGGCGGCAACCTGGAGAAAAAGGCGTCCGACAAGGACGAGGTCGGCGACGTCAAGGACCTGATCGCCGAGCTGGAGAAGAAGTTCCCCTACGACGACACCACCAAGCGCTACCGCAACTCCTACGAGGGCCTGGTCACCCGCCTGGAGGGCGAGGTCCAGACGGTTACCAAGGAGAACGCCGACCAGAAGACCCGGATCTCCGGGCTGGAGGCGACGATCGTCCAGAAGGACGACCAGCTCAAGAAGCAGAAGACCGAGTTCGACGCGGCCCTGGCCAAGTTCAACAAGGACAACCAGGAAACGGTCAACACGCAGGACAAGAACCGCGACGAACTACAGAAGAAGGTGATGGAACTGACCGATCAGAACGCGGCCATCCTGACGGCCAGCGCCGAGGAGAAGAAGAAGCTGCTGGCCGACCTGAAGAAGGCCCTGGACACCGTCGCCGATCAGAAGCGGCAGGTCTCGCAGGTCAGCGAAGAGCTGCTCGCGGTCAAGGCGAAGGCGACGGTCAGCGGCCCGAAGAGTCTCACCACCGACTGGAAGATCGCGACCATTCAGGGCAACAACCCCTACATCAACCTCGGCTCGGCGGATAACGTCAAGCCGCAGTTGACGTTCAACATCCACGGTGTCGGCCCGGATGGTCGCCCCGTTTCGACGCCCAAGGGGACGCTCGAGGTCGTCAACGTGATCGGCCCGCACATCTCGCGGGCACGCATCACGGACGTCGTCGATCGCAATCGTAATCCGGTCCTGGTCGGCGATGTGTTGAGCAACCCGGCCTGGGATCCGTTCCAGAAGCGTCGGGTGGCCCTCGCTGGTGTGATGGACATGTACGGCGACGGCATCGACAACATGGCCGAGCTGCGTCGCGCCCTGGAGCGGCAGAACGTCGTCATCGACTCCTATCTGGATCTGAAGGACTTCAGCATCAAGGGTGCCATGACGTTGCAGACCGAGTATCTGATTCTCGGCGACGGCACGGAGTCGCTGCCGTTGAACGTCCGCGAGCGAGACGGTTTCGGCAAGAAACTCAGCAAGGGCATGGAGGACATGCAGGCCGAGGCCCGCAAGAATGGCGTGCCGCTCATGGGTCTGCGCAAGTTCCTCGACAGCATCGGCTACAAGGTCCCGCGTCCGACCAGCGTCGGACGCTGAGCGAAAGGGCGTCTGTCAGAGCCGCGCACGCAGCGAGGCCGCAGGCCGAGCGGAGTAAGCGCACCA
>CAYYJM010000443.1:0-2313 GCA_964471755.1 uncultured Alcaligenaceae bacterium
ACGCCGAGGGGCTGCCTTCGCTCGCCACACATCGGGTTCTCGATCGCGGCACCTATGGCTGGGTCGAGTTCGTCCAGGCCCACGGCTGCGCCAGTACGGACGAGGTCCACCGCTTCTACCAGCGGCAGGGGGCGTATCTGGCCCTGCTCTACGCACTGGAAGCGACGGACTTCCACAGCGAGAACCTGATCGCGGCCGGCGAGCAGCCGATCCTGCTTGATCAGGAGGCCCTGTTCCATCCCCGGCTGGCGACCTTTGACGAGACGCGCGCCCAGGTGATGGCGAACCGGGCGATCGAGTATTCGGTTCTGCGTCTGGGCATGTTGCCGCGCCGGGTCTGGTCCATGGGTGATTCGGCCGGCCTCGACATCAGCGGCCTGGGGGCGACCGGTGGTCAGGTCTCTCCCCTGCGCGTCGCCCTGATGGAAGGGGCCGGCACCGACTCGGTTCATCTGGTCCGCAAGCACGTGGAAACCTTCCGCGACCAGAATCGGCCGACCCTGGACGAGGCCGACGTTGAACTGACCGACTACACCGCCGACATCGTCGCGGGGTTCGAGATCGTCTACCGTCTGCTTCAGAAACACCGCGTCGAACTGCTCGCCGCGGATGGCCCGCTGGCCGCCTTTGCCAACGACGAGGTTCGCGTCATCATCCGCGAGACGCGAACGTACACCATCCTCCTGTCGGAGAGCTATCATCCGGACGTGCTGCGCGATGCGCTCGATCGGGACCGTCTGTTCGATCGCCTCTGGGTTGGCATCGCGGTCAATCCGCGTCTGCCGCGACTGATTCCGTCGGAGCGAGCGGACATGCTCCAGGGCGACATCCCGATGTACACCACGCTGCCAGGTTCACGCGACCTGTTTTCCAGCGGTGGCGAACGTCTGGCCGATTTCTTCACTGCCTCCGGCCTGGAACTGGTGGCCGAACGCCTGGGCCAGTTCAGCGAGGACGACCTGGCTCGCCAGCGCTGGATCATCGAGGCGTCTCTGGCGACGAGCCATTCTGGAAAAGCCAGAACCGTGGGCGAGGAGGACGGCGCGATCGTGGCCGAACCGGCCGACCGGAATGCCCTGCTGGCGGCGGCCGTGGCCGTGGGCGATCGACTGGAAGCGCTGGCGCTGCGCGACGAGCGCGGAGCGACCTGGCTCGGCCTGAACTTCGTCGCGCATTCGTACTGGGATCTGAATCCGCTGGGTCTGGACCTGTACAACGGCCTGCCCGGCGTCGCGCTCTTTCTGGCCTACCTGGGCCAGGTCACCGGCGAGGCTCGCTATACCACCCTGGCCCAGGCCGCGACCGCCACGCTGCAACAGTCCGGTGTCGTCAGCGACCTGGTCGGCAGCGTCGGTGCCTTCGACGGCTGGGGCGGCGGCCTCTACGCACTGAGCCATCTGGCGACGCTGTGGGATCGTCCGTCCCTGCTCGCCGGAGCCCGGATGATCGCCGGCAATCTACCGCCTTTGATCGAGAAGGAGGAGAAGCGGGGCATCGCCACCGGGCTGGCGGGATGCCTGGCGGGCCTGCTCAGTCTGCATCGAGTGGCACCGTCCGGCTCGATTCTCGCGACGGCGGTGAAGTGTGGCGAACGAATCCTGGCCAGCACGGCCCCGACGCCGACCACGAGCGGTTTCATGGAAGGACCGGCCGGTGTCTCCCGGGCCCTCCTCGAACTGGCCAGCCAGACCGGCGAGGATCGCTTCCGCCAGGCTGCCAGGCAGTTCCTGGATCAGGAACGCTCCCTCACGCCCGGGACCGAGTATTCCCGGTCGTGGTGCCACGGTGCCGCTGGTGTGGGCCTGGTCCAGCTCCAGGCGCTGCGGCAGCAGGACGATCCGGCCCTGCGAGCCGAGATCGACGCCGCTCTGAAGGTGACGGCGACCGGCCCCTTCGGTCGCGATCACTCCCTCTGTCATGGCGACCTGGGCCAGTTGGAGTTCCTGCTCCAGGCGGGCGAGATTCTCGACGATCCGCACTGGCGAGCGGAGACGGCCCGCCTGGCTGGCGTCGTCCTGGCGAGCATCCAGCGAGACGGCATCCGTTGTGCGCCGCAGGGCGTCGAGACGCCGGGCCTGATGATCGGCCTGGCCGGCATCGGCATGGGCCTGCTGCGTCTGGCCGAACCGACGCAGGTGCCATCGGTCCTGACGTTCGCGCCGCCGAGGTGAGCGGCTGTTCCGTTGGTCGCTCCCTCTCTCCCGGTACTCCGGGGGAGAGGGCTGGGGTGAGGGGGAAGCGGCTCACCAACCAGGGCAGCCGCGAACCCCTCACCACAAACCCCCCCCCCTCAGTACAGGGGAGAGGGGCAAC
>CAYYJM010000444.1:0-2299 GCA_964471755.1 uncultured Alcaligenaceae bacterium
TGGGCAAACGAGACGGCGTCGCAGATCTTGAGGACGATCTTGACGATGCGCTCCAGGTTGCGGGCCTCGAGGCGATCCTCGCCGAGCTCGTCGATGACCTGGCCGAGGTGGTGGCCGCGCACGAGCTTCATGGTGAAGAAGAGTCGGCCGTCCGGTAGTCGGCCCAGTTCGTGGACCGGCACGACTCCGGGATGCTGAAGCCGACCGCCGACCTGGGCCTCCTCGATGAATCGACGAACGATGTCCGGCCGATCCGCCAGGGCCGGTAGCAGGACCTTGACGGCCAGGTCGCGACCGAGCAGTCGGTCCCGACAGCGATGCACGGCTCCCATGCCGCCACGGGCGATCTCCGCGCCGACGTCGTAGCGATCCGTCGCCGGCAACCGCGCGAGCCGTTCCAGGAGTAACGCCGGCTCCGTGTCCGACCACGAAGCGGTCGGCAGCGGCAGGCTCACGGTCACCGGCAACGACTCAGACACGAGACGCCTCGCGGTTTAGAACTTGGTCCGTCGCGGCCGATTCTTTTTCCGCCGGGTCGGCGGCTGCTTGCGGACCCACTTCAGGTAGCCTTCCAGCTCCGGAGCGTCGCGCAGCAGTTCGATGGTAGCATACACCCGTTCCAGCGTCTGGTTGGTGAAGTTCGCGTGGACGGCTCCGTGACACTGGGCACAGATCAGGGCGATGTCGTCACTCGTACCGCCACGGGAACGAGGTAGGCAATGGTGCTTCGTCAAGGCCGTCCGCTCGAACGGCCGTTCACACAGAGCGCAGAGCAAGGTATCCATGACGATCTCGACCTCGGTGTCACTCCCGATCGAACGCTGGACACGGGCCGGCCGTGACAGGTTCAGGCCATGAGTTCGACGCGAAGCTGCTCGCCCCACTGATGTGGCTCCACCTGACGCAGCTCACGATGGATCGCCTCGTCGGCGAGCAGGACCAGGCCGATGGCGACCATCTGACCGCCGAGCTTGATCTGACCGCAGACCAGTTGCCACGGCGTCGGCTGATGCTCCTTCGTCGGCAGATGGACGAAGCGCAGGAACTGAGGCATGAAGCCCTTCGCGCTGAGCTGAGCCGGCCAGGTCCGCCAGGCCGGCTTGTCCTGGGCCAGCACGCGACCCAGGCCGCGCAGCGACTTTTCCAGGTGCGCCTCGGGATTCTCGGGCAGCCCCTGTCGGCCCAGCGGAGCCAGGATCACCAGGCGGACCCGGACTGGTTCGTTCAGGAAGTAGAGCTGGCACCGTCCCACCGGCGGCGGCGGCGGATAGTCGGCCATGTTCTCGCCGTGAATCCCGGCGTCCGACCGCGTCGGTCGGCGGCGCAGGACGACGAAGAGAAACAGGATGAAGAGCAGGGCTCCGCCGCCGATGGCGATCGGAAGAACAGGAATGGTTTCAGCGAGCAGGACAGCGAGCATGTACGGTTCTCGTTGGGTGTTCGCGGGTTCTGGACTCTATAATGATCCGCGGAACGCCCCGTTCGATCAAGAGTCTGGCTGATTCGTGACCGCCGAGGATTTTTTCCATGCACGCACTGCTGATACCAACCCTCCTGCTGGCCGCGCAGCCAGCTCCCGCCGCCGACTGGAAACAGGCCGAGAACGCCCATCTGAAGAACGTCACCCAGCTGACCTTCGACTTCGCCCGCGCCGGCGAAGCGTATTTCTCGCCCGACGGCAAGAAACTCATCTTCCAGGCCGAGGAGAAGGGCACCGGCAATCCCTTCTACCAGATCTTCACCCTCGACCTGGAGACGAAGAAGTTCCATCGTGTCAGTCCCGGCGTCGGCAAGACGACCTGCTCGTACTTCTCGCCCGACGGCAAGAAGATCCTCTTCGCCAGCACCCACCTCGACCCGAACGCGAAGGCCGAGTACGCGAAGGAACTGAAGACCCGCGAGGAAGACCGGGCCAGCGGCAAACGTCGCCGCTATCAGTGGGACTTCGATCCAAACATGACCATCTTCGAGGCCAACCTCGACGGCACCGGCCTGAAGCGCCTCACCACCGGCAAGGGTTACCACGCCGAGGGAGCCTACTCGCCTGACGGCAAGCACATCGTCTTCTGTTCCAACCGTGACGACGCGAAGTCGCTCGAGATCTACATCATGGACGCGGACGGCAAGAACGTCCGCAAGCTGACCAACGCGCCGAACTGCTACAACGGCGGCCCGTTCTTCTCGCCCGATGGTAAACACGTCATCTTCCGCAGTGATCGCCAGAAGAAGGACCACCTCCAGCTCTACGTCATCGACGTGGACGGCAAGAACGAGCGGCAACTGACGAAGAACCTCGACT
>CAYYJM010000445.1:0-2162 GCA_964471755.1 uncultured Alcaligenaceae bacterium
GGTGCCGTCGTCGCCGAGTTGACCATCCTCGACGCCGACGAGGCCAGCGACCCGGCCGCCGTCCGTGCCTTCCAGCGCGAGACGGCCCTGGTCAAGCAGCTCAACCATCCGCATCTCGTCCGCTTTCTGGAGGCCGGGACCGTCGCGGGCCGACCGTACCACGCGCTGGAGCATCTCGCCGGTCCGAGCCTGGAGAGGCATCTCGTCGAGCGTGGACCGATCACCTGGCCGCAGTTTCTGGAACTGTCGCGGCAGCTGGCCTCGGCGCTCAAGTTCGCCCACGATCGCGGCATCTGGCACGGCGATCTGTCGCCGGAGTGCGTCCGCTTTGTCAGCGAGCCGGGCAGGGGTGGTTCACTGCCGCTGGCGAAGATCACCGGCTTCGGTCCCACGGCTGCGGTGCCGCCACCGTCGCCGGCACAGTTGACGCCGTACACGCCGCCGGAGTGCCGGGAGGGCAAGCCGGTCGGCCAGCGTGGCGACATCTTCAGCCTGGGAGCCCTGTTCGTCGCTCTGCTCACGGGTCGGGCTCCGACGCCGGGTAATCCGCTGGCCGGCCTGCCGACGCTGGTGCCGAACGAGTTCCGCGTCCTGCTCGAACGGATGCTCGACCTTGATCCGTCGCGTCGGCCGCCGGATGGCAACACGCTCTGTCGGCAGTTCGACAAGGCCCAGGCCAGCCTGGCCGAGGTGAAGCCATCGGAGCAGGAGACGAAGGAGGCGACCGCCGCCCTGGTCAGTCAGTTCGTGCGTGAGGAACTGGAGGCGCAGAGCCAGGGTGGGCCGGTCCAGCAGTTCTTCAACAAGCCGTGGGTGATCATCCCGCTGTTCCTGCTCTGTGCGGGTACGCTGGTCTGGACCTTCTGGCCGATGAGCCAGGAAGGTCTGTTCCGGGCCGGGGCCGCCCTGATGAAGTCGGAAGACCCGGCTGACTGGGACATCGCCTTCCGCGATTATCTCGATCCGCTGGACGCGAAGTACCCCGAACATCCGTACGCGACGCAGGTGGCCGAGTTTCGCAATCGGCTGGCACGGAGCGAGTCGGAGCGAGCCGCCGCCCGAGCGGCTCGCTGGGCGGGTCCGATGACCGAGGCGCAGTGGGCCTATCAGCAGGGGCTGCGCGCCCGTCAACAGGGCGACGAACAGCGAGCGCGAGGGATCTGGCAGGCGCTGGTCGATGCCTTCGGCGAGGTGGCGACCGAGGGCCCCTGGGTCCGCCTGGCGACGCAGCGTCTGGAGGAGAACAAGCCCGAGGAGAAGGTGGCGGCCCGCAAACTGGAGCCGGTTCGGATCGCGCAGAATCAGGCGCGTCAGTTCCGCGCCCGGGGCAAGGAAGCGATCGCCGAGCGGATCGAGGCCGGTTTGAAGAAGCTCTATGCGGATGAGCCCGGGGTGATCGGGAAGTAAGGGCCGGTTCCAGGACGAGGGAGAGGAAGTGATGCGCCGTATTCGGGTGTTGATTCTGGTCCTGTTCGTGTTCCCGGCGGTGAGCCATTCGGCAGAGCCGGAGAAGACGGGGCATCGGTTCATTGCTGCCGAGCGAACCACGGGGAAGGTGGCCATCATCAACCCCAAGGGAGAGGTGGAGTGGGAGTATCCCTGCAAACACGATGTGCATGACCTGGACCTGCTGCCAGGCGGAAACCTCCTCATCCACCTGAGCCCCACCCGCCTGGTAGAGATTTCGCCCGAGAAGAAGGTCGTCTGGGAGTACGAGTCGAAGCCGATGGCAGGCTACAAGGGCCGGGTTGAGGTCCATGCGTTCCAGCGTCTGGCGAACGGCAACACGATGATCGCCGAGTCGGGCAACACGCGCATCATCGAGGTGGATCGAGCCGGCAAGATCGTCGCCGAGGTGCCGCTGAAGGTGAAGCACCGGGACGCTCACCGCGACACCCGCCTGGTGCGGAAGCTGCCCGGAGGCACCTACCTCGTCTGCCACGAGGCCGAGGGATGCGTGCGCGAGTACGATGGAACGGGCAAGATCGTCTGGGAGTACGTCCTGGACCTGGGCGGTCGGCCAGCCAGCGCCGGCCACGGACCGGAGGGGCATGGTACGGCCCTGTACAGCGCGGTTCGGCTCGCCAACGGCAACACCCTCATCGGTGGCGGAAACAACAACCGTGTCGTCGAGGTCACCCCGGCCGGCAAGGTCGTCTGGA
>CAYYJM010000446.1:0-2139 GCA_964471755.1 uncultured Alcaligenaceae bacterium
ACTTGCCGCCGGTACCGCCAGTGCCGCCGGTACCGCCCTTGACCGTGCCCAGGCTGCGAACGAAGTAGCGCCAGTAGCTCCGGAATTGCAGGCCGAGCAGGGTCCACAGAGCGGCGCTCATGGCTGCTCCCCGTTCACGGTCGGCGGCGTGGGAACCGCCGCGGGCTCCGGCCCCGACTCGGTCAGACGGAAGAACAGCTCCTCCAGCGACTCGGTGCGACCGTCACCGGCCGCCTCCTGACGGAGAATGTCCAGCCGCTCATGCCGCAGCAGTCGGCCGCGATGCAGGATCAGAATCGACGTGCAGAGATCCTCGACCAGGGACAGCAGGTGCGAGCTGACCATCACGGCCGCACCGCCGACGGCCGCCTCGCGGATCAGATCCTTCATCGTCCGGATGCCGCGCGGGTCGAGGCCGGTCAGCGGTTCGTCGAGCATCAGCGCTCGCGGGCCGTGCAGGTAGCCGTAGCCGATGGCCACCTTCTGACGCATGCCACGCGACAGTTCCGACGCCAGGGCGTCCCGCTTCTCAACCAACTCCAGGCGGCGCAGGAGCGCCTCGGCACGCGGCTCCCAGTCCAGGAGTCGGTAGACGGCCGCACTGAAGCGGAAATGCTCCCAGACGGTGAGTCGATCGAAGAGATGCGGATCGTCGGGGATGTAGGCCAGCAGCGACTTGGCCGCGACCGGCTCCTGAACGATGTCGTGGCCGGCGAGCAGCAGTCGGCCGCGTGTCGGCGTCAGGATGCCCGCCAGGGCCCGCAGCGTGGTCGTCTTGCCGGCTCCGTTCGGCCCCACCAGCCCGAGGATCTCGCCCGGATCGACCCGGAATGACAGCCCGGCGACGGCGACCGTCGTGCCGTACACCTTGTGGTAATCCTCGACGACGATCGACACGGTCACTCTCCCGATGCGTGGACGGACGGACGCCTCTCCGCAGCGTATCACACGGACGCTCCCCGGTCGATTCGTCTTGTTCGCGAGGAAGGCCCCGGCTATAGTCCCCGCGTTCCACACTCCGTTCGGGCAGCCAGGGACAGATAGGAAAGGGTACGGATGCAAGCCACCGCGCAGGAGTTGGCCGGCCGAATCCAGGCGACCCTGGAAGGGCCCGGCGACCTCGTTTTGACTGACGCCCGCTCGCTGCGTCACGCCGAGCCGGGCCACCTGTCGTTCGTCGAGAGCGAGAAGAACCGGATCGACTTCCTGGCCAGCGAGGCCAGCGCCTTCGTCGCCCCGGTGGGCCTGGAGTTGCCGACCGGCAAACCACGAGCCGTCCTGCGTGTCGCGGCCGAGCCCCTGACCGCGTTCCTGGGACTCGTCGCGTTCCTGCGTGGCTCGCCGCCGGCCTTTCCGGTCGGCGTCGATCCACGGGCGGCCGTCGATCCGACGGCGCAGCTTGGCCCGGACTGCATCGTCCGTCCGCTGGCGGCCATCGGAGCCGGCACCACGCTCGGAGCCCGCTGCGTCATCCACTCCGGCGCGGTCATTGGCCGAAACTGCAAGCTCGGCGACGATGTCGTCATCCATCCGGGAGCGACCGTCTACGATGGCAGCATCCTGGGCCATCGCGTCATCCTTCATGCCAGCGTCGTCATCGGTGGCGACGGCTTCGGCTACCGCTTCCATCACGGTGTCCACAACAAGATTCCGCAGCTCGGCTGGGTCGAACTGGGCGACGATGTCGAGATCGGCCCCGGCACCACCATCGATCGCGGTACTGTCGATCCGACCATCATCGGGCCGGGCACGAAGATCGACAATCAGGTTCAGATCGGCCACAACTGCGAGATCGGGGCTCACAACATTCTCATCAGTCAGGTCGGCATCGGCGGCTCCTGCACCACCGGCAACTACGTCACCATCGCGGGCCAGGTGGGCATCGCGGATCATCTCCACATCGGCGACCGGGCGCTGATCGGGGCCAAGGCGGGCGTCAGCCGAGACGTTCCGGTCGATGGTCGCGTTCTGGGTGCCCCGGCGATGCCCGAGATGGACATGAAGCGCATCCTCATGTGTCTGCCGCGTCTGCCGCAGGTGGTCCGCGACGTGGCTCGCATCCGCCAGGCCCTCGGGCTCGAGGAGCCGGAAAGGCGAGCGGGGTGAGGCATGGAGATCACCACCACTCACCCCCTGGGC
>CAYYJM010000447.1:0-2132 GCA_964471755.1 uncultured Alcaligenaceae bacterium
CCAGACGCCGCGCGCGATCACGCGCGGATGGTCGGCCGGTGGATAAATCTCGCCGCTGTGGGAAGCGTCGAGCAGTTCCAGGGGCGGAAGAAGTTCGCGTGTCTTCGGGTCGGGAATCGGTGCATTCCGGGCTCCCTGGACCAGGACGCGAACGGCGTCGGTATCGCTGAACGTGCCCGCCTTGTGCTGGATGCGGATGCGATACGGCTGCATGTTGGCTCCCAGCGAGGGGAGAACCACCCGTTCGCGCGGATTGAGCGATTTGCCCGAGCCCGCCAGACTGGGCTGATCGATCTGCTTCCGATCGCCCCGGCCGAGAACCTGGCCGGTGGGGTCCTCGATGATCAGGTCGAGATCCCTGGCGGTGCCGGCATCCTCGGTGGCGCGGTAGTCGTTCCACGTCAGGGTGATGGTCACCGTGTTCTCGTCGAGGCGGTTGCGGAACTCCAGGGCGGAGCCGTCGCGGTCGGGCTTCTCGGCGAGCAACTGAAGGAAGCCGTCCTTGCGGATGCGTACCGGCGCGTTGAACACCTGACCGCCAAAGTTGCCCGCCGCGTTGATCCAGAGGATGCCAGCGTCCACGGCCTGATCGACACACTGCTTCATTGGTCCGCCGCCGTCGTAGTTTCCCGCTCCCTCGAAGACGGCCGAGAAGAGGATGAGGTCCACCTTCGCCTCGATGGCGTAGCGAACTGCTCGACGGAACAGCGTTGGTCCGTTGGCGTTGAGCAGAAAGAACTTCGGTCCTTCCGGATGCGATCCGGTCGCACCCCAGACGAGCTGGGCCATGAGGCGACCGTGAAGGTTGCCCGGCTCGAAGCCCTTGCGGTAGCCCGGATCGCCCAGGTTGTGCTTGCGTACGAAGTCGGCCTCGTAATGCTCAACGACGACCGTATCGGCCGGGAGGTAGGGCCGGGTACTGTCGATGCCCTGGAAGCCATAGTCGAGGATGGCGATCTTGACCTGGCTGAGGTCGCGGACGTGATCGTAGTTTGGCGACAGACCGAGAGCCTTGCGCACGTCCTCGACCCGGTCCAGATGCGCGACGGAGAGAGCGACCGGCGTCTCGCGCGGCCGTGGCACCTGCCCGAACACTGGGCCAGCCAGCAGGAGCGCAATCAAGCTGAGGAACAGGCAAGTGCGATACGACATGGCACGAAGCCTCGGTGGTCGGGTGAACGTCGGAGCCGACAGCAAAACGGGCAGGGGCACCAAGGTTGAGTGCAGCCCTGCCCTGAACATTCCGTCCTGAAACCAGGGGCGATCACCAGCCCCAGTAGTAACTGCTGCTGTAAGAGGGGTAACCGCCCCAGTAGTAGCTGCTGCTGTAGGAGGGGTAACCGCCCCAGTAGTAACTGCTGTAGGAGGGGTAACCGCCCCAGTAGCCGCTGCTACTGAAAGTGGGATAGCTGCTGCCCCAGTAACCACTGCTGCTGAACGTGGGGTAACCGCTCCAGTAGTTGCTCGTGAAGCCGCCACCACCCCAGTAGCCGCTCGTGTAGCCGCCCCCGCCCCAGCAGGCCTGGGTGGGCGACTCGCGGTCCATCTCGCGACCGCCAGGAACACCGACGACATCTTCGGAAGCGGAAACCGCCGGAGCCGCTGGCTTGCCCGGATGTTCGGCATCCAGTTCCCCGGCCCAGACCGGAATCGACAGACCCAGGGCGAGCAGCAGAGTCAAACCGTAGCGAATCATCTCACGCTCCTTTCGACGAGGTACTCCCGGCGTGGAATGCCGGCAAACCTCAAGGCCACGGATGGGATGGTCCGGAGATGTAAGGCCCTGAGCTGCTTCCTCGTCACGACCGGACCAGCGCGCGAGGCGCGAGAACGGCCCTTGCCGTCTCGCCAGCTCCCCCAGGCATCATTTTACTGAGCCGGATGGTAGAAGATGGCGCGTTTTCCAACTTTTCCGAAGGAGACGATTTGATCGCCTCGGCCTGGAGCGCGAGGTGTCGCATAATAGCAAACGGGCAGGTTACCCTCCGCCGAGCGGCAAGTTCCTGCCCGTTGCCAGCGATGCAATCCATCCAGTCAACGGCAGAGTGGGTTACCAGCCACAGCCGCGATGGCCCCAGCCACCGCCGCCCCAGCCGCCACCGCCCCAACCGCTGTTCCAGCCGCCGCCGCCC
>CAYYJM010000448.1:0-1733 GCA_964471755.1 uncultured Alcaligenaceae bacterium
GGCATTCGCCTGGCGACGATTTACGCTCTGGAGCAACTCGGCCCGGACGTTACCGGCGTCATCCCGACCCTGGCCACGGCACTGAAGGATACCGACCGCAAGGTGCGGATCGCCACCTGTGCCGTCCTGGCCCGACTCGGTCCGGACGCGAAGGAGGCCGCACCGGCCCTGCGACTGGCCCTGATGGACACCGAGGCCGAGGTGCGGCTCAGCGCGGCCGGCTCGCTGGTCGGCATCGACGAGAAGGAGGCGGCGACGGTCGTGCCGGTTCTGCGGAACTGTCTGACCTCGCCGGCCGAGAACGTCCGTCGTGGTGCCGCGTACGTTCTGGGCCAGGTTGGGCCAGCGGCGAAGGCGGCGACCGACGATCTGAAGAAACTCCGCCAGGACTCGAGCGACACGGTTCGCATGGCCGCCGCCCGGGCCCTGGAACAGATCGCGAAGAAGTGAGCCGGGTGATCACGCCCGGCAGGATGAATCCCGGCCCGCCCGGCATCGCCGGAGGCCGAGCAGTCCGGCCCCGGCCGTCGCCGCCAGGAACAAGGTCGCCGGTTCCGGCGACTTCACGGCGTTCAGAGCCGCCTGGGCGATGAACCCGTGGCCGACCGTTGTCGGGTGGACCGTGTCCCAGAACAGATATCCCTCTCCGGTGTACACCCCATCGGTCAGGGCGTCGCTCATCACGTTGCTGAAGCCGTACTTCGCCGGGTTGGCGAGCATGTCGGCGAACAGAGCGTTGCTGTCGAGTCGGTGGATGGTCACGTCGTGGGTGGACTCCAGGTTTTGCATCTGCGACTCCAGGGCTGCGTTGAAGCCGGCACTGAACAGGTTCACGCCAGCCTCCAGCGGCGTGCCTTTCAACAACGGCGTGTTGCCCAGTGACGGCTGGTTAACGACGAGGAACTGCTTCGCCCCGGCCTGAGCCAGGGCATCGACCGCGTCGCGGACATTCTGGGCCGACGCGGCCGGATCCGTCGCCCCGGCCAGAAGCGGATCGTTCGCTCCGCTCCAGACAATGTAAAGCGCGTTCGGGTCGGCCACCGGATTACCCAGTTGGTACATGCCGACCTGCTCCTGCAACGATGGCGTGCCGTAGGGCGAGACGCCCTTGGTCAGCGCGCCACCGAAGGCGTAGTTCGTACCGCCAAAGTAGATGCTGTCGGCCGCCAGGCCCTGGTTCGCCGCGAACTGCTCGACCCAGGTCGGGCCATTACTGAAGCGCCCCTGCCAGTACGGCGGGGCCGGCGGGTAGCTCCCGCCACTGGCCGTGTAGGCGTTGCCGGGGTCGCTCAGGCTGTCACCAAAGATGAAAAGCGAGGAATACGGATCGGCCCGCAGCGGGGCCACGAACAGACACAGCGTCGCGAAGACCGCGAACCAACCACGAACTACAGGCATGGGCACGACTTCCTTGAGGGAAGATGGAGTGGGGAACAGTGGGAGAGGAATCTTTGTGGTATACGGAGAATACAGCGAATGCCGGCAACGTGTCAACGTCGGTAAGCCGCCTGGCAGTTCTCGGTCTCCCAGAGAACGACCTCGACCACGGGAAAGCCCTGTCCGGCGGCGAACTCGAAGATGAGCCGGGCCAGCACCTCGGCCGTCGGCGGCTCCGCAATCGTGACGAACGTCTCGCCCACCTCGCGCAGCACCGGCACCAGCGGATCGCCGACCTGCAGGATGAGCTTGTGGTCGAACTGTTCGTCAAGCCAGGAGCCGACGACCTTCTTGAG
>CAYYJM010000448.1:1743-2096 GCA_964471755.1 uncultured Alcaligenaceae bacterium
GCCGACCGAAATCGACGACCATGCCCTGACCGTCGAGTTGCTCACGTTCCAGGGTGATGAGTACCCGAGCATTGTGGCCGTGGACGTGCTTGCACCTGCCGGCATGCTCCAGCAAGCGATGGCCATAACAGAACGACAGTTCGCGTGTCACCCGGTACATGCTGCTATTGTAGTCAAGGCGAGCGTGCGGCGTCAGCCCCAGGCTCGCCGGCTGGGGTGGGTGCATCCCCGAAGTTGCGGCCAAATGCAGGGCGATCCGGAGCGCCACCGATGCCCGATACGATTCAGGGTTCGTCACAGCGCAGGCCTGCCGATGCTCCGTTGAATGTAGGGTGGGCGGGAGCGCCACCGCC
>CAYYJM010000449.1:0-2091 GCA_964471755.1 uncultured Alcaligenaceae bacterium
CGCCCTGATGTGCAGGTCGTGGTGCGCTTACTCCGCTCGGCCTGCGGCCTCGCTGCGTGCGCGGCTCTGATAAACCACGCCGACTCTCGGGAACCATCGCGTGATCCGTCCCGTCTTCGTCATCGTGCTGGCCCAGTTGCTGGGCACGTCGTTGTGGTTCAGCGGCCAGGGAGCGGCGCGCGACCTGGCTCGGGTCTGGAACGTCGCGGAGACGCAGCTCAGCGGCCTGGCCCTGGCCGTGCAACTCGGCTTCATCGCTGGCACGCTGTTGTTCGCGCTGAGCGGCCTGGCCGATCGGTTCGCCGCCAGTCGGGTCTTCGCCGTCTGTGCCGTCGTCGGTGCGGCCGTCAATGCCGGCTTCGCCCTGCTGGCCTGGGATGCGACCTCGGCCTGGCCCTGGCGGTTCGCGACCGGCCTGGCCCTGGCCGGGATCTATCCTCTCGGCATGAAGCTCGTCGTCAGCTGGGAGCCCGAGCGTGCGGGAGCGGCCCTCGGCTGGCTCGTCGGAGCCCTGACGCTCGGCACGGCGACGCCGCACCTGGTCCGCGGCCTCGGAGCCGACTGGCCCTGGCAGGCGGTCATCCTCACGTCATCACTGCTCGCCCTCGTCGGCGGGCTGCTCGTCCTGCTCCAGGGCGATGGACCACACCTGCCACGATCGGGACCGCTGCGACCAGGGGCGGTGGTCGAGGCGTTTCGCGTGCCGGCCTTCCGGGCGTCGGCCCTGAGTTACTTCGGCCACATGTGGGAGCTGTACGCCTTCTGGAATCTCGTGCCGTTCCTTCTGACCGGGCTTGCCGTCCGGCATGGCTGGGACCACCCGGCGACGGTGCCCTTGCTGACCGGGGCCGTCCTGGCGATGGGCGCGCCGGGCTGTGTCGTCGGCGGCTGGTTGAGTGCCCGTCTCGGCAGCGCCCGAGTCGCGTTCGTCGCCCTGGCCCTGTCGGGCACGCTGTGTCTCGTCTACCCGCTGCTGGTGGATCTGCCGGCGTGGCTGGTGCTGGCGGCGCTGCTGCTCTGGGGCGTGGTCGTCGTGGCCGATTCGCCGCAGTTCTCGGCCCTGTCGGCGAAGGCCGCTCCGGTTGGGACGGTCGGCAGCGCCCTGGCGATCCAGAACAGTGTCGGTTTCCTGATCACCGTGGCGTCGATTCCGCTGGTGCTGGGCCTGACCGGCTGGGGAGCGCGTTGCGTCTGGGTCCTGGCTCCGGGACCGTTGCTGGGACTGCTGGCGATTTGGCCGCTGGTACGAGGCGACTGATTCGTTCAGGAGCCCGGGTAGGTGGCGTTGACTTCCCGTTCCACCTCCTGGCGATCACCGTGGGTCGGCTCCCGTGTCAAGAACTGCCCGCTCGATGGCCACCTCGGACGTTCGTTCCGGTGGACGCTTCCCTTGCGAGGACCGATCCGGCGCGGTAGGGTCAGAAGGTGAGCCTTGCTTCCTCACGGCGTCCACCCGATGACGAAAAGCCAGGAATCCGGTGAGAATGAAGTCACGGACGAAGCGAAACGGGAAGCCCAGCGCTCCGGCCAGCATGTCTGCGATGTCCTCGCCGACATGCTCGTCCAGGCCCGGACTGCTGGCGATACCGAGCGGGTGCGCAAGGTCATCCGGGCTCAGGAGTATCTGCGCTGCCGGAACGTTCGTAAACGGAGGCCCGGGCGATGAGCTGGTACGTCGCACACCTTGTCCTGTACGTCCGATTCAAGGACGGCCGACAACCACACTACCCGACCTGGGAGAACATCGTCCTGATCGAGGCCGATGACGACGATCAAGCCCTGGAAAAGGCCGACCGCCGTGGCCGGGACGACGAAGGCGACGACGACGGCACGTTTCGCTGGGGCGGCCGACCCGCGAACTGGGTCTTCGCCGGTGTTCGGAAGGTGGCACGCTGCGGCGACCTCGGCCAGGGAATCGAGGATGGCGTCGAGATCACGTTCAACGAACTGGTGTTCGACTCCCTGGCCGATCTGGATCGCTTCGTTCGAGAAGAGACCGTTGACGCTCGATTTTCCGAGGCTCCTTCATCGGAGGCCGATCCACCCTGCGTCGCCTCCCCTGTCTGCAGTCAGTTGCCTCGGGAGGCCGCT
>CAYYJM010000450.1:0-2086 GCA_964471755.1 uncultured Alcaligenaceae bacterium
GTGCGCTTACTCCGCTCGGCCTGCGGCCTCGCTGCGTGCGCGGCTCTGACGGATCAAGCAATCGGCTCCTTGTCGCCTTCGTTGTCCGATCGGTAGAATACCTGTCGATGACACCGCCCCGGCGCAAGACGATCCTCATGGAACGCGTCAACTTCGTCTGTATTCTGGCCAGCTTCTCCACGGCCCTCGGCCTGGACGTGGCCTTTCAGCGCTTTCAGCACCGCGCTCTGCGCTGGCTCAGTCTCGGTTTCGGCATCGCGGGTCTGATCGCCCAGACGATCTACCTCGGCGTTCAGAAGCCGGACCTCTCCTGGCAGGGCGGCTGGCTGCTGGCCGTCGCCTGGGTGCTGGCCCTGTTCTATCTCTTCGGCACACTACAAAGCCCGAAGCTCGCCTGGGGCGTCTTCACGCTGCCGCTGATCGTTGGCCTGATTCTGCTGGCGCTGCTGTTCCCGCGCCCGCCGCAGGGGGCGTTGTTCGAGAGCGAGAAGGTCTTCGCCCAGCTGCACAAGTGGCTGCTGCTGGCGGCCAGCGTTGGCCTGGCTCTCGGCTTCCTGGCCAGCGTGATGTATCTGGTGCAGGCGGCTCGACTGCGGGCCAAGACGCTGCCCGGTTCCGGCTTCAATCTGCTCAATGCCGAACGCCTGGAGATCCTGGTTCGGCGGGCCATCGTCTGGACGTTTCCGATCCTGACGGTCGGCATGCTGCTCGGCCTTGTGATGCAGATCAGTCCCGGCGAACAGGCGGCTGGCTGGACCGATCCGCGTGTGCTGGGCAGTCTGGTGCTGTGGGTCGTGTTCGCGCTGTTGCTGTTCCTGCGCTGGCGTGAACAACTCGGCGGTCGGCAGACGGCCTACCTGACGATCGTGACGTTCGGCCTGATGCTGGTCTGCCTGTCGCTGGCGCATCCGACCGGGGCGATGATGCCCGGGACGGGACGTTGAACCTGGTGCTGTTTCGCGTTCTGAAACGCTTCTCCCGAGTTCAGCGCTCGCCTTCCCGCGTCCGATCGGATAGACTGAAAGCGTCGTTCCCTCCTTCGGCGCGAGATGGTTCCGATGGGTCGCGTCCTCCGGACCGATAACTGCACGCCCCACGAGGCCCTGCTCGGGGGGCCACTGCCATGAAACTCCTTGCACTCGGGTGCAGCTACCGCTCCACGCCGGTCGCCGTCCGCGAGAAGCTCGCCTTTAACAAGGAGCAGCTCCCGCGCGCCCTGGAACAGCTCACCACGCGTCTGGAGTGCGAGGCCGTCATCCTCAGCACCTGCAACCGCGTCGAGTTGTACCTCGCCCAGTCCCTCGACCGCGCCCCCAGCGACCGCGAGGCTCTCACCGCCGACGGTCTGATCCGCTTCCTGGCCGAATTCCACAGTCAGGAGGCCGACGGCCTTCGCTCCCACCTGTACGCTCTCGATCAGGGCGACGTGGTCCGCCATCTGTTCAAGGTGTCGGCCAGCCTCGACAGCCTCATCCTTGGCGAGGGCCAGATCGCCGGCCAGGTCAAGTCGGCGTACGACCTCGCCCAGGAGAAAGCGAGCGTCGGGCCGATCCTGCATGCCCTGTTCCGCCATGCTCGCCAGGTCGCCCGCCGGGTGCGAACCGAGACCGGCATCGCTCGGGGCCAGGTCTCCGTCTCCAGTGCCGCCGTCGCCTACGTCAAGCAGGTCTTCGACCATTTCGGCGACAAGACCGTCCTGGTCATCGGCGCGGGCAAGATGGGCGAACTGACGCTGAAGCACCTCCAGGCCCTGGAGCCGCACCGGATTCTGGTGACCAACCGCAGCCCGGAGAAGGCCCGGACGGTGGCGGCCGGCTGCTGCGGCGAATCGGTCGCCTGGGAACAACTCGACGATGCTCTCGTCGCGGCCGACATCGTGCTGAGTACGACCGGAGCCCCGGAAGTGGTCGTCGATGCCGAACGCTGGCATCGCGTGCAGTCGCTGCGCCGCAGCCGGCGTGGCGACCATCCGGTGGTCATCCTGGACATCGCCGTGCCGCGTGATTTCGACCCGGCCATCCACGATGGCGACCGCACGGTTCTGTACGATATCGACGATCTGCGTCGGCTCAAGGACGCGACGATG
>CAYYJM010000451.1:0-1903 GCA_964471755.1 uncultured Alcaligenaceae bacterium
CCCCCACTTTCGTGGGGGGCTCGCCTGAGTTCCCGCACGGCAAACTCCCCCCACTAACGTGGGGGGCTCGCCTGGGATCGCCGGGGGCTCGTCGGGTCGCTGTGGAACCGATACAGTTGTGCCGGCCGATGCGCTCCCTCGCGGCGCGTTCCCTCGGCCGGTGTCACCAGGCCGTCTTCCAGCACCTTTCGCCGGAAGTTACGACGATCCACTGGCTTGCCCTAGCTCGCCTCGACCAGCAACTGTAATTCGCTCAGCGTCAACGCCTCCGGCAGCAACTCGAAGCAGCTCGCCGGTGTCTCGCCGAGACGCCGGCGCAGATGGGCCACCGCCCTGTCGAGCAGTAGAGCGTGGTCGAACGCCAGCGTCGGTAACGGCTCTGGACCGACGACATCGAACCACCGCGCCGCCCGCGCGTCGCCGCGAGGCTTCAGCTCGTGACGATCGCCGGCCGTCAGACCCATGTAGACGACCGTGATGACATGGCCGCGGGTGTCCCGGCCCGGTGTGCCGACGGCCTCGACCTGCTCCAGCCAGGCGTCACCGATGCCGGCTTCCTCCTCCAGCTCACGACTGGCCGCTGCGGGGAGATCCTCGTTCTCGCGCACGAAGCCGCCCGGCAACGCCCACAGACCGCTCCATGGCGGCTCGTCGCGCTCGATGAGCAGCACCTGCAAGCGCAGATTCGTCAGCGCCCCGGCCACCGTGAACAGGGCGATGTCCACCGTCACCGCCGGCCTCGGCCAGTCGTAGCTGTACTTCCTACGCGCCATCGAAATCCCTCGTTTGCGTTGACTATACACTTACTGAGGAGTAGGATGCAAGGGGAGAGAGTCCACCCGATCGCGGGCTTCCGCTCGCAGGAGGATTGTCCATGCTCGGCATTCGCTACTACAAGGGAGCCCCCACGACGTATGTGATGCAGCATGCCGGGGGGCGGGTCAAGCGCAAGGGCGTCGGGCTGTCGTTCTTCTACTTCGCGCCGTTCACGCAGTTGGCGGCCGTCCCGGTCGGCAGCACCGACGTGCCGTTCATCTTCAACGAGGTGACGGCCGACTTCCAGGCCGTCACCGTCCAGGGCCATCTGACGTTCCAGGTGACCGACCCGGACCGGCTGGCCGCCCTGCTCGATTACCGAATCGATCGCGCCGGCAAGTACCTGACCGAGGACCCCGACAAGCTGCCGCCACGAATCACGCACGCGGCCCAGACGGCGACGCGGGCGGAAATTCAGTCCCGGCCGATGCGAACGGCCCTGATCGAACTGGACGTGATCGCCCAGCGTGTCCGCGACACGCTCGGCTCGTCGGCCGCACTGGAGTCGCTCGGCGTGAAACTGCTCGGCTTCGCCATCCTGGCCATCAAGCCGACGCCGGAGACGGCCAAGGCCCTGGAGGCCGAGGCCCGCGAACGTCTGCTCCGCGAGGCGGACGACGCGATCTACCAGCGGCGCAACAACGCCGTTCTCCAGGAGCGGACGATCCGCGAGGCGGAACTGGCCACAGAGGTCGCCGTCCAGACGAAGCAGCGCGAGATCGAGGAGACGCGCCTGGCCGGCCAGATCGCCCTGGAGGAGCAACGGCGTCAACTCGTCGCCACGGAGGCCGAGAACAGCAAGACACGGGCCGATGCCCAGGCTCATGCCATCGAGGCGACGCTCAAGCCGCTGACGCAGCTCGATCCCAAGTCGCTGCAGGTGCTGGCGGCCCGGAACGTTGATCCGCGTCTGATGGTCGCGATGGCCTTCCAGGAGATCGCCGCCAACGCCGCCAAGGTCGGCAATCTGAACATCTCGCCGGACCTGCTCCAGACGCTGATGCAGCAGGAGAACGGGGAGCATCGGTGAGAAGGCGAGCCCCCCACGAAAGTGGGGGGAGTTTGCAGGGCGGGAACTCCCCCCACT
>CAYYJM010000452.1:0-1085 GCA_964471755.1 uncultured Alcaligenaceae bacterium
CGCCGTTCGAGCAGCTCGAAGCCGTGTTCCTTCATCTTCAGATCGCGAATGATCTCGGGCCGAAACAGACTGTTGACGTAGGCGGCGGTCGAAACCTTGTAGCCGGGAAAGACGTTCTCCTCGGTGACGCACGCACCGCCGACGACGGGTCGGCGTTCCAGGACGAGGACCTTCCAGCCAGCGCGGGCCAGGTAACAGGCGGTGACCAGGCCATTGTGCCCGGCTCCGAGAATGATCGCGTCGTACGTCCCAGACATGCCGCCCGTCCTCCTGTGCGCGTCGCCTGCCCACCTCCTGAATCGAAGCTGTATTATAGATAGCAACCGGGCCGGTGAGATGTCTTCATTTAGCCGCCGGCTTGCCGGCGGTCCTCGTCGCGAATACCCGCCGGCAAGCCGGCGGCTAAATGGGGATCACTCGCGAGTGATGAACTCATCCAGGTTGAGCAGCACACGGGCGACCATCACCCAGGCATCGTCATCCGTCAGGGCGGCCCGCTCGCGGGCCAGCAGACGCATCAGCACGTCTCGTTCGTCGGGTTGCGGCGATCGACCAACACAGAGGCGGAAGGCGAAGTCCAGGCGGCCGGCATCGTCGGCTGGCCCGTCCTGCCGCATCCGGACGGCGAGCGCCCGGGCGAACTCGAAGAAGCCCTGATCGTTGAGCAGCGTCAGGGCCTGCAACGGCGTGTTCGAGCGATTTCGCCGCGTGCAGGCGAAGGTGGCGTCCGGCGTGTCGAAGACGGTCAGGCTCGGATACGGAGCCGAACGCTGAAAGTAGGTGTACATGCCACGCCGGTAGCGATCCCGGCCCTCGCTCGTCCGCCAGTCGCGTGGGATCTGCGTGAAGCTGTAGACGCCGGCCGGCTGCGGCGGATGAACGCCCGGACCACCGACCTGTTGATTGAGCAAGCCGCTCGCTGACAGGGCCACGTCACGGACGATCTCGGCGTCGAGCCGCAGGCGATTCTGTCGGGCCAGGAGCCGATTGCGTGGATCGAGCGTCTTCAGATCGGGCCGGGCGATCGATGCCTGGCGATACGTCGCGCTGGTCACGATGAGTCGGTGGATCTGCTTCATGCTCCA
>CAYYJM010000452.1:1095-1870 GCA_964471755.1 uncultured Alcaligenaceae bacterium
GCCGGGGACACGAGTTCGCACGCCAGCCAGTCGAGCAGTTCGGGGTGCGTCGGCGGCGTGCCCTGGGTGCCAAAGTCGTTCTCCGTCTCGACCAGACCCAGGCCGAAGTACCCCTGCCAGAAGCGGTTGACCACGACGCGGGCGGTCAGCGGATTCTGGCCATCGACCAGCCAGCGGGCCAGGTCGAGGCGGCCCGCCTTCTGGCTCGTCAGTGGCGGCAGCACGGCCGGCGTGCCTGGAGTCACGGCCGCGCCCGGTCGTGTGAAGTCGCCACCGAGGAGGATCATCGTCGGTCGGGGCGTTTTGCGTTCGCGCACGACCATCGTCGTCGTGATTCGCGGCATCTTTGCCTGGAGTGTCTCGACCTCGTCGTCGTTCTGTCGGCGAGCGATGAGCAGGTCCGCGTTCATGGCCAGGCTCCACGGGCCGGCCAGGCCGGCGACGACGTGTGCGGCCTGGTCGCTGTCCCGGAATGCCTGCCGCAGGGCACGTTCTTGCATCGGGTTACGGCCATTGATCGCAATGGCGAGGATGGTCCGAATCTCGGCCGGCAGGGCGGCTCGCGTCTGTGGCGTCAGGCTGCCTTCCCACTTCATGAGCCGTTCGCCTTCCTTCGGATCGAGTCGCTTGCGAAGCGGTTCCAGCACGGCGAGACGGTCCCGGATATCCTTGCGGAGGCGCAGCTGACCGGGCGTTGCCAGTTCGAGGCTCGGTTCGTCCACGCTGTTGAAGAAGGCGAAGAAGCTGAGGCGTGAGGCGTACTCGCCGCCAAAGG
>CAYYJM010000453.1:0-1840 GCA_964471755.1 uncultured Alcaligenaceae bacterium
CGCCCGTGGTGGCCTACAAGAGCAACATCGGTCATCTCGGAGCGGGCGGCTCCGTGGCCGAACTGGGCTTCAGTCTGATGGCCCAGCAGCACGGCCAGTTGCCTGGTACGCTCAACCATGAGACGGCCGATCCGGACTGTCCGGTACGAGTGCATACGGGAGCCCCGCGTCCGATCGAGAAGCCGGCCTTTCTCAAGATCGGCTTCACCCCCATGGGGCAGTGTGGTGCGGTCGTCGTGCGTCACTGGCAGGAGGGCGGGGCATCCTCGACCTCTGCGACGAATGGAAGTGCAACCTGAGTTTCCAGGGAGGCCCACGAATCATGCGGCGGCGCGTTGTCATCACCGGGATGGGAGCCATCACTCCGCTGGGGCACTCCGTCCAGGCCATGTATCAGAATCAGATCGCCGGCAAGAGTGGCGTCGGCCCGATCCGGCATTTCGACGCTCGCACGTTTCCGACCACCTTCGCCGCCCAGGTGCATGGCTACGAACTGGGCAAGTGGGTTCCGAATCCGGAACGCTACGAGAACTGCGGCTTCAACACGCTCTTTGCTCTGGGCGCAGCTCGTCAGGCCCTGGAGGCGGCTCACTGCCTGGACACGAACGCGAGCCTGGATCGCACCCGGATCGGCGTCTACATCGGTGCCGGTGAAGGGAGTCAGGATTTCCACCAACTCAACTGGCTGCTCTCGCGTCATGTGCTGCCGCAGAGCCGAAACCTGGATACGGTGTCGTTCTGCACGGCCGGCCTGACGACGTTCAGCGGTGCCCGCGAGGCCGAGCAGGAACTGCACACGACGTGTGGTCACGTGGCTCGTGCGTTCGATCTGCAAGGGCCGAACTACACCTGCCTGACGGCCTGTGCGGCCGGTAGCCAGGCCGTCGGCGAGGCGACCGAGATGATCCGCCACGGCGACGCTGACATCGTCCTGTCCGGCGGTTCGCACAGCATGATTCATCCGATGGGCGTGACCGGGTTCAACCTGCTGACGGCCCTGTCGAAGCGGAACGAGGCTCCACAGAAGGCGTCTCGTCCGTTCGATCTGACCCGTGACGGCTTCGTCCTCGGCGAAGGAGCCGGCATGCTCGTTCTGGAGGAACTCGAGCATGCTCGCCGGCGTGGTGTGCCGATCCTGGCGGAGGTCACCGGCTACGGCAGCACCAGCGACGCCTTCCGGACAACCGACTGTCACCCGGAAGGCCGTGGAGCCATCGCCTGCATGCGGCAGGCCATCGAGTCGAGCGGGCTCACCCCGCAGGACATCGGCTACATCAACGCGCACGGCACCAGCACGAAGGTCAACGACCTGGTCGAGACCATCGCCATCAAACAGGTCTTCGGGACCTTCGCTCCTCGGGTGCCGGTGTCGTCGAGCAAGAGCATGCTCGGCCATCTGATCGCGGCCGCCGGTGCGGTCGAGCTGATCACCTGCGTGGCGGCCATGCACCACGGGGTTCTGCCGCCGACGATCAACTACGAAACGCCCGACCCGGAATGCGATCTGGACTACATCCCGAACCAGGCCCGGCAGAAGGCCGTGCGCCACTGCCTGAGCAACAGTTTCGGCTTTGGTGGACAGAATATCTCCGTGATTGTCAGCAAGTTCGACACCTGAGGAGTGGATTCGTGACGCTGTTCTGGTACGGGTTGTTGCTGCACTGTAGCGTGCCGTTCCTGGTGGCTATCTCCGCCGGGAGTCTTCGCCTGTACCTGCGTCGTCGCTACTTCGGTCTGATTCCGCGCATCTTCCTGGAGAAGCCGCTCTTCGTCATTCCGCGTGGCCAGCCCATGCCGCAGGGGAAGAGCGTACGCTTCGCGACGACCGACGGTCTGTTCC
>CAYYJM010000454.1:0-578 GCA_964471755.1 uncultured Alcaligenaceae bacterium
CACCGCCAGGTGCGGCACCGAGCCGGTGCCGTAATGCCCCGCCACCAGGCTCGTCCCATAGAGCATCACACCGATCGCCCCGGCTCCATAGACGGCGTACTTCAGCGCCGCCTCGCCTGCCTTGCGATCGGCTCGCAGATACCCCACCAGGGCGTAGCTCGGCAGACTGGCCATCTCGATCGCCAGGATCAGCATCAGCAGATGACAGGACGCTGCCATGAGAATCATACCGAAGGTCGCGCCGAGGATCAGCGTGCAGAAGTCGGCCGAGTCCTCGCGGTTGACCAGACCGGAGAGCATCGCCAGCAGGATCGTCAGGGCGGCGAAGACGAGCAGGAATAGCCGCAGGAACAGGGCCAGCCGGTCGAACGACAGCAGGCCGGAGAACAGCGTCCGCTGCGTCATCGGCTCGGTCCACTGCCAGCCGGCCAGGGCGATGGCCCCGCCGCTGAGGCTGAGGCTCGGGTCGGGCACGGCCAGGTCGGGGTCGATGCGCATGAGCTCCCCCAGGCCCGAACAGGCGGGGCACGCGCCGAAGGGGCTGTTGAAGGAGAACAGGCGCGGTTCCAGCTCCTCGA
>CAYYJM010000454.1:588-1770 GCA_964471755.1 uncultured Alcaligenaceae bacterium
GCTCGGTCCACTGCCAGCCGGCCAGGGCGATGATGCCGGCCAGGAGCGGCAGGGCCAGCCAGCCGGCGTGGAGCCGACGCAGACCGGGCAGGAGCCGGCCCAGCAGCAGCACGACGATGCTGACAACGAGCAGACACTCCGGCAGCAGGGCCAGGGTGTCGGGCCCGAGGGGGGCCAGCAGAGCGTCGAGATCAAACGACATCGCGGAGTCCTCGGATCAGCCGGGGAGACGGACGAGCGTATCAATCAGGCCGGTGACGCTCGGTTCCATCCAGTCGAGGAAGAGCGACGGCCAGACGCCGAGCAGCACGCACAGTGCCGCCAGGACCACGCCAACGAACATCTCTCGCGGCGACGTGTCCGGGGCGTCCTTGAAGCGCGTGTTCGGCCCCAGGAAGACCCGCTGTAGCGTCCAGAGAATGTAGCCGGCCGTCAGGAGCGTCGTCCCGAGGGCGAGCAGGGCGAAGACACGGTTGGCGTTCCAGGCTCCGACGACGACCATGAACTCGCCGATAAAGCTGCACAGCCCCGGCAGGCCCATCGCCGCGAAGAAGACGAACGCACTGATGCCGGCCGTGATCGGCATCGGCTCGGTCAGGCCGCCCATCAGGTCGAGTCGGCGATGCTTGACCCGCTCGGCGATCACGCCGGCGAGGAAGAACATGCCCGCCGAGCTGACGCCGTGAGCCAGCATCAGGAACAGGGCTCCGTTCATTCCCCACGACCAGTACGCCGCCCGGTCGGCCGTCGTCCAGACCGACAGACCGAGCAGGACGTAGCCCATGTGGCTGACTGAACTGTAGGCGACGAGCTTCTTCAGATCGTCCTGGGCCATCGCCACCAGGGCCCCGTAGACGATGCTGATGACGGCGATCAGGCCGATCCAGAAGGCGAGTTGCTCGGCGGGCCAGGGACAGATCGGATAGGCGATGCGGAGCAGGCCATAGCCGCCGAGCTTGAGCAGGACGCCGGCCAGGATCATGCTCACCGGCGTCGGAGCCTCGACGTGGGCGGCCGGCAGCCAGGTGTGCAGCGGCACCACCGGCAGCTTGATCGCGAAGCCGACGAAGAGCAGGCCGAAGAGCGTGTACTGGAACCACGGCTGGAAGAACCACTCCTCGCCGAGTCGCTTCGCCAGGCCGGCCTTCGCCTCGGCCAGGTCGCGTTCCAGGGCGGCCACGT
>CAYYJM010000455.1:0-1750 GCA_964471755.1 uncultured Alcaligenaceae bacterium
TCCGGATGAAGACACTCATGGGGCTGACGCCCCACGCTCGCCCGGAGACCTCCATGTCCCACACACGCTTGCAGATCGATCCGACCTCGCTGGCCCGCTACGGCCGGCTCGCCCTGCTCGCGCGCGGCCTGGTCGAGGGCTTCCTCACCGGCCTGCACAAGAGCCCCTACAAGGGCTACAGCGTCGAGTTCGCCGAGCATCGCCAGTACTACCCCGGCGACGAGATCCGCCGCATCGACTGGCGAGCCCTGGCCAAGACCGATCGCTACTACATCAAGGAATTCGAGGAAGAGACGAACCTCCGCGCGACCCTCGTCGTCGATGCCAGCGGCAGCATGGCCTACGCCGGCAAGCATCCGTCGAAGTTTCACTACGCCCAGCACCTGGCCGCCGCCCTGACGTATCTGATGCTCACCCAGCGTGACGCCGTCGGTCTGGTGACACACGACACGCAGCTCCGTTCGCAGGTGCCGCCGCGTTCCTCGTCGAAGCAACTACTCCAGATCGCGCAGACACTCGAAGCGACGACGCCCGGCGGTGAGACGGCCCTGGCTCCGCTCTGGAACCGCCTGGCCGAGCAACTCGGCCGACGCGGCCTGGTCATCCTCCTGAGCGATTGCTTCGACGACGTGCCGGCCCTGATGCTCGCCCTGCGCCATCTCCGGCACTGCCGACATGAGGTGCTGCTGTTCCACATCCTCGCCCCGGAGGAATTCGATCTGCCGTTCCACAAGCTGACGCAGTTCCGCAACCTGGAATCGTCCGCGCATCGTCTGCTCGTCGATCCGGCCCGGCTCCGCAAGGAGTACCAGGCCAACTTCGAGCGCTTCCGCACCGAGTTGCGCGACGTCTGCAACCGTAGCCAGGTGGACTACCACCTGATCCGTACCGACGAACCAATCGAGCGAGCGCTGGGCGTCTACCTGACGCGCCGGCAGGGCCGTCGCTAGGAGCCGTCATGCCGTTCGCTTTCCATCTGCCCTGGTTGCTCATCGGCCTCGCCGCCGTGGTGCTGCCGATCCTCATTCACCTGCTCAACCGACGGCGCTACGAGGTCGTGGACTGGGCGGCGATGCGCTTCCTCGATCAGACCAAAAAGACTCGCCGCAAGGTCTTCATCGAGGATCTGCTGCTGCTCCTCTTGCGCATGGGCCTCATCGCCCTGCTCGTCGTCGGCCTGGCCGGCCCGTTCCTGACGCGCATGGTCGATGTGCCCGGCAGTCGGCCGACGCGCGATCTCGTCCTGGTCGTCGATGGCTCGGCGAGCATGGGCTGCCTCACGTCGGCGGGCGCGGAGACGGCCCAGCAGGCGGCGGTGACCTGGGCGAAGGGCCTGCTCGACGAACTGCAAGCCGGCGACAGCGTCGGCCTGATCGAGGCTCGCGAACAGCCGATCGTCCTGCTCGCGCCGACGGTCGATCACGAGCGCGTCCGCCAGGCCCTCGCCGCGCTGCCGGCTCCCGAGGGGAGTTGCGACGCTCCCGCCGCCCTGGCCGCCGCCCGCGACCTGCTCAAGGAGAGCAATCGGGCGACGCGCGACGTCATCGTGCTGACGGATGGCCAGAAGTCCGGCTACGCCGACGCGAACACGCATCTGCACTGGGAGGTTCTCGCCAGCCAGGACCGGGCCGCCCGCCGACGTGACGACTACCGCAGTTCGCCCGCCATCCGCCTGGTGACACTCGATCCGCAGCGAAGCGCGCAGCCGCCGAACTGGTCGGTCGGCCCGCTCCGCACGACACGCGGCGTC
>CAYYJM010000456.1:0-1702 GCA_964471755.1 uncultured Alcaligenaceae bacterium
TGCACGCAGCACCTCGACACGCAACGCCTCGCTGCTTACCAAGTTGTCAAAGAACTAGCGGTTACCCTTTCAGATGACCGCTCAAGTGACAAATCTTTAGACGCGGTCTTCCTCGAAAGGGTTCAACGATTTTTTCACGGCGTCCTCGATGCCTCCGGAACCGGCCCGAAACGGTCACCGGTTGAACCGTTCGCGGTTGGCGTGTTCGTGGATCTCCTCCAGCTCGGCGTGCAGTTCGTCGAGCGGCCGGCTCAGGTCGCTGGCGTCCTCCACGACACGGTCGATGGCATGCAGCAGGGCGATGATCGAGGCCGGCCCCTTCTTGCGCTGCTGGCCGCGGGACAGGTCACGCAGATCGGCGACGTGCTGAAGCAACTGGGTAGTGATCATTTCGACAGCCGCCCGGGTGCGTCGCTCGGCATCGGTGAGCAGATCACGCAGCGGTAGGCGGCGAGACGATTTCTCGGCGGCCATGACTTCAACCTCCCCAAAGTCTCGACTCGGGCTCGGTTTCCCTCGACCAGCCACGAACTACTCCGGTATACTCCACCGGAACGGGTGCCGTCAAGTTTCCACCCCGGTCACTTTCGCGGTTGGCCTCATGCGTATCCTCCTGCTCGCCGACATTCATGCCAACTGGGCGGCCCTGCAAGCCGTTCTCCAGGAACCTCACGACGTCTGCCTGATGGTGGGCGACCTGGTCGATTACGGCCCGGACCCTGGCCCCGTGGTCGATTGGGCCCGGATTCAGGCGACGTACGCCGTGCGCGGCAACCACGATCACAACGTGGCCCAGAACGTCGTCAACGCCAGCGGGACCGGCTACCGCCACCTGTCCAACGTGACCCGTCGGCTGTCACGCGAGCGGTTGGGAGAATCGGAATTTCGCTACCTGGCGACCCTGCCGCTCACCCGGATGACGACGCTGGACGAGAAGCGATTCTTCCTGGTCCACGCCACGCCACGCGATCCGCTGGACGAATTTGCCCCGGCCGAGGTCGATTTCTGGCAGCGGCGATTGCAGCAGGTCGAGGCCGACGTCGTTTGCGTCGGCCACACGCACATTCCCTATGTGCTGGAGGTCGGGCAGACGCTGGTCATCAATCCCGGGAGCGTCGGGCAGGCGCGAGACGGCGATCCGCGAGCCTCCTACGCCGTGCTGGAAGGCTTCTCCGTCGAACTGAAGCGGATCGAGTATCCCATCGAAGAGACGGTGGACAACCTGATGGCTGCGGACTTGCCGGAGGATGCTCTCGATCAGCTGGTCGAGGTGCTGCGGACGGGGCGACTCGCCCGGGATTGACGCCAGCAGAGTACAATCAAGGTAGAACGCCCACGAAGGAGACAGTGATGAAGCCGAGCAGCCCGGTCGATCACCCGTTCGTCGAGGAAGTCGAAATCCATGGGCACATCATCGACTCGCTGCTGCTGCCCAAGGTCCTGGACGAGATCGTGACACGCGGCGGATCGTACGAGATCAAGGACATCCAGATCGGCCAGCGGCAGGAGGACCAGAGCCGGGCCCGGATCGCGGTCCGCGCCGCGACGGCCGAGAAACTCGACGACCTGCTGGAACAGATCCTCGCACATGGGGCCGTCCCCGTCGATTCAAAGGACGCCCGACTCGTCGCGGCCGACATGGATGGAGCCTTCCCACTGCTGCCGGGCTCGTTCCGGCTTGCTGCCCTGATCGACCTTCATC
>CAYYJM010000457.1:0-1673 GCA_964471755.1 uncultured Alcaligenaceae bacterium
CCTGGCTCTCCGGCCGGACGACCAGGGCGGCCGTGAAGTAGCGCGTCGCCTCGGTCACGCGAACGGGCGTGCGCGATCCCGTGAACATGAGGTACTCGCCGAGCTTGTTGCACAACCAGAACTCGCCGGGCCGGGCCGTCTGCGTACGCCGCAGTAGTGCGACCGCCGCCGGAGCCTCTTCCCCGAAGAAGAGCGCGTCGGACAGCACCAGCAGAAGCGGCAGCGGCAGGTTCGTCGTCCGCTCCATGTCGGCCAGGGCCAGCAACTCGGCCCGGTCGGCAGAACGAGCCGCCTGCAAGACGCGGTGGCGGAACGGCTCCTTCTCGGCGACCTGAACCAGGGCGTCGAGTCGTTCGCGTTCCGGGCCGGGGTCGGTCAGCCGGAGCCAGTCGATCAGGGCCTCGACCAGTGCCGCACGAATCGGTTCGCGATCGAGAGCCGCGGACAGTTCTTCCGGAGGTTGTTTGGCCACATCGATGCCAAAGTCACGGAACGCCTGGGCGTACTCGGCCTGACTGCGTCGGCCGCTATAAAGAAAGCGGCCATCATCGGCAGCCTGGACCAGGTAGTAGTCGAAGTCGTTGTCATCGAGCGCGTCGTTGGCGAGGTAGCTGATGGCGTGGAGGCGGTCGAGCATCGCCCGGTTGCGCGTGGCGGCCGCGGTATCGGCTCGCAGCGCGGGTAGCAGGTCCTCCAGCGCGGCCCGGATCGCGTCGTCGGCCTCGCCGGCGGCCAGGGCCTGCTCGGCCTGCAAGCCGGCGGCCAGGGCCTCGTTCCGGCGTACTTCCACCTCGCGCCACTCGGCCAGGGTACGAGGAGTGAGGCGATCCGCTCGCTGCTTCGACGACCGGGCCTCGTCGAGCGGCCCGATCACCGCGCGGGCCGTCTGCTCGACGCGAGCCCGCCGCGCCTCGCGCAGCCAGAACCAGGTGCCGCCGCCCAGAAGCAGAACGACGAGAACGGTTCCGGCCAGGGCGAGCGTCATCTGCCGTTTGCCGCGTTCGGCCCGGGCGCGGACCTCGCTGGCGGCCCGCTCGATCTCGGCCTGACGCAAGCGTTCCGCAACGCCGGCCAGGTAGGCACTCATCGCCTCGGCGACGACCCGACCATCGCGCGGCCGATCGTCTGGCTCCACGGCCAGGCAGCGATGACACAGGGCGATCAGTTCCGCGTCGGCTCCGCAGGCATCGAGGCGGGCGAGCGCGTCGGTCAGGTCGGCGTCCATCGCTCGGCCGCGCATCTCATCCAGAGTCTTGCCGGTGTAGGGTGGTCGGCCGGTCAGGATCTCACACAGGACGGCTCCCAGGCCGAAGACATCGCCGCGTTCGTCGAGGCGGTCGATCTCGCCGCGAGCCTGCTCGGGCGGCATGTACGCCAGGGTGCCCAGGACGGTGCCGGCCTGGGTGCCGGAGTCGGACGAGCCTCCGGCGTCAGGCGAGCCCCCCACGAAAGTAGGGGGAGTTTGCCGACGGGTACTCCCCCCACTTTCGTGGGGGGCTCGCCTGTCCAGAGTTTCCGACGGCTCGCGGTTCGCCAGGTCTTTCGCCAGCCCCCAGTCCATGACCTGGACCTCGCCGAAGGCTCCGACCATGACGTTGGCCGGCTTTAGATCGCGATGAATCACCCCCTGGCTGTGGGCGTAGGCCAGCGTCTGGCAGATCTGCTCGAAGATC
>CAYYJM010000458.1:0-1622 GCA_964471755.1 uncultured Alcaligenaceae bacterium
GGGCGGGCTGCCTTAAGTTGGCGCGTATGGGGCCGAGCGCCAGCGAGAGCCCACCACGCCCGGTGAAGACTGGTGGGCTCTCGCTGGCGCTCGGCCCACCCTACACGAGCTGGTGATGTGGTATCCCGTCACCGCGAGGGCGGGGAACAGAAGTTCGAGCGGGTTCATGCCAGATACCCATTCTCTCGTCCCCACTGTAACCAGGCGTCGGCCATCGCCTTCACCCGTCCACGGGCCTCGGCCGGAACAGGGTCTTCTCCCGTCAGGGCCCGCAGCGCCCAGAACCAGTGGTCCGGTTGCCGGGCCAGGTCCGCCAGGATCAGTGGAATCACTGCCGGGCCGAGACCGATGATCCGCTGGTACGCCGGGTGCATGACCAGTTCCGTCGTGGAAGAGATGTAGCGAGTTTCCTCGCGCCAGCGTTCGGCGAGCTGCTGGAAGAGCGTGGCGAGTTGCTCAGGAGCGGCAACGATTGGCGGCTTGGTAGTTCCTCCAGACGAGCCAGTCTTCCATTGTACACGCGGTTGGCGAGGAGTGCCCACGCTCACGCTTTCCGTCGAGCCTGCAACTTCGCGGCGAACTTCGCGTGGTCCCCCGAGGCGAGCCCTTGCTGGACGGCAGCGATCAGCCGGGCCGAATCGCGGGCCAGCAGGGCCGCTCCGTCGATCCACAGGCCCGGGAAGACACGCGACTTCCAGAGGCCGGCCTTATCCGCCTTGAGCTGCCGCTTCGATGGGAAGTGGAACCAGCGGATCTCCTGCTCCTCGACGCAGAGTACGAGGTACTCCTGTACTCCCGCGGCGAGGTAGGCGTCGTGCTTGGCGTGCAGATCAATGGCGATCGAGCTGTGAGCGACCTCGGCGACGAGTTCCGGCGCGCCGACGAGATAGCCGTTCTCGTTCGTCCGCGACTGGCCGCCGCACTCCGGCAGCAGACGCAGAACCAGGTCCGGCTGCGGCTCGTTGTTCTCGCCGAGAATCGTCGTCACGTTCTCTGCCACGAGCACGCCAGGCGTGGCGGCCTTGTACAGGGCAAGCACAAGGTTCAGTTCCGACGTGTAGAGCCCGTGGGGCTCGCGCATGGGCGAGGCCATGTAGACGACTCCTCCAACGAGTTCAAACGTCGTGTCCTCGGGGTACGCCTGATAGCGGCGATGGAACTCCGGCTGCGAAAGCCGGTCGCCGTTGTGGAGCGTCGGCGGTGCGGTGGGTCGGCTACGAGTTCGCGGCGGTTTCATGGCTCGTCTCCTGCGTCGGGTGACGCGCTCACTGTAGCCGACCCGGCCGGACCATCACAAGAGAAGCCGATCCTTTCGTCTGGAGCCCTGGAGCCGGGCCAGGGCCTCCGCGGATGTATAGCACGAGCCACCTGAGGGCGTATCTTCGTCGTCAGCGGTCGCGGCTGGGATCGCCCCCCAAGGCGATCACGGCGACGGCTCACAAGCTGGCTCGGATCGTCTACCACCTGTTCAAGTATGGTGGCGACTACGTCAAGCAGCAGGAGGAGGCGTATGTCGCGGAGGTGCGTGCGCGTCAGGAGAAGCAGTTGCAGCGACGTGCGCGTCAGTTGGGCTACACGGTGGTGAAGATCGAGCCGGGACCAGAAGCCGGCCCGGCGGCGGA